>JAWOHM010000130.1:0-41286 GCA_046485165.1 Thermoplasmata archaeon
GGCGCATTCCCCTGGCGCGATAGCATATATGAAACAGAATCAGTGCCATAAACAATCAATAAGCAAACAATTGGTGAATGCGAGAACTGAATAAATCCAAAAAGAAGCATTCGCCGTGGGTAGTCGATGACCAAACAATGAGTCCCAAAGCGTATGGCCGGTAATCGTCAATAAAGAAACGATGAGATTACCGGGTTACTAAACATGCCTCGCCTGAATGCTACGACCTTCCGGTCTGCAGATGAAAGACGATGAAACACAGTTTAAAGCCATTCTGAAGGCGAGGCCGCAGGTGAGGAACTCACCGAGGACCTAGCCGATAGAAATTATACAACTGGCAATATCCCGAAGGGATTCGGCAAGGATTGTTTAGTTAAAGGCTCCCTTCGCTTTCTTCATGTTTGTGGCAAACAGGAACTATGCTGGATGACCCATTTTAACCAATCAAATCATGTCATTCAGCATGAAACGGTAGAGGATGTCCCCAGTTGTAGCTGTGGGGAGCCTCACTCCTCGCCGGTAAATCCGGAATCGTCGACCTCTTTCATGACCTTGTTCGGGTCCTTGTAGTATGCCGATACGTATTTGGCCACGTTCTTGTAGCTGACATTGCGGCTCTTCAGATAGAGAAGCAGCTTTGTCCTGCGCTTGACCTCGCGCATCATCTCCCTCTGGTTCCAGCCCTTGGTCACGGCAATCTCTTCGTAAATGTAGCTGTGGCCGCTGTAGTTGAACGTGTCATCCGCGGGATTCCATGTATAGACGGAATTCGATATCAATTCATTGTTGTCCGGGTCTATGCCCACTATCTCGGTGAGGGATTTCACGCGCCTGGTCATCTTCGTCCCCACTTTCACCTGGGCCTGGATGAGAACCATGTTGAGCGCGCTTATGAGGGCCCTCGGCACCTCGATGGGCGGCTGCTCCATCCTGTGCACCATCGCCTGGACGCTCTCAGCGTGGAAAGTGGTGTAGGCGCTCTTTCCGGTGGCCATTGCCTGGAAAACGACATATGCTTCCGAACCCCTGACCTCACCGACCATCATGTACTGGGGGCGCTGCCTCAGCGCGGCGGTCAGAAGCTCGAACATGTCTATCTCTCCGGCCGCCTTCCCGGAGGCGTCCTTTCCTCCGAAACCGGCCCTGGTGAGCAGTGGCACCCAGTTCTCGTGGGGCAGGTTCAGTTCGCGCGTGTCTTCGATGCTGACTATCTTCATCTGTGGCGGGATGAACAGCAGGACGGCGTTGAGAGTTGTCGTCTTGCCGCTGGCAGTGCCGCCGCACACAAGAATGGATTTGCCGTTCTCTATGCACAGCCAGAGGTAGGCCATCATGTCCAGGGACATGGTCTTGAAACGAATCATGTCCAGCGGCGTGAACGGATTCTCCCTGAAACGCCTGATAGTGAAGGACGAGCCGCGCTTGGTCACGTGGGTTCCCAGGGTGGCCTGCAATCTTGAACCGTCGGGAATTGTGGCGTCCAGCATCGGCTCGGCGACGGATATGTGCTTGCCGCAGCGCTGGGCCAGCCATACCACGAACCCGTCAAGCTCCTCGGAGGTTTTGAACCTCAGGTTTGACTGGATTGAGCCGTATTTCCTGTGAAACACGTAGAGCGGGACGTTCATGCCGTCGCAGGACAAGTCCTCAACCTGCACGTCTATCATGGTGACATCAATGGCCCCGTATCTGAGAAAATCCCGCAGGATATAATAAGCGACCCTCTCCTTGGAGATGGGATTCAGATTCACCCCCATATCGGACAGCATGCTGTCGATGCCCTTTCTGAGGTATGCCTCCTTCTCCTCATTGGCAGCATCCACCAACCGTTCCAGGGAATCCACGAGTGTCTCTTTCAGCACCTCGAGTATGTCTTCCTCTTCTTCCGTGAGGCGGGGCTCGATGACCTCATACAGGTAATCGTTGCCGATATTGTCGTATTTTATTCGGACATACGAGTATCCCTCGATAATTGGCGCTATCTCTATCTCCTGGATGTGTTTCTCAACTATCTTCGGGATGGTGGTCACGCCCTCCAGTATGCTCTTCTCCTCTGACTGGGAACCTTTCGGGGCAACCACCTTCATTGCCTTCTTTCCCTTGAGTTTCATCATGTAGGATTTCTTCAGGTTGTTCATGGCGCCCGGGCCTTTCTTCCTCACATCTAGTGCCTCGCCATCATCTTTTTCCTGCATCCGGGCCTCTTCCACAACGCTGTCAGCCATTTTTTGCACCACCTACACGAAAGTCAGGATCAAGAATCCCAGAATCAGCAGTATGACGCTGTGCCGCATGCCATCGGCTATGCTGCCCGTTTGAAGAACCCCTGCCATGATGCCATCTCCTATTGCGTGGGCCATGACCGCCAGGAAGAAACATATCTGGATGGCCGGAATGGCGGAAACATCCAAGGATGCCCCTCCAATGCCGCCCTCGATGCCCGCCGCCTCTGCGGCAGCGGCCACATTTGTGCCCGCAATCCTGATTTTCGGAAGGAAAGTGAGGTTCAGGATGATGATGGTCACCAGGAACACGAAGAACGATATGTAGATGACAGCGAGGTACGTGCTCATCTGCAGGTTGCGCTCTGCCTGGGAGTACTGCTCTTCTTTCGTGTCGTGGGCCACCATGCTCAGGACGTCGGCAACGCTGCCGCCCGCATCGCTCGCCTTGACGACTATCGTGACCACCCTCCGCACCAGCGGTGTGTTGACCCTCTCCGAGAACAGCCTCAGCGTCTCCCCGGCCGGAACGCCCCATTCTATCTGGGCGGCCATCTTCTTTATCTCCGGCGTCAATTTTCCGTATCTTCCTGATGATGCGACGACTATGGCATCGGCAAGGGTCATGCCGAACCTTCCCGCCTCGGCGACATCCCTGAGGAAATCGGGAAGCCTCTTCTCGATGTCTTTTGTGTTCTGCTGCTTTTTTGAAGAGTAGAACGCATAAGGCCCAATCATTATTCCCAAGCCTATGAACACGAAATTGAGGAAACGTTGCATGGGCGTTTGGCCTTGGTCCGGAATTCCATCCCCGTCGCTGTCATGCCCGTCGAACACATCTCCGGAGTCTATTATGCCGTTCTCGTTGGTGTCGATGCCGACAACCGTCGTATCCACGCCATTCACGGTGATGGTGCTTGTGGGTATCTGTCTCATGGACCAGTCGACCTGGTCGGTAAGGTTAAGGAGTGCAAAGACAACGAACAGCGCGAGAACGGCCGCGCTGATTCCAAGGATTGCCCTGGTATAGTCGCGGTTCTTCTCCATCACGACCTTCTTCATCTCGTCCTTTGTCATTGCCATGTTATCTTTCCTACCTTATGTTTCTTGACTGATGTTCCATACCACGAATATGAATCCGAACTGTGCCAGCGGAATCATCAGGCCCACCACCGCATACAGAATCATGAGCGTGTTGTCCGCGTTCCCGCCGATGATAGCCATGATGGCCAGAATGACCACAAGGAACAGCGGGAATGCGACCACTACCGTGACATAGCTCTCTCCGAGCATGGAAAGGGTTTCCATTGTGCTCTTGAGGGCAAGCTTGTTCTCCTTCTCGTACTCGGTGGCCTTCATCAGGAAGTACGGTTTGAGCTGTCCGCCGGAGGTGGATGTGGTAACCACCCCCTGCAAGAAATCCTGGAATTTCTGTGACGGCGAGCGGCCTGCGCCGCGTTTGATTGCCGTCAGAATGTCAATTCCCAGCAATTCGGTGTCCCTTGTTATCCACTCGGCTTCCTTCTGAATCTCGCCATAAACCGGTTGCCTGGACAGTTCCTTGAACACCATGTCGACCGGCACGTTCGCGGACGCCATCGCCGAGATGAAACTCATGGCCGAGGATATCCTCTTGTCTATGTCGCGGCCCCTGGCCTTGGCCTTGCTGCCCGGCGACCCCTTGAGCACGGTCATCGCCATGAAAGGCAGGCCGATGGGCATCACGACCGCCAGAAGGATTCCGATGATCATCAAATCAAGGAAGAGCGTAAATATAATCGCTATCACGATCCCGGCCACTATGCCGCCTATTGCCAGTACGAGCGCGGTCATGTAGATGGTGGCCATGAATTCCTCCGGCCGAATCTTCATGTGGGCTTTCAGCAGGTTCTCCTCGAGCTCCTGGTCCTCGGTGTATTTGGCCTTGACACGCTTCCCCATGACGCGCCAGCTGAGTTCCTGGAACGATGTCAATTTGATGTATTCCGGCACGGCGCCCTTCGGCAACCGGACCAGATGCGGCAGGTTAATCACATCCTCCCTGGACCTCTTGGTCCTGAGGTGGCGCCCCTTGGTCTCGAGCTTCTGGAACGTGTCCTGTGTCTCATGCGCCAATGCTCTCGCCTCCCTCTTTCATAAGCAATGACGCTTCCTCTACCCACCCCATCTCATCGCGTATCTTCTGGATGGTTTCCATGGGCTCCTTGTAATAGGCAACGACCAGGTTGGAGATCTTCCTGAAATCCGTGATGTTTTTCTCCACCAGGTATTTGATGATGTCCACGCGCCTCCTCATCTCGGCGTTCATCTCTTCGTGGGTCATGTTCTTCATCTCCATTATCTGGTCAAGGATGAAGCTGTGGCCCTTGTAAATGAATCCGTCCGAACGCTGGTCCCACTCATAGACCATGTTGGTTATGACCTCGTTGGTCTCCGGTTCGAAACCGACAAGTTCGACAATCTGGACGATGCGCCGGACTATGCTGTCGCCCACCCTCACATGCTTCTGGATTATGACGAAATTCAGCGAGGTCAACAGTATCCTGGGCGTGCTGATGGGCGGATTCTCAAGCCTGTTGATCATGCTCTTAACCGAGTCGGCGTGCATGGTGGAATATGTGGTGTGGCCAGTGGCCATGGCCTGGAACATGGTGGCGGTCTCCGCGCCCCTCACCTCTCCGACTATGATGTATTCGGGCCTTTGCCTCAAGGCAGCCCTGACAAGCTCGAACATGTTGATCTCGCCGGCAGCCTTTCCGCTCTTGTCGCGCTCCCCCACGCCGGTCCTTGTGGTTCCCGGGATCCAGTTCTCGTGAGGCAGGTTGATCTCCCTGGTGTCCTCCATTGTGATGACCTTTGCGCCGGGTTTGATGAATAATGCCAGCGCGTTCAGGGTGGCAGTCTTTCCGCTTGCGGTTCCGCCAGCAATTATCATGGATTGGCCGTGCTCGACCAGCATCCATGCGTAAGCCACCATCTCCGGGGATGCGGTGTTGTAGGTTATCAGTTCCACCGGCGTGAACGGCTTTTCCTTGTAACGCCTGATAGTGAATGATGAACCTCTTGTTGTAACTTCTGTCCCGTATGTTGCCTGGACCCTGTGCCCTTCCACGCTAGTGCCGTCCAGGATGGGCACGGACACGGAAACCTGTTTTCCGCAGCGCTGGCCCAGGTAGATCACGAAACTGTTTAGGTCATGCTCCTCCACGAACTTCACGCTGGTTTTGATGGATTCGAACTTCTGGTGATATATGAAGAGCGGCACATTTGTCCCATCGCAAGAAATATCCTCGATGTACTGGTCGTTCATAAGCGGATCGACGGACGCGTAGCCAACGAAGTCCCTGGAAATGTAGTAGTGGATCTTCTCAACGGTTGCCGCTTCCAGGCGCATCTCCCTGCTCTTGATGAAACTGTCCACGCTCTTCTTCAGGTACTCGCTCTTGTCTTTTATGGCCATCTTTTCCAATTCGTATTCCAGCGTGCGTTCGAGCGAATCCTTGATGAGCTTGAGCACCTCTGTCTCGCTCTCGTTCAACGGCGGTTCGTGAATCTGGTATATATATTCAGAGTTGTTGTTGTCATACACGATTCTTGCATAGCTGTGTGGCTCCCTTATGCTGTATATCTCAATCTCATCAACACCGGGCTCTGTGATGTCCGGGATGGGGCATATCGGAGAGCCTTTCCCTTCCTTCCATTTCTGTTCAAGGGCCATGACCCCAACTGGAACCTTGACCTTGAGTGTCTGTGATTTTTTCTTCAGCATCTTCTGCATCATAGACTCTTTCATGCTCATGGTCAATCCTCCTAAGTCGCCCCCATCTCTGCGGTCGAAATCTCGACGTAGGCCACGGTCAGCGTGAATCTGGCAATCGCTTCCGGCCTTATCCTCAGCACGATCTCGTAGAAATCGTCTATCGGGTCATTGTTTGGCAATTTGTTAAGTGTGATATTGTAATAACTCAGCGGCATCTCCCTAAGGATCTGGTTGAAGCTGGAATTCCATGCCGTTGGATACCATGTCCTTTGCTTTATGAAAAGAGAATCGTACGCAGCCAGACCCGCTTCTCCCGTCAGATTGGTGAACGTGGTCGTGGTCACGGACTTCAGTGTGGTCTGGACGCCCCTGGTGCCGAATCCCACGTAATTGGAATCCAGCCCCCTCATGTCCACCAAGGTGTATGATATGTCGTAGAGGTATGTTCCGTTGTTGCCGATGCCGACCAGGGTCGCCTTGAACTGCGGCATGGCCTTCATGTACTGACCGTCCGACTGCTTCAATATCAGGGCGTCGTTCTCATAAGCGAGTTCCTGGGGTATGTAGTATCTGTTGGCTACATACAGGCTGATGGAGCCGCCCGTCTCATATTTGACATCATGGCTGATGGTGGCATTGGTCTTGAAACTGAAGCTCACGTTGTTGTAACTGTCCAACCGGCCGGTGGAGAGATAGCCGGGCGTGGGGGAGGCGAACATGGGTATTCCCGGGGCGCCCAGTTTTATCGGGGAGAACATCTGCACGGGGGATGTGCCCTGTATGGTGCCGGCCAGTATCTGCAGGTCCACCGCCTGCTTGAGGGCGGCGAACTGGCCGTAGGCTTCACTCATGTGGCTGGCCTCGTTCTCCTCCATGTACACAGGAATGTATTGGCTCGTGAACATGGACAGGGCAGAAAGGAAGACCATCATGGCCATGATTGTGCCGACAGTGGATGCCACTCCGTCGTCGCCCCATCTTTTATGCGGCTTAAGTCGCAGAGTCTTTCCGGCTCCGGGGTTTGTTTCCGAGTTCAGTACGTTCCCTCGGGAAAAATGTGTTCTCATCATCCTCTCGCTCCAATTAATGGCTTCAATATATATATAGCTGTCGCTGATGAATCCCAGCCGGGAATTATTTAATCTCCCGGACAATTTCAATGGATTTTCGAATGAAATCTGCCATGTTTGACCAATCTTTATCTATTACCTGAGAGATTCGTGACAGAAACCATGAGAACCTGTGACCTTTGCGGGGCTGAAGTCCCGAAGGAGCTGGAGGCATGCTCCAGATGCGGCTTCGTTTTCCAGAAGGAGATTCGGGCCGATGTAAGGGACAGGGCCATCCTGAAAGCGCATGCGGGCAAATCCGTGGATGCCGTGAACCGCGATATGAAGAATGCCCGGGCCCAGCTCTCAGCATATCTTGAGAACTTGAACGCAAAGAGCCTGTCGAAGGAAGAATTATCATCACTGCTGGACGATGCCCTCTCTTTTCTCCGGATTCCTCTTGAATTGGGTGTGGGGGACGAGCTCAGGTTCGATGCCCGGGAAAAGGAATTCATCTCCATGGTGGCCGGAAACCTTGAGCGCGCAGACCTGGAGAACGGCGGCCCGGTGGGGACCCCGGGAACATACATTCGGATCAGCAATGCCCTTCTGGCCATGGAAGAGCCGGATAGAGCAATGAGCATGATAGACAAGGCCCTGCTGCTCAATCCCAGGGACAGCGCCGCCATGTTCTCAAGGGCCAAACTCCTTTTCTACGCCAAGAAATACGCGTTGGCCAAAAAATGCCTTGAGAAGATAGTTGCGGCCTGCGACCATGAGAATGCAAAATACCTCATCGAACTCATAGAACAGATGTCGCCGGGTAAGGGATTGTAGATTGTAGATTTAACGGTGGCTGGCCGTCCTTAACGGCCAGGCATAACGTGTCGTGGCATTGTATTGACACAAATCGAAAATCTAAAATTCAACAGTAAATCCCATGGTCGCACAGATGCGATACCCGGCATTCGCGGCATCTTGGCTTTACTGGCGAACAGATGGTCTGGCCGTGCCTGACCATGAGCCGGTTCACATCCAGCCAGAGGTCCTTCGGCACTATCCGCGAAAGGCACTCCTCTGTTTCATCGGGCTCTTGGGTCCTGACCAGGCCCATCAGGTTGCTTATCCTGTGGACATGGGTGTCCACAGCAATCGCCGGTATGCCGAACCCGTAGGCCAGCACGCAATTCGCAGTCTTCCTGCCCACGCCGGGCAGTGAGGTCAAACTCTCCAATCGGTCCGGCACTTTCGAGTTGAATGAGTCCCGCAGCATGGTGGCGGTCCGAATTATATTCATGGCCTTCTGCCTGTAGAATCCCGCAGGCCTTATCAAAGCCATGACCTCCTCCGGGTCGGCGCTTGCCAATTTCTCCGGGGTGTCGAAAACAGAGAACAGCGCCTCGGTGGCTACATGCGTGTTCTCGTCCTTGGTGCGCTGTGAAAGGATGGTCGAGATGAGCACCCTGAAAGGCTCCTGGGAACCTGGTGGCGGCGGCCCCCCCGTCTCCGGATCCCTGCCCGGATAGGCGCCGGGGCCGTGCAATTCGGAGAGTATCGTGACAATCTCCCTCATCCTCAGCATATCCAGGTGTTCCAGCGCATCAGCGGCCGTGAATATGGAACCGGTAATCAGAATGGTGCCTTCTTCCCCGGCAACGGCAAAGGCCCTGTCCACGGCCTCGCCCACGGAACCGATGACCTCCTTCCCCCCTGAGAATCTGGAAGCCAGGTCGGCAGCCTTCATGCGCCTCTCATAAGAGGATTCCGTCACCAGGGACCGCGCAGCCAGCGGCTCCAGCAATTTTACCACCGGCCCGACCTCCTTGTCCTCCAGCATGGCAAACACCATCACAGGTTTTTCATCATGGAAATGTGTTTTGAGGAACGCGGCCAGGGTTTCTGCCCCTCCGGGATTGTGCGTGGCATCAAGTATCACGGTCGGCCTTCGCCTGACAACCTGCAGCCTGGCAGCCCACCTTGTCCTCTCCATGCCTCTAACTATATTCTCGGGTTTGACCGGGAAAATTCCGTGCGACAGCATCTCTGCCGCAACGATGGCCGTAGCCGCATTGGTCGCCTGATGGGCGCCGGCGAGTTTGATGTGTATTTGTTCATATTTGTTGTTTTTGGTAATGGCCGAGATTGTTGTTTTCAGGGTTCCCGCATCTAGAATCCGAACCTCGCACTCCGCGCCCGATTCATGCAATTCCGAGCCTCTCTCTCGCGCCGCCGCTTCTATGACCTTTCTGGCCTCCGGCTCGGTGACGGCAGACACCACCGGAACGCCGGGCTTGATTATCCCGGCTTTCTCGAATGCAATCTTGCCGAGCGTATTGCCCAGATGCTGTGTGTGTTCCAGCGAGATGTTCGTTATCGCGCTGAGCACAGGCGCCAGCACATTGGTGGAATCCAGCCGTCCGCCCATACCCACCTCGATGACGGCCGCGTCAATCCCGCGCCTGGCAAAATGCTGGAACGCCATGCAGGTCGTGGCCTCGAAGAACGTGCATTGTTTGCCTTTTACAGCTAGCTTTTCGATGCATGGCCTGATGCTCTCGATAGCCCGCAGAACCTCCGCCCTGGTCATGGGATAAGAGTCTATGCAGATGCGCTCCCCGAAATCCCTGAGATGCGGCGAAGTGTAGGTCCCGACCTTCAGCCCGGCGTCCATCAGTATTCCGGTGAGAAATGCGCATACCGAGCCCTTGCCATTTGTGCCAGCAACATGGACGGCCCTCAATCTCTCGTGGGGGTTGCCCAGTTCGTCCAACAATGCCCGTGTGTTGTCCAGGCCCAGCTTCATGCCGAAATACTGGAGGTCGTAAAGCCATTTGACGGCACTCCCATACGCTTCTGGATCTGTCATGGCTTCCCCCTAATGCCTGAGGCAGCGCATGCCCGTTAAGACCACGGCCATCCCATATTCGTTGGCCGCATCCAGCACTTCCGGGTCCCGGATGGAGCCGCCGGGATGTATCACGGCAGTGACGCCGGCTTTTCCTGCGGCGTCCATCCCGTCTCTGAAAGGGAAGAACGCGTCTGATGCCATCACCGCGCCCGCGCACCTCTTTCCGGCTTTCTTGACCGCAATCTCCACAGAGCCAACCCGGCTCATCTGGCCGGCGCCGACGCCGACTGCGGATTTTCCGGCAGCCAGGACTATGGCGTTTGAAGTGACATGCTTCACCACCTTCCAGGCGAACAGAAGGTCCTCCATCTCCCCGGGGGTCGGTGCCCTCTTCGAAACAACCTTAAGCTTGGACGGGTCCAGTTTGCTCAGGTCCCTTGATTGCACAAGGGCGCCGCCCACGACCCTCTTCATGTCCATGGCCGGCTTCTTCACGCCCTCAAGGCTGCCGGTCTCCAGCAGCATCACCTTCTTATTCTCCAGCAATGGCATGGCGCCGGCGTGGAATGAGGGCGCGATTATGGAATCGAGGAATATCTTCCTCATGGCTTTGGCGGTGTCAATGTCCAGCTCCCTGTTCAGGGCGACGATTCCCCCGTAAGCCGAGAGCGGGTCCGCGCCCAGCGCCCTGGCGAACGCTTCGGAGATGGACCCGGCGCTGGCGATGCCGCTGGGATTCATGTGCTTGACTATGGCCGCGGTCGGTTCCTCGAAATCCTTCACCATCTCAAGGGTGGCATTCATGTCCAGTATGTTGTTGTAGGAAAGCTCCTTCCCCTTCAGCTTTCTGGCGTTGGCAATGCATGGCTCCGCCAGGAAAATGTCCCTGTAAAATGCAGCCTTCTGGTATGGGTTCTCGCCGTACCTCAGGTCCTGAACCTTTCTGAAAGGGATGATGAGGCGTTCCGGGTATCCCATGTCGACGCCCAGCGCATCCTTCAGCGTGTTGGAGATTATGGCATCGTACTCCGCGGTCCTGGTGAAAGCTTCCCATGCCAGTCTTTTTCGCGTCTCCTGGGAAAGTACCCCCTTCTCCCGCAGCTCCGCGATAACGGGCTTGTACTGGGCGGGCTCGATTATCACGGCTACGCTGCCGTGGTTCTTGGCCGCCGCCCTTATGAGCGTCGGCCCTCCGATGTCAATGTTCTCTATGAGCTCGGATTCGCCGGCCATTTCTGCCGCAGCCTTCTCGAACGGATAGAGGTTCACCACGACCATGTTGAAGCGGCCAATGCCATGTTGCTTAAGCTCCTTTTGATGCTCGTCATCATCCTTTGCCAGTATGCCGGCATGTATCGTCGGGTGAAGCGTTTTGACGCGGCCGCCCAGTATCTCTGGGAAACCGGTGACATCAGAGACGCGCTCAACCGGTATGCCGTTCTCGTGAAGTTCCTTGTAGGTGCCGCCTGTCGAAACTATGCCGTAGCCCAGGTCGACCAGCTCTCTTGAGAATTCCAGCAGTCCAGTCTTGTCCGATACGCTTATCAAAGCTCTCTTAGCATCGCTTTCCGCCAACTCAAGCACCGACATGACATGGCAATCACCATCATAAATCTTAGGAATGGTAAGTTCTCAAAAATATAATACGAATTCTCCTAGATAATTTAGACATTATATTTTTATATATTCTTAATTGCATTACCTTCCGAGAGTGGATGCACGATGAGGTCATTTAAAGGCCGCAATGCGGTCAGTTGTCAGGTTTTCATGGGTGCCCTGGGAGCCATCTCGGGCACGAGGAAGGGCAATGTCGCAAAGTTGATATCCGAGGGCAACGAGCACTACCGCAAGGGGCAGCTGGCCGAAGCCATCACAGCCTACAATCACGTTCTGGAGATAGACCCGGAAAACCCGGATGCATGGAACAACAAGGGTTTGATACTTGCCGTGGCAGGCAACTACAAGGAAGCGCTCAAATGCCATCTCAAAGCGATCGAACTCGATCCCGAGAATGTCGACGCCATGTCCAATGTTGGCATGGTGCACACCAAACTGGAAAGCCACAAAGAGGCGCTGATGTGGTACGACAAGGCATTGGAAATGGACCGGTCCCATGAAACGACCTGGAACAACAAGGGAAACCTGCTGTCAAAGCTCGGGCAATATGATGAGGCCCTGAAGTGCTATGACAGGGCGCTGGAGATAAACCCGAATTACATGGCCGCAATGAACAATAAAGCAGTCGAACTGATTCACCTGAAACGTTACGACGAGGCCCTTGACCTCCTCAATGCCGTGCTCAGGTCAAGGCCGCTCTTCTCCGAAGGCTGGTATGTCAAGGGGAAGGCTTATGTGGGTATGGGCGAGTTCGATAAAGCCATAATCTGCCTTGAGCGCTCCCATCGCCTGAACCCCGAGTTCCGGCAAGCAAAAAGGGCGCTGGACATCCTCAAGAGCAAGCTTGTCCAATCCCCCGGGGAAAAGGTCAAGGGAACGGGTAAGAAAGCAACCCGCACCCGCTCGGAAAATGAAAAACTGGAGAAGGCCATTCAGAAAGAGATCCTTAAGCCCCGAACCGAGACGGAGATGATTTCAGATGAGTTCAGCCGCCCCGAGGAGCACCTGACAAAGGAGGAGGGCATAGCACTCGAACTTCTAACGGATGAATACCGGCCGTTGGCAGAATTGAAAAATGCAGTGGGCAGCAGACTCACCAAATCGGCGCTGGAGATAGCCTTGGAGGATCTTGAGAAAAAGAGCCTGGCACTATCAAGAACCGCGGGCAAGGCCAAGGAATATGCCCGAAGCCAGTCCCTGGGAACCATCGAACAGGAGCTTGTGGAACAGAGGGAGGAGCAGGAACCCCAGGATGCGGGCAATGACATCCATGCCTTGGTCTCCAGGGCAAGGAGATTCATCGAAAGCGAGCGGTATTCGGATGCGGCAAACAGCCTCCGCAAGGCACTCAAGATCAACCCCTACGATGATATGGCCGTATGCCTGCTGGCCCAGGTCCAGTTCGAGATGGGCGAGCGGGACAGGGCGATCAACACGATATCCAAAATCCTGGGGAGCAAACCGGATTACATCCCTGCCTGGTTCACGCTTGCCAATGCCTCGCTCAAGGCCAAGGAATACACCGACGCGGCTGAGTGTTACCGCAAGATACTTGAGCTTCAGCCGGACAACGCCGAGGCAAAGAGGGGCCTGGAAAACTCAGAGTCAGAACTTAAAAAATAATATGTTGCATTGTTTGGCCGCGCGGCATTGAACAAATCCGAACGGCAGCCAGGTTATCTGGCTATGTTCTCAGAAAAGATGCGCAATGATAAAAAGTTAAAAGAGCAATACCACTGCCAGTAGTGCGAAAGTTTTAAATAATCATGACAACATTATAGGCCTGGCTTCTATCTGGCCGAAAAGCCAGGTCGGAGAAAAAACTATTGGAGGAACAAAAATGGTAATGGAACCGATAAGTGTGGATAGGGCAATAGAGATTGCCAAGAGGAAGAATTTGAAGCCAGGCCGCGTGAAGGGAACAAAGGGTGTCCAGTTCACGAAGGGAAGGAACCCACGTCTCGAGACAATCGACTGGGACGAGTTCAAGAAGACCCTGACCGCCAGGAGACTCCAGGTCTACGAGAGCGGCGGCTGGATGAAAATAATGAAGAAATGATGGGGGCTATTCCCCATCATTTTTATTTATATTCCTTTTTGATATTATTGTTTTATTTACAGATGTTTCGAATCATGGCAGCATGCCCCGCGTGTAAGCGCGGGGTCTTGAATCTTTATTGAATCGAGTGCGCTTGCCCCTTCATTCTGAGGCATTCTAGAATTCCTGTATGGAAAACCCTGGGTGTAAGCCCAGGGATGTCGGGTACTCGCCCTGCCACTCGTATGCAGGGTGAAACTCATTACGCGGATCTTGCATGGCTGCTTTTCTCTCATCCTTCTCGTTGCGTTTTCCCAACAAAAGATAGAAAGAATAGCTTTCTGTGCAAGAGCTTCTAGATTGGGGGCCACTGTTAGCGTTGGGTAGGGCCCCAAACCCTGCCCTCACGGGCAAGGCTTCAAGGGATATCATGCAATTGGCAGTATCACACCATCGAAATCACGAGATTCGATGCATTACCCCGCCCTCCAGTTTATAAAATGGGAAATTCAGACGGGGCATGATGAGGATGGCCGGTGCCGGAACCATGAGGACTCAGGGCGTGGTCATACAGGCCGCGTTTCTCTCATCCTCCCCCCCGTCAAAATTCTATCTGCGATTTTTCCTCGGGCTTCGCGGGCACATCCCGGTAATGCGCCGTCCCGCACCTCAGGCACGTGAGCTTCCCGGAATCATAGCTTGCCGCTGTGTGGCCGCATTGGGTGCAGACGAAGCCGCCGGTTATGCCCCGTTTCAATGCGGGCGGAGGCTGCGGGGGCGGCTGGTATGCAGGCGGGGGTGCTTGGGCCGGCGTTTGCCCGTACGCCCAGGGCGGCGGCGGCACTGTGGGCCGGTTCTGCCAATGCGGCGGCGGTGGCGGCGGGAACTGGGTTTGGGCCGGTTGCCGGGTTGGATTCTGGATAGCGCCGTACTGCCAATGCGGCGGTGGCGATGGATATGCGGCCATTGGGGCGGGCTTCGGTTTAAGGCTTGGGAAGAGCTTCATCGCAAGTTCTATGCAGTAATGCAGGAAGAAGTAACCGCCCGCCGCCATCCATATCAGTATCGCCGCTCCCAACAGCATCAAGAGGTATTCATTGTCCGGCCAAATCTCCGTAATCGAGGAATAGAGGTTGATGGAGAAATGGATGAGTATGGATGCGTGCAGGCCGTACCTCACGAAGGCCCAGCCCAGGGCAAGCCCCGTGACCAGGACCTGCGGCACCTTCCAGAGGTCCCAGGAGCCCACATGCGCCAGGGCGAATATAAGAGCAGAAAATAATATGAGCGTGAAAGTGACCGGAGTGAAACCCAGGCCGCCGCCCAGGAGCTTCGCGAATGGCTTATCCCATTTCCGGACGAGGCCGATGAGCAGCAACGGGGCGCCCACAAGCAGGACCCTGGACACCAGCTCCTCCCATACCGAGGCGTTGAAGAGGCCGAAGATGAGTTCCGGTCGGGACAGGCTATCGAAGTCCGGGGTGCCCATCTCAACATTTATCAGTTCAAGGAAGATGAAATACACTATGCTGAATGACATTCCTGCCATGAAGAGCTTCGCCACTCCCTCAAGGCTGCTGGTGGCTTTCTCCGGAATCATGAGCGACCTGGCAGCCGCGTTTTTTGCGGAGAGCCAGCTCCTCAGAAGGTCGAATTTCGCGTAAACCACCGAGCAGAACAGGATGCCAAGCATAAGAATGTGCCAGGCCTGGAACCCCAGTCCAGAGACGGTGAAGAGCGGGGTGTAGAACGGCGTGATGATGAAGACAGTGTTGGTCGGGTGAATGAGAACGGCCGGGTCGCTCGAAGAGGGCACAGGCGTCGTGATCCAATTTTGTATCTCTGGCGTCATTGCCAGAACCACGATGAAGCTGACGACCAGCACCATCATGAACGAGACGAATCCCGCGCTCCAGAGGATGGATTTCACAGTCCTGACAAGATCGTTTGTTGGGTTGTGCGGGGGCGGCGGTTCCCAACCCCGGGGCTGGAACGATTGCGGCGGCGGAATCTGCCGGGCGCCGGGAAACGCGCTTCCGTCGTTTGGCAGAGCCGGTCCTTGGCCTTCCATATAATATGGATAATGAGATACTGATATAATAATGATGGCGCAATCTTTATCACGCAAGTTTCTCGGGGCACACATTTCTTCTGGAGCAGTTCCTGCACTTGCCGGGCTTGTTGTGGTTCCTGTGCGCGTTTCCGGTCCTCAATATCTGCCGCATCTCTTCGAGCTTGGCCAGCACCATTGCCTTGAGCGCAGCGTCATACTCTATCTCGCTCTCCATCTGGCTGTATTTGATTATGCCATGGGAGGGCGGAGTCCCGAATTCCTCCTCGATGAGGACGCAGTAAGCCGCGACCTGCAGGATGTGGGAGAACAGCGGGCCCTTGGGCACCCTGCCGGTCTTGACCTCCACCGGGATGTGCTCCTCGTCCACGAGCAGGACGTAGTCAGGCCTTCCCGAGAGTCCGTGCTTTTCTGAAACGAATAGCTTCGGCTTCCTGTCATTCGTGTCCACATAGGTTATCTGTTGCATCACCTGGTGCTTGCGCCTCTTGAACAATGCCTGCTCGAACCTCTTAAGGGAGTGGTACAGGAAGTAACATGCGGCAATCAGCCAAAACAGGGACACGGCCTGCAGTATCTCGGCGACCTTCGGTTGGAAGAACCCTGACAGCAGCGTGACTGAATTCACGCCTATGACCGCAGCCACTATGGCGAATATCAGGATGATCCTCTGGTATTTCAGGGTGTGGGAGCCCTTCGGCATGGACTCCGCCTTGTAGAGGAAATAGCATGCGGCAAGTATCCATATCAGGGCTATGACGCCGAGTATCATTCCAATATCCTGGCCCACTTCGAAGACCAGCGAGACCCCGATGACGGATATAAGCGTGGCTGCGATGGCAAACCAGAGGACGATGCTCTCAAAGATTTTCGCCTGGCTCTCTTCATGGATTATGCTGCCCAGGTCCTGGGCGACAGTCTCGTGGGCCTTCTCCCCATTCTCCAGGGCCATGCTCTCCTCATCCGCGGTGCTGCGGCTCAGCCACCAGCTCAGGGGGCAGTATCCGTATTTCTCGAGAGCGCTGGCAGAAATGACATGGTCCTTTCCGGGGTGTTTGGATTCAACCATGAGCACACGATTCGCGCCTGCGCATATAATATTTTCCATGCAAAATCTGAAATACGGCCAAGGGCTTCAAGGTCCTGGTGTGAAATGAAAGTCAGGCATGCGGGCCGGGACATGGACATCCGGGCGATCTGGATGGAAGGCGGCAGGGCCAAGCTCATCGATCAGAGGGTACTTCCCCACAGGTTCGAGATCCTGGAAGCCGGAACGGTGGAGCAGGTTGCAGTTGCCATCGAGAATATGACTGTGAGGGGCGCCCCCAGCATCGGCGCCGCGGGCGCCTATGGCATGGCCATCGCCCAGCTCACAGGAGTGAGCCTGCAGGAAGCCGCTGCCAGACTGAAGAGGACCAGGCCCACCGCCTTTGACCTGTTCTACGCAGTCGACAGGATGCTGGCATGCGCCTCCGAAGGCCGGGACCTCGCATCGGCGGCTCAGGAATATGCCGACTCCATAGCCGAGAAATGCCGGTTGATAGGCGAGCACGGCAACGCCCTTATCGAAGATGGCTTTAGAATGCTGACACATTGCAACGCTGGAGCACTGGCCACAGTCGATCATGGCACCGCCCTCTCACCGATGCGCGCCGCACACAGGTCGGGGAAGCGCATTCATGTCTTTGCGGACGAGACCCGGCCCAGGCTGCAGGGCGCGGCGCTCACTTCATGGGAACTGGTCCAGGAGGGCATACCCCACGACATCATCCCGGACAATGCCGCAGGCCATTTCATGCAGCGCGGCGAGGTTGACATGGTCATCGTGGGCGCGGACAGGATAGCGGCAAACGGAGATTTCGCAAACAAGATAGGCACATACGAGAAAGCGGTGCTGGCCAAGGAAAACGGCATCCCGTTTTACACTGCTGCTCCGGCGAGCACGTTCGATTTTTCCCTGGAATCCGGCATGGACATACCTATAGAAGAACGCGGCCAGGACGAGGTCCGGTATGTCGGGAAGGAACTGATCTGCCCCGAGCAGGCGACTGCCAGGAACCCGGCGTTCGACATGACGCCGGCGCGTTATGTCACGGGCATCATCACCGAGGCGGGCATATTCAAGCCTGGCGAGTTGAAAAAGGACAGATTGCAATAGTTTTTTAATGCATCACAGATTGCGGTGAATCATGAGGCTCGTTACCACATGGTTCGGCGTCTTCCTGCTGGATGATGATTTCAAAGTCCTTGAAAAAATTCTGTTCCCACCCGACCCCGCAGAAATTGCCAAACGGCTCCAGTCCATGGACTCAGGCGAGATCCTCCGGGAGGAAACGGCACTCGCATCCGGCAATCCCATCATCGTGGGGGAGAAGCGTTTATCCACGCTGGGAAATCTTGTCGAATTCGACAGGCCCGACATTCTGCCGGAAGATTTCGGGTTCGACGGGGCGCTCCTGGGAAAGGCCATGCTGCTCAAGGGCAGGGACCAGTTCAGAGCGAGCGCCACCCCGGACGAGCACATAGTCCAGGCCATAAGGACGATCGACGACCTCACCAAAACCATCAACCTCATGTCCGAACGGCTCCACGAATGGCACGGTTTGAACTTCCCGGAGCTCACCGTGCTGGTTCCCGAATCCCGGTACATAGACATCATCGCTGAGCACGGCTCCAGGAAATCCATAATCGCCTCAGGCAAGGTCAAGGCGGCTGAATCCATCGGCGCGGAGATGTCGGATGCGGATGCCGAAGCAGTGAGGTCGCTGGCATGCACCATCCAGGCCCTGGGGAAGGAGAAGCAGTCGGTGGAGAAATACATAGAGGTTCGCATGCGGGAACTCGCCCCCAACCTCACCCATCTCGCGGGACCGCTGGTCGGCGCAAGGCTGATATCACTGACCGGCGGGCTCGACAGGTTGTCGAAACTTCCATCCAGCACAGTCCAGCTTCTTGGCGCCGAAAAGGCGCTGTTCAAGCATCTGAAGGACAATGCCAGGCCGCCGAAGCACGGCGTCATTTTCCAGCACCCCATAATTCATCGGGCACCGCAATGGCAGAGGGGGAAGATAGCGCGCGCCTTCGCAGCGAAGCTCACCATCGCCATCAGGACGGACAGGCATGGCGGCGGCAAGTTCATCGGCCCGGAGCTGGAGGCCGACCTGAACAAGCGGGTCGAGGACATCAGGCGCAGATCTCCGAAGCCCAAGCGCAGAAATGCGAAGCGGAAATAGGATTTTAGATTTGGTGATTGTAGGGAGACGATTTTAGATTTAGGGATTTTAGATATAACGGGCTGGCCGTCCAACTACGGCCAGCACATCCCGTCGTGGCAATGTAATGGCATAAATCTAAGATCTAAAATTTGCAACCTCACAAAGTTTTTTATCCCCCGCAGCCTAAAGGCATCCGCATGAGCTTGGAACAGGACATACTGGCCAGGGTGAAGCCCACACCCGGGGAGGAATCCCGCATCAAGGAAACGGTCTCAAAGCTGGAAGCCAGGGTAATGGGCACCGATGCGGCCAAAGGCCATGACATCCAGCTGTGCCTTGTCGGCTCCATCGCCAAGGACACGTACCTCAAGGACCCGGATGCGGACATATTCCTGCTATTCGACCCGAAGGTCCCCAGGGAGACGCTTGAGAAGGTCGGTCTGGCCATCGGCCGGGAGGCCATTGACGGCAGGGAGCATTATGCGGAGCATCCCTACATCAAGGGCGAGTTCATGGGACTCAGGGCGGACATAGTTCCGGCTTACAGGATAATCGATTCCAGCCAGAAGATGACCGCGGTGGACCGCACGCCCTTCCACACGGAATACGTCAAGGCCAACCTCGCCACGGAGCTTCGCGACGACGTCCGCCTGCTCAAGGCATTAATGAAGGGCATCGGAATATACGGCGCGGACGCAAAAACAATCGGTTTTTCAGGCTATCTATGCGAGCTGTTGATAATCAGGTTCGGCGGCTTTTGCAAGCTCCTGGAGAATGCCGCGCGCTGGCGAACCGGCATGCGCCTGGAACTGGGGACCAGGACCGGGAGGGCGTACGATGACCCCATCACGTTCATAGACCCGGTGGACCCCAACCGGAACGTCGCGTCTGCCGTTTCTGCGGACAGTTTCGCGTTGTTCATTGCCGCATCCCGTGCCTACATCGAGAGCCCGAGGCAGGAATTCTACTTCCCGAATCCGATAAAGGCGCTCAAGGTCGGCGGCATAAAGAAGGCGCTGGCAGAAAGGGGCGGCATAATATCCCTCACAATCCCCCGGCCTGACCTGATAGATGACATACTGTTCCCCCAGATGCGGAAATTCGAGCGGAATGCCGTCCAGCATCTTGAGTCGGGCGGTTTTGCGGTCATGGATTCATACAGCCATGCTCTGGAGGATTCGCTGGTCATCATCCTGGAATTGCAATCCGCGGAACTGCCCGCGGCAATGCTGCACCGCGGCCCCCCGGTCTCGGTGGCAGAGAACTCTGAGAATTTCCTTGCCAAGTGGCGGACCAGCCCGGACGCGCTCTCGCCCCCCTTCATCAAGGGCGGCTGCTGGCAGGTCTTCGCCCGAAGGAAGCACACATCGGCCGCGGAACATCTGCGGCACGGCCTGGATTCCATCGACGCCGGAAAGGACCTGAACCGGCTGCGGGACAGCGCAAGGATTCACGAAAAAGCCGCGGGCGAACCCGGGATTCTGCAAGCACTCTCAGCATACCTGGACAGAAGAATGCCCTGGGATAGATGATTACTGCCTATATGCCGAAAATGCTCAGCACTTTAGGGCTGAGATGAATCGGCATCGGCAGTAACGAGATATGCCGTTGCATGCCGTACATTTGCAATCATAGCAAATCGAAGCCATTGTGCTTTGATGAACAGGCATGCTCCATTTTGACATTTCAAAATGGGTTTGCCGAATCTTGATTCGGCATATAACTTATCATGGGTAAACTTCCAGCCCCGAATCATCCTGACGATACCATTAAGAGTCAACGCCAGCCACTTTAGGGGCTGGTAGTTTACGGCAGATGCTTGAGGGTGAACGCGTAGCCATCATGGGCATTGCCGTTCGTGTCGCTGGCCGTTATGGTGAAAGTCTGGAACTGGGTGACATTGCTGATTGTTGACTCGAATAATATGACATTGGAGGTCTGCGTCATTGTTTGCCCGCTTTGTTCCCCCCACGCAATCCTCACCGTGTTGATGTCCACGGCTGTGTTGTCAGTTACCTGCGCCCGGACCGTGATATCTGTCACGTTGGCCGGGATGTGGGCTTCGAAGCTGCCCAGGCCGGAGGCTGTCACGTTGGCCGAACCGCCATCCCACATGACCTGCACTTTCCGTATCTCGGGGGACGCAAGGTCATTGAACGGGGGGTTGCAGAGCATCACCCAGACAGCAAGGAACACCAGGAAATATGTGGACATGACCCCGACCCACTGCATGGGCTTGAAGGGTGCCACATCTATGCCCGTCTTGGGTATGAGAACCCAGATGATGCCGATGCCAGCCAATCCCGCCAGGATGCCGCCTGAAAAGCCGCCCACCGGCATGACGAACATGGCGACCAGGCCCATGGGTATTGAGAATAACGCCGCTATGATTGTGGCCTTGGAGACGCCGACCTCGGTCATGACGAACTCCTTCCTGTCGAATTTCGGCGGCTTGTACTCCCGCTCCTCCTTCTTCTCCTCCTGCCGTTTCCTTTTCTTGGCCATCAACGCCCCCTAAATCCATGTCG
Source organism: Thermoplasmata archaeon (assembly GCA_046485165.1). Lineage (GTDB taxonomy): Archaea > Thermoplasmatota > Thermoplasmata > SG8-5 > SG8-5 > UBA147. Next base: position 21,349 of record JAWOHM010000130.1, read on the forward strand.
CATAAAAATCTATTGCAGAATGGTGAGATAATGATTATCCAACATGCCCCGCCTGTACGAACTTTGTAGTACCCCATTGATGTGCTAACATCAAAGTGAGTGAGACGATAAGCCTCCTGGCTTTTACCCAGGCTTATCGTTGTACGAGGATTGTAGCTACCCAGCATTTTATTAACATCAATCCAAGCCAGACGAGGCACAGCCTCGTCCTTTCTCAGCCTGAGGGCTTCGAGCCAGCCGAATTGTGCACAATTCGGCGACGAGGGCGGGGTTTTCATCCATTTTCATGGCAAGTGGGGCTAGTCCAAGACAGCCGAAGCTGAGAATCAAAACAAATGAAAATATGAAAAGGGGAGCGCCCGAAGGCGCTCCATTCTGTTTCAGGTTTCTACGGTTCCACGAGTTCCTGTTGCGGTGCCTCGGCCGGTGCCTCGGCTGGCTCGAAGGGCTCGTTGTCGTCCTCGAAGTTGTCGAAGTCCTCGTCGCCGTCATCGTATGGCTCGCCCTTGAACATGTTGTACACGAACAGGAGTATTGCCAGCACGATGATGAAGAACAGGAACAGCGCGAGGGCCTTGAGGCCTGCGTCGAACCAGTTCAGCTCAACCGGGTTGTAGGATTCTCCTGGCAGTGAGCTCATCACGGATATATCGAATGTCTCACCGTCGCCCGAGTATGGGCCGCTTCCGGCGTTGTTGATACCGTGTACGGTGACCTCAATGGTGTAAGGCTTGCCATTGACCATGTCCTTGTCCGCGAACATATCGTAGGTGACGTCGAAGGTTGCGCCCGGTGCAAGGTCGATGATTCTTATCAATTCTATCCTTGCGCCCGGCTTGCTGTAGACGCCATCAGCGTACAGGTTTATCTCGACTATCTCCCTGACGTTGTCCACATCGAGCGATTCCATGGTGTAGAACATCTCAGAGGGGAACTCCGAATCCGTCCAGGCTACGCCGCCTCCGTTGCCAGAGTCGCCCCACTGGCTGAATACTTCAGTCCAGTCGAACTGGTCCTTGAAGTCCCTCTCGAAGTCCCAGCTGTCGTATACCTCGGTGTCGTCGCAGGGTATGGTTATGAACACATCCCTCAGGGTCTCGTCGCCGACGTTCTCGATTGTCAAGACCATATCGAAGCCCTTGCCGGGTACGATGTCCTCTGCGGTGAAGGCCGCTATCTGTATCCTCGGGCCGTAGCCGCTGAGGTCGATTACAGCGCCGTGCCTGTAGTCCAGGGTGACGCTCACTATCTCAAGGGTTTCCTCTATGACCGCGGTTATCTCGACCTGGAACGGGTATCTGTCCGGCACGAAGCTCGGGTCCGTGTCCACGGTGAAGGTTGGGGCTATGCTAGCTCCTGCAGCCCACGCTGTAGCCAACGGGGCCACCTCGTTCATGTTGTTGGCCCACACCAGCGGGTTGCGCATGTTGATGACCGGCATGTACCACGGGGTTCCGGTGAAGTTCGCCCTCACCATCACGTGGATGAATGCGTACTTCTCGTTGTTCTGGATGTTCACAGTTATGGTCTCCGCGACTATGTTGGCCTTGTCTCCGTGTGTGCCTGCCGTGACGCTTGTCACAAGGCAGTTGATGTCCTCATCGGCGACGGCTATGCTGAAGATTATCTGAAGGTCTGCGCCGCCGTTGGTTGCCATGAACCCGGTCGAACCGCCAAGCGCTCCGTCGTCAACGTAGAAGCCGCGGTACAGTATGGGCAGCCTGTGCTCGCCTATGGGTATGTTCTTCAGGACGATCATTTCGATCGTGAACGTCCTTTCTTCGCCAACAGCCAGATCGAAAGTGTCAGTGATAGTGTCATAAGACACAGTGCCAGTAGAGCTGGGCCAGAAGAACTTGGGGTTGCGAAAGTAGGTCCAGAGTGTCGTTGATGTGCCCGGAATGATCTCAAGCTCGAGGTTGAACAGGTCGCTGTTGCCGTTGTTGATTATGGTCACGTTGACCTTGATCTTCCTGTCAGTGTATGTGTCCTGTTCTATTGTCGGTATATCATATATGCCCTCGGTCGAGTAGTCAATCTGCCTAGTCTCGTCCTCGATTATCTCGACATTGGTTGCGTAGCACTGGAACTCTGACCACAGCGTGTCGGTTCCGGGGGTGTAGGGGTGCGTGTCCTTGAAGTTGTAGTCCACTGTGTAGTCGATGTTCCTGGTGGCTTCATTTATTGTCACATCCACTCCGTTCACAGTCCTGACGAACTGTACGGCAGCGGTTCCGGCATAGACGCCCGGCGGTGTGTTCTCTGCAACATTCACTCTCCAGTTAAGATTTCTGGCGGTCATTGTTGCCACTGCGCCGACGTACTTGGCGACACCGGTGTGCACCAATGTGATCTGGTTTGCAGGGGTTGTGGTCGGGGCCGTCAGCGTTATCTGCGGGTCCTTGATGTTTATCAATGCCCTGTTCTGGAAGGCCACGAATGCCGCCTTGAACTCGTCTCCGGCCTCGAAAGGCGCGTCTCCGCCAGTGGAGTTATCCTTGACGTAGTCGCCGGATACCCTTGTGAACACGTGAGCCGTATCCATGTTTGTCCTGTCGTGGAATATTGACGAGATGTAGATGTCAATCCCGATGTTACCGCTGACAGGTGTTCCGCTCGGGTCCTCTGTCACGCGTATGTTGAGCGGGTATGAGCGCTCCACAATGCCGGTGGCGTCCGTGTCGATGGTAAGGTCAATGGTCTGTGTGAGCGAACCGCCCCATTGTGCGATTGTCACCAGTTCATCAACGCCCTCTCCGACCTTGACCGGGCCGGAGTCTGTTGTGGTCTGGAGCTGGAATCTGACATCCACTCCGGGGTTTGCGCCGGCGACGACTACGAACTGAATCGCGCATTCGTCCTCGCCGAGGTATATGGCCTGGTTTGTGCCTCCGTTGCCAGCCTCGTTAATCACGATTGGCTGATCAGAGTCTAGTGCCACGGTCGGGTCCTTGTACATGTTTGCGTCGTTGTAGGCAATGGTGTACTGTGTGCCGGTACCGCTGGTTATGGTGACGGCTTCATCTGCAATCGCTGGCGCGCTAAACGCTACCAGCCCGCTCATTATCATCATTCCCACCAAAAGAAGGGATAATTCCTTCCTCCAAGTTTTCATATAGTTTCCTCCTTGTTTTTTTGGCTTGTTCGTTCTTTCTCTTCGTTCCCATTTTCTATGTTAAGTCGTCGAATATTGCGCCGGTATATAAAGATTGCGTTTGTTTGCAAGTATAAGTATATAAATGTTAAATATAATTGATTACATAGAATCAATGGCTGTATGCAAAATTAAGGCGATAATATGCATTTTTAAGGGACCCGAGTAGCGGGGTCTACTATATAATGCTTTCGTGATTTTTTCTGCTGAATATATCGTCAAGAGTCGAAACAGGGTATTTCGGGATAGCAATGGTGTTTGCCAGGGTCTGAGATTGTAGATTGTAGATTGTAGAATTTAGATTTGTGCCAATAATATGCCTGCCAAGAATATAGAATCAGCTGGCCGTAGTTGGACGGCCAGTCCGTTAAATCGTAAATCTAAAATCCCTAAATATACAATCGCTTCCCCCGGAAAACATTATCAACGCCGAGCCTTATGCGCCGGCAATGACAGAAATGACGCTGCTGCTGCTCGGCCGCGATGGAAAAAGGCATCTGGTGCGCACCGGCCTGGGCGTGAAGGAGATTCCCGGCCTGGGCGTGGTGGACACATCCAGGCTCGCAGAGGCTCTTCCCGGTTCAAGCATAACCATCGCGGGAAAGGAGTTCTTCCTGGCGGAAGCCTCTCTCCCCGACATCCTGGCCTGCCTCAAGAGGGGCGCGCAGATAATACTGCCCAAGGATTCTGGCCAGATAGTGATGGGCTGCGGCATCGGCCCAGGCAAGAAGATTCTGGAGGTGGGCACCGGCAGCGGGGCGCTGACCATCGCCCTGGCTCATTTCGTCGGTTCGGAAGGGAAGGTCGTGACCTATGAGTCCAATCCAAAGCATGCGAAGAATGCCCGCTCCAACATCCAGCTTGCCGGATTCGACAGCATCGTGGAGATGAGGGAATCCGATGCCAGCACTTGCGCCGAGGAATCCGCCTACGATGCCGCGATCATGGACATGCCGGACCCCTGGACGGTGCTCGGGCCAATGACAAAAGCCCTGAAAATGGGCGGGTACGTCTGCGCCTACGTCCCCACAATGAACCAGGCCGAGGCAGTGATAAAAGCAATGCGGGATGCTGGATATGCTGACACCCATGTGTTGGAGAACATTCAGCGCGAGATTGTTGTGGGCGAGGGCGGGACACGCCCGTCATTCGAGATGCTGGGGCATACTGGGTATCTGTGCTTTGGGAGAAAGGTGAAGGCCTGAAATTCATTGTCCGCACCCGGGATTATGAGGGGTAGGGTTGACCGGATGCCCCACAATCACACACATAAGATTGAAAAAAAGCCTTCTGTGCAAGAGCTGATAGATTGGGGCACCTAGGTACGGTCAACCGGTGCCATAGTCCTGGAACCGGGTTGAGTGCCGATTTAAACACCCCCCTGGGCTGACACCCAGGGCCCCCAAAGGATGATGACGTTAATCGGTCACCATGCCAGATTTCAGTAATCTGGCATTATGACCCCGCCCTTATGCTTACAGAATGGTCAAGTAGGCGGGGCATGGCCTGGCTAATCGGTGCCGGAGCCACATGCCGGGACGGTGTGGTGCGGTCTCGTTTTAATCGATGACACTTGAAACCCATTCAAGCGCTCTTTTTCCTGAATTCCATCAGATCCCTGTATGTCAGTATCAGATTTTTGGCTGCATCGGTTTCGTTCAACCTGCGCACGGACGCACAGGTCGGGGCGCCGTGCAGCACCTCCGCGGGCTCGTTCACAACCTTCTCCAGCGCATCAACGAACCCGTCCAGAGTGGCTTTCGATTCGGTTTCGGTCGGCTCTATCATGATGGCTTCCTCCACTATCAGCGGGAAATACACGGTTGGCGGATGGTATCCGTGATCGATGAGCCGCTTGGCCACATCCAGCGTCCTGATGCCTTTCGCCTTGAGTTTCGCTCCCGATGCCACGAACTCATGCTTTCTCAGGCCCGGGTAAGGCACATCCAGGAATTTTTCCACCTTTTTTCTCATATAGTTTGAGTTCAGCACGGCCCTTTCAGTGGCCTGGGTGAGGCCGTCCCCGCCCTGGGACAGTATGTATGCGTAAGCACGGAGCAGCACCCCCCAGTTGCCATGGAACCCATGCACCTTCCCGATGGATTTGGGCATGTCGTAGTTCAGGTAATAACCATCTCCTTTCTTCGCGGCCACCGGCACAGGCAGGAACTCGGCCAGCCTCTCCACCACACCCACCGGCCCGGCGCCCGGCCCGCCGCCGCCATGGGGGGTCGAGAACGTCTTGTGCAGGTTCAGATGCACGATGTCGAAGCCCATCTTTCCCGGGCTGGTCTTGCCCATTATGGCGTTGAAGTTGGCGCCGTCGTAGTACAGCAATCCGCCCGCGCCATGCACTATCCTGGCAATCTCTTTCACATCGGATTCGAAGATGCCCAGGGTGTTTGGGTTGGTCAGCATGAAAGCCGCGGTCCTCTCGGAAACAGCGGCAGCCAGCGCGTCCAGGTCCACTTTCCCGTCCTTCGAGGGTATGGTCACGATGTCGAAGCCGGCCATTGCCGCGCTTGCCGGGTTCGTGCCATGCGATGTGTCAGGCAGAACCACCTGGTCCCGCTTCTCGCCCCTGGACTCATGGTACGCCCTGGCGATGAGCATGCCAGTGAACTCCCCGTGGGCGCCTGCGGCAGGCTGAAGGCTCATGGCCTTCATCCCGGTTATGTGGGCCAGCATCTCCTGCAACTCGTACATTATCTGGAGTGTGCCCTGGACCTGCGAATCCGGCTGGTGCGGGTGCGCCATGGCAGCTTCTGGAAGCGATGCCAACTCGTCATTTATCTTGGGATTGTACTTCATGGTGCAGGAGCCCAGCGGGTAGAAGCCGGAATCTACTCCAAAGTTCATCTGCGAGAGCTGGGTGAAATGCTTCACCAGGTCGCGCTCGCACAATCTGGGGATGTTCGCCCTCTCTTTCCTGATCACGCCATCAGGTAAATATTCATTTAATTTTATATTATCTATTGAATCATCAGAGAAAGCTTCATAGATTATTGGCACGTCATGCCTGGCCTGCCTGTAGCTCATTGCAGCACCTCCCTCAGTGCCCGGGCGTATTTCTGCACATCATCATCGCCCGTCGTATCGCTCACAGCCACAAGCAGGCAATTTTCCATGCCTTCGAGGGCCATCTCCACGCCCGGAATCACTCCCCTTTCCGACATCTTTTCGATGAGCTTTTCCGCCTTGATGGGGAACCGGGCAACGAACTCGTTGAAGCCCGGCCCCGTGAATACGGGTGCCACGCATTCTTTCACCGAGGAAATTGCCTTTGCCAGCTCTCGGGATTTTCTCATTGTGAGAACCGCGCTCTCCCGCAGCCCGGAGCCGCCCTTCAGCGCCATGTATGCACCCGTCGCCACTATCGTCAACGCTTCATTAGAACAGATGTTGGATGTGGCTTTCTCCCGGCGGATGTGCTGCTCCCTGGTCTGGAGCGTCATGCAGAACGCGGTCCTGCCTTCGATGTCCGTTGTCAGTCCGATTACCCTGCCCGGCATCTTCCTGACGTGCTGTTTTCTGCATCCCATTATGCCGAGCATCGGGCCCCCGAAGTTGGGGAAGTTGCCCAGCATCTGGCCATCGGATACCACTATGTCCGCGCCGTAGTCGCCGGGCGGCCGCACGACCGCCAGCGAGAGCGCGTTGACGCCTGCCACCAGAATCCTGTCGCCGAGTGCCCGGCGCATCTCGTCCACCCCGGCCTCCAGCACACCCAGGCAGTTTGGCGTCTCCACCAGCGCGCCGAAGACATCATCCCCAAGCTTTGCTTTGAAATCCGCCATGTCGGCCTGCCCCGTCTTCCTGTCATAAGCGTATTTCACGAGCTTGATCCCCGGCCCTTTGCAGTAATTCTCCAGCACGGATTGCCTGGGCCAGGATATGGTCTCCGGGATGAGGAAAACGCTACCGCGCTTCAATCTCTGCGCCATTAGCGCCGCTTCACCCAGCCCGGTGGCGTAATCGTACAGCGAGTTGTTGACCACTTCCATGCCAGTAAGTTCGGACATCATGCTCTGGTATTCCCAGAGGACTTGGAGAAGGCCCTGGCTGGTCTCCGGCTGGTACGGCGTGTAGGAAGTCAGGAATTCCGAGCGGCCGACAATGGATTTAACCGCTGAAGGAACATAGCAATCGTATGCGCCGCCGCCCAAGAAGCCAGCAATCTTGTTTATGGGCACATTTTTTGAGAGAATCGCCCCGATGCGCGACCTCACTTCCTGCTCGCACATCCCTTTTTCCAGCTTGGAAATCTCTGACCTCGCTTCCTGCGGGATGTCCCCGAAGAGCTCATCCATCTCCTTCATGCCCAATGCTGCCAGCATTTCCTCCGTGTCCCTGTCGTGCGCCATTACAGACCACCAAGGCCGGTATCGGCAAGTTGACCATAAGCATTTCGATTTGAAAGGGAACGGACCAGGCCTGAATTCATTCGGTAAGGATTCGACAGACAATCTTAAATAGATATTACCCAATCACGTTTTATCAAAATTTATCAATGCATTGAGAAAGGAAGTGTAGTTATGGGCCGAATCGATATGCTGACATCCGGTAATGAGTCATGGAAGAGAACGTGCGCCATATTTATAGTGGCGATAATGGTTTCAATGATCGGGGCACCCATGGTTACGGTGGGCGGAACCTCTTTCGAACCTCCCGAGTCTGATATCATAATTACTCCCCCGGGCAACATCATCTATGCGCCTGACCTCACCGACAAGCTCCCTGGCGAGGGCGTGCAACCCATTCATAACGCGGATCCCGAGTTGACCTCCTTAACTCCAGCTGTGGATTATCAGATAACAAGCCCCGGCGAAGACGGGCCCGCACAGCCTCTATCATCTGCCGGAAAGCGTCCCGTCGGACAGCCCGCTTGCAGCGGGCAATCGTGCACAATAACACCTGACTCTTCGGTTCAGGATTTTGGAATAGGTGCCCTGCCCGTAGAAACGCCCACGGCCGCACCCGTTCAGCCGGCGCCCGATGATTCCCCATGCGACTTTGAGCAGGATTTCTACAACGCTGCGGGATCTCCCGGGACGAATGTGGATCATACCATCACAATTTACAATGTGGGTTCCGACCCAGACACCTACGACCTTTTGGCGGTGAGCGTGTGGCCAGTTGTGTTTTTCAACACATTTGGAACATCTATCACTTCCGTTTACGTGGCAGCGTCCAGCAGTTCAGATTTCATCGCCCGCGTGGCCGTTCCGGGCGGCGCCTCGCCCGGCGACTTTGACGCTGCCGATATCACCGCAACATCCCAAGCTGATGGCTCGGTCACCGACACCGCGCGTGTCCAGACCCAGGTCCCGATAGGCATAGATTGGCTCGATGATTTCGAGAGCGGCATGGGCGCGTGGACGACCGAAATAATCAACCCGAGCAGCTGGGCGCCGACCGAGTGGGAGATAGACGATCCAAATGGTTGGGGCCCGGGGACAGGATACCTCAGCACGAACTGCGCGGGCACGAACATTGACGACCTCTACTACTCGCGGTATGGGGACATCACCCTGATGAGTCCCTACGTGGAGCTTGGAACGAGCCCCCCCCAGATACTGAGCTTCCACACCTGGTACAGCATCCGCTACGGGTGCGACGCCCGTGACGGCGGCTTCGTGGAGATAAACGACGGGACCGGCTGGGAGCAGATCTACCCGGTGGGCGGCTACCCGGACAGCGGGGGCATGGGCGGCTACGACACGGACGGTTTCTCCGGCGTCAGCAATGGCTGGGAATACTATGAATTTGACATCTCCGGCTATGCTGGAGACGTCGTCCAAGTCAGGTTCCACTTTGCATCAGAATACTGTGGAAACTGGTACCATGGCTGGTATGTTGACGATGTCGCCATATTCTCGCCGGAATACAGGTGCAAGCTGGCACCCGAGTTCCAGGCGGACCTGGGAATTGCGGGTTCGGCAACAGAATATTTGCTGACGATGACCAACACCGGGGCGAACCCCGACACATACAACCTCACGTACCTGAACACGTTCCTGCCTTGGACCGTGGATTTCTTTGACGCCTCCATGATGCCCATCACGCAGGTCGGGCCATTGGTGTATGGCCAGAGCCAGAATTTCTATGCCCGGGTCAGTGTGCCGGGCGGAGCTTCCCCCGGAGAATTAGATGTTGCCGAGATCATGGCGACCTCGCAAGCGGATCCCGCGGTTTTGGACACGGCGCAGGTGCAAACCCAGGTGCCATATGCCATCGATTGGTTTGATGATTTCGAGAGCGGCATGGGCGCATGGCTCGCCGAAGTGATCAACCCGAGCACCGAGGCCCCCACCGAATGGGAGATAGGCAACCCCAATGGGGCTGGCCCCCACACCGCTTTAAGCGGGACGCAATGTGCCGGCACCAACATAGACGATTATTACTACCCTTCTTACGCGGACATCGTGCTGATCAGCCCGTTCGTTCAAATGGGCGCAGGCAAGCAGATGCTGAGTTTCCACACCTGGTACGACACATACATCGGAAATGATTGCTATCCGGACGGCGGCTTCGTGGAGGTAAACGGCGGAACCGGCTGGTCTACCATCACGCCCGTGGGCGGCTATCCCCAGGACAGCGTCGGCCCCGACGATGTGGACGGCTTCGGCGGCCAGAGCGCAGATTGGGAATACTTCGAGTTCGACCTTTCTGCCTACGCCGGTGACATCATCCAGGTCAGGCTCCGATTCGTGACCGAGAGCTGCAGAAATAACTACTGGGGCTGGTATGTTGATGACGTGTACTTCGGGACGCCCCCTGCTTACAGATGTGAACTGTCGCCCGGAACGCAGGCCAACTACGGCTACCCAGGCACCTATCCGACGCATCTTCTGACATTGACCAACACCGGCTGGGGCGGCGATGACACTTACTCGCTAGCACAGAGCGGGCCGGCAATTTGGCCCATCTCCAATTTCTATGACACGGATTGGAACCTCATTACCGAGATATTCGTTCCGGCAGGCGGCAGCGCCGCGTTCTACGCCGAGGTCCAGGTGGCGGTCGGAGCCACGCCGGGAGAGTTGTCGTCGGCAATGGTCCAGGCGACCTCGCAGGGTGACGGGACAGTGTGGGACACAGCCGAGATAATCACCTATGTGCCCTACCAGCTAGACTGGTCCGATGGATTCGAATCCGGCGCAGGCGCCTGGTTCAACGACGTGATATCTCCGAGCAGACCGTCAACCAATTGGGAGATTGGCAGCCCGGCAGGACCCGGGCCGGGAGCGGCGTACAACGGTGCAAATTGCGCCGGGACCAACATAGATGATTACTACTATGCCATGTCTGGCCGGGAATTATTCACCCCGGATATCGCCCTCAACACCCCGTTCGTGGAGCTCGGCGCAGGCCGAAGCGTGCTGAGCTTCTACACCTGGTATAACATCCGCAACGGGTGCAGCTGCACAGCCAGGGACGGCGGCTTCGTGGAGATTTACGATGGGACTGGCTGGGAGCAGATCTACCCTGAGGGCGGCTACCCCGACAATGGCATCATGGGCGGCTATAACACCGAGGGTTTCTCCGGCGACAGTGCTGGCTGGGAGTTCTACCAATTCGACCTGGCCGACTACGCGGGAGAACTGGTTCAGGTGCGATTCCACTTCGCGGCCGAGAGTTGTTTTGATTCGTATTCCGGCTGGTATGTGGATGACGTCTCGATACGCTCGGCCGACGATTACTGGTGCATGCTGACCCCCGACCACCAGTCCGATTGGGGCCCGGCCAATTCAGATATTGATTACACCCTAACTTTGACCAATGCGGGAACAGAGAACGACACGTATGACCTGGCATTGTCCAGCGGATGGGCGGCCGGCCTGTATGACCTTGCCTGGAATCCGATATCCTCCATCGGCCCCCTCGTTGGCGGGGCCAGCCAGGACTTCCATCTACGTGTCAGCATACCCGATGTCGATCTGACAAACCATAATCTGGCGACAGTCACGGCGACATCCCAGACGGATTCAGGTTCTCGGGATGTGGCCGAGGCCGCCACTTACCTGTTCCAAGTCCCGAACCGGGTCGCGATATTCCGGTCCCAGCGGCCTTATGGCTCCATCCGCGGCACCGATGACATTCTCAACTCCTGGGACATACCTTACAGAACATTTTCGCCTGCCAGCATCGGCGTCGTTGACCTGGCCCCATATGACAAGGCCATAATAGTGGCCGGCGGCTACCAGGATGCATCCCTGTTTTCGGCGATATCCGCGAACAAGGCCTGGTTCGAGAGCTTCGTGACTGCGGGCGGCGTGCTAAACATCCATGCCTGGGACGATGGCGAGTTCTTTGACATCCCTATGGAACTCGAAGGCACACTTTCCTATGGCATCAACCCCAATGTAGCAGACCCTGCACATCCCTTCCTCAACGTCCCGAACGTCATATCCACCGTGGGCACTTGGTGGTACACGTATTATAAATATTTCACAAGCTGGCCCTCTTGGGCGGCCCCTGTCATCACCGAGACAAACACCGGCATGTCCCAGCCACTGCTGCTGGACTATCCGTGGGGCAACGGGCGGGTCATCGCTTCCGGGCTTGCTTGCGAGAGGGGATGGGAATGGTACGGCTCCAGGCTGCTGGAGAACCTGATACTGGCGATGGACGGCACCGCGGTCCCGCCAGCATATGCTCATTTCCTCTCGCCCGATTCCGTCACGGCCTTAGGCGTTCCCGGCGGGAGCGTTGATTGCACATTCACCCTGTCTAACCTCGGGGCAACCGATGACACATACGCGCTATCGCACGTTCCCATCGGGCCGGCCTTGTGGGGGGTGTCCGGGTTCTATGACGAGTCTATGAATCCCATAACGAGCATATTCCTGCCTTCCGGCGCAAGCACCGGTTTCACGGCCCGCGTACAGATACCGGCCGGCGCCGCCCAGGGCGATTATGACCTCTCCGAGATAGTGGTATCTTCACAGGGCAGCGGCGATTCAAGGGCTTCCGAAATACGAACCAGTGTCCCACACCAGGCAGATTGGTTGGAGAATTTCGAGACCGGTGGGAGCGGATGGACCACGGAAGTGTTCCAGCAGGGCGATCCCGAGACCAACTGGGAGATAGGCGACCCCTTGGGAACGGGTCCCGGCTCGGCATACTCAGGCTCGCAATGCGCCGGCACCAACATAGACACTTATTACTACGGCAGCTCGAGCTATGAATTGGACATGACGCTGAACTCGCCCTGGGTGGAGCTTGATGCCGGCCCTCAGGTATTGACTTTCTACACTTGGTATTCCACGCATTTCAGCGAATGGTGCGGCGCCCGCGACGGCGGCTTCGTCGAGATAAACGACGGCAGCGGCTGGACGCAGATATACCCGGTCGACGGGTACCCCGTGGCCGACGGCGACTTCGGCGGCTACTGGACGGACGGCTTCTCCGGCCAGAGCGATGGTTGGGAGTACTACGAGTTCGACCTGTCCGCGTATTCCGGCGACATCGTTCAGATACGGTTCCACTTCGGCACCACGAGCTGCCGGAATCTGTGGGGCTGGTACGTTGACGATGTCTTCATCGGCAGCCCCCCTTCGTATAGATTCGATTTGACGCCTGACTTACAGATATCTTACGGAACCCCCGGGGGCACGGTAAGGTATTCTTTGACCATCACCAACACCGGAGGCGATGACGATTCCTACGCCCTGTTCTCAGGCAGCGCCTGGCCGGTGACATTCCTGGACCTGGCATTGAACCCCATAACTGCGATAGGGCCTGTGGGCTTCTACGGCGGAACAGCGAAGTTCTACGCCCAGGTCGGGATACCGGGCGGCGCGCTTCCAGGGATATATGACAACGCGGACATTTATGTTATCTCCCAGGGCGACCCCGTGTTCTGGCAACAATCCCAGGTGCGGACCATGGTGCCGTTCCAGACAAATTGGTTCGACGATTTCGAGTCCGGTTGGGGACTATGGGCCGCCGAGGTAATCCGAATGAGCACCAACGCCCCGACAGAGTGGGAGATTGGCGATCCGGATGGCGCCGGACCAGGTTCCGCTTTCAGCGGGACGCAATGCGCCGGCACCAACATAGACGATTATTACTATTCCTATGACGCGGACATCACCCTGGTGAGCCCGTTCGTTGAACTGGGTGCGGGCCTGCAGATACTGAGCTTCCATACATGGTATGAGATGCAGCCGGGCTGCGGCTCGAGCTGGATGTACCCGGACGGCGGCTTCGTCGAGATAAACGCCGGCACCGGTTGGACGCAGATATACCCGACTGGTGATTATCCGGCCCAGAACGGTGAGTTCGGCGGCTACGACACGGATGGCTTCTCCGGCCATAGCGATGGCTGGGAGTACTACGAGTTTGACATCAGTGCATGGGCTGGCGACGTCGTGCAAGTGCGGTTCCACTTTGCTACCGCTAGCTGCCAAATTTACGATGGGTGGTACGTTGACGATGTATTCATGGGCAGCCCTCCGCCTTACAGATTTGAGGTAGCGCCGGACTTCCAGCTATACTACGGGCAGCCCAACGACATGGTCAGGTACAGGGTGGCCATCGCCAACACCGGAAACAACGATGACACTTACAACCTCATTTCAAACAGCGTCTGGTCGGTGAACTTCCTGAGCCTTGCATTGGCCCCGATAACATCGATAGGGCCAGTTGGCTTCTATGGCGGCGCCATCGAGTTCTACGCGCAGGTCACAATACCGATCGGGGCCCAGCCGGGGTCGTTCGACATCGCGGAAATCAGCGTGATATCCCAGGGCGACCCGGGCATTTGGGAGACAGCCCTTGTGCAGACGCAGGTGCCTCATGCGATAGACTGGTTCGACGGTTTCGAAGGCGACTGGAGTGAATGGACCACCGAAGTTCTCTCTCAGGGCTATCCCTCCACTTTATGGGAGATCGGCAATCCGGACTGGGCTGGTCCTGGCACCCCTTACAGCGGCGATAACTGTGCTGGAACGAACATCGATGACTATTATTTCGGCCAATATAATAATCAACTGGACATGACGCTCAACAGCCCTTACATAAAAATCGGCATCGGCACACAGATATTGAGCTTCCATACATGGTACAGTTTACACGCCGGATGCGACAATGTGGACGGCGGCTTCGTCGAGATCAACGACGGCGGCGGGTGGGTCCAGATATATCCCACCGGCGGCTACCCCGATTCGGGAAGAATTGGCGGATACAACACCGACGGTTTCTCAGGAGACAGCGACGGCTGGGAGTTCTACGAGTTCGACCTCTCCGCATATTCGGGGGACGTAGTTCAGATACGGTTCCACTTTGCGACAACCAGCTGCAGATGGCTGTCGGGCTGGTACATAGACGAACTGTCAATAGTGGCCCTGCCAACCATAATCAGCGCTTCCCCGGCCAATGGCGCGACCGGCGTCAACCTGGCATCACAGGTGGTCGTGGCGTTCAACAAGCCCATGGACCCGGCCACGGTCACATATACATGCACACCGGACCCGGGCGGCTGGTCCGTGAACTGGAACGCTGGTAGAACGTTGGCGGCTTTCACACACTCTAACCCATTCACGGAGAATCTCGATTACACGTTCGAGATCACGGGCGGGAATGACGAACTTGGGGTCGCGCTGGTGGCCGGATTGATACCCAATCCCTGGACCTTCACGGCCATGGGCGTCCACCCGACCATAGTCAGCACCTCGCCGGTTGCAGCCGAAACCGATGTGCAGTTGGACGCAGACATCGTGGTCGACTTCAGCGAGCCTATGATCCCCGGTTCGGTTACTTACACCTGCGCGCCAGACCCGGGCGGTTGGTCTGTCTCATGGAACCCCGACAACATGACGGCCACTTACAGTCACACCAACCCGTTCCAGGAGAGCACAATCTACACCTTCACCGTGACCGGTGGAACCGACATACCGGGCAACGCCCTGGTCGCCGGAGCGGTTCCCAACCCCTGGTCCTTCCGCACGCTGGACGTCCCCCCATACATAGTCAGCACATACCCGTCCCACGGCGCGGCCGGCCTGAACGCGGTTCCGCTGGACGCGGACATAGTCGTCACATTCAGCGAGCCCATGGTGCCCGCTGTGGACATCCAATGCACCCAGACCCGGGCGGCTGGTCCGAGGTATGGAACCCGGAAAACACGGTGGTGACATTCTCCCACAACCCGTTCACGGAGAGCACGTTCTACCTCTTTGAGGTGGTGTTAGGTGAGGACCTGGCAGGCAACCAGCTTGACGTCGGCCCTGTGCCCAACCCCTGGACCTTCACCACGGTGGACGTCCTCCACATAATAGGCGCGGACAGGGCGCAATTCATAGACAGTCCTCCTGAACCTCAGGCCGGCGGACCCAACTACGTCATGCTGAACCTGACCATATGGGCCTCAGGCAACACCGCGACTCTGACCTGGCTGAACATCTCTCAGCCCAGCACAGCGGGGGACGAGAACATCACCTGTGTCAAGCTGATAGAGGACATGGACGGCGACGGCAACTGGTCTGTCGGCGACCGCATACTGGCGACAACGACGCTGGTCGGCGGCTTCGCCAATTTCACGAACATAAAGAACAATGTGTTCACCTCTACTCCGAGAAATCTCTTGATAGCTTACGACATCAGCACAGATGCCCAGCTGGACCTGAGCCCGGAGATAGCAGCCAGCGTCGTCGGCGCAGGCGTGGCGTCTCCCGACCTTCTGAACCTGACGCTTCCGATAGAATCGACTTATATGTGGATATGGCAGGACACCACCATCCAGCCGTATGTGATGTCGACAGACCCCGCTCCGGGAGCCGGCGACCAGCCGCGCACCGTCAAAGTAAACATAACCTTCTCGGAGGACATGGACAACACAACCATCAACGCCCAGAACATCACCGTATCCGGAGGCGTTCAGGCCAGGAATTTCGTGTTCACAGAGGGCAACAGAACAGTGACCTTCGAGTTCGATAATGCTCTGGCATACGTGACAACCTACAAGGTCACCCTGAATGGCAGCGCCATCAAGGACATTGACGGGAACCCACTGGACGGCAACATGAACCGGATAGTGGAGCCATGGCCGGACGATGACTACAACTGGACGTTCATGACGGAGCTTGCTCCGGACACCACAGCGCCGGAATCGCAGGCAAACGATCTGCCCGCCTATTCCACCACATCCATGATAACCATCACCTACGGATCTTTCGACCCGGACGTTGCCGGGGCGAAGACCAGCGGCGTGAATGACGTGGAGCTGTGGTACAGCAAGGACGGCGGCACATGGACACTCTACGGGACCTTCACCAGTTCCCCGATACAGTTCAACAGCTCTGCCACCGGCGGCGACGGGAAATATGATTTCTACACAAGGGCCAAGGATGTTGCGAACAATCAGGAGAACGCGCCATCCACGCCGGATGCCACCACAATCATAGACACCACCCCCCCGACGGCCAGCATGGTCGCGCTCCCGACATACACCACCGCCACCATGTTCACAGTGACAGCCACGGCAGCGGATGAGAACGGCATCGACCGCGTGGTGCTCTACTACCGGAGGAACAACGGGACCTGGCAGCCCTACGGCGCGCCAGATAACACGAGCGCATACGAATGGGAACTCGACATCTCCAAAACAGGAGGCAACGGCTTCTACGAGTTCTTTGCCATGGCTTATGACAAAGCAGGGAACGCAAGGGCTCTGGCCCTGGCCGATGCGTCGACCAAGGTTGACAACGCCCCGCCCACGGCAATTGGCGCCCCGACAGGCCAGAACGTGCCCGTCACCACTAACATCACTGTGACGTTCAACGAGCCAGTGAACAGGACCCAGGCCGAAGCCGCATTCTCCGCATCTCCGAACGTGGCAGGAACATTCATCTGGAACGACGCTGGCACGGTGATGACCTTCGTTCCGAACTCACCGCTCGCCGTTGACACGGAATACACCCTCATGCTGAATGCCACCGGGATACTTGACCTCGCCGGAAATCATATGTCCGCCGACAAGAACTGGACCTTCCGCACATCGCTCGCATCCGCAACCGGCACCACAATCACCGGCAGGGTGGTGGACGGGGGCGAGAATCCCATCGAAGGCGCCACCGTCACCATAGTCGGAACGAGCTTTACCGCGGTCACCAATGCCAATGGCGTTTACACGTTCTCCGGGGTCTCTGCGGGCAGCTACACGATAAGAGTGACCTGCCCCGGCTACTACACCGAGGAGATATCCGTGGAAGTGCCAGATGGCAGCATAGTCGTGGATGCGCCGACCATAGTCCTTGAAGCGAGAAAGGGATTCACGATGGCCGAGACAGGCATGATATTCCTGATAATCCTGGTTGGCGTGGGAATCGCCCTGATATCCGTCTTGAAGCTGTTGAAGAAGAAACCGCAATCACCTCCCGGGAGCGGTTCCGAGGAGAATATCGGCAGCCCGGAGGGCGAATCCGAGATGCCTCCGGAAGGCCCCGGATACGAGTCCCCCCCTCCGGAATAAATCGGCGCTCATGATGAAATAACGGCGAAACGCCCTTTCCCCACTGTAAAGAGGTCAAGGGACAATTGTTTCCAATAGCAGTGTAACTCAGTTCAGAAAACTAAATAAACACTTATCATTGATGGGGGGTGCAGTAACATGACCCAGCGACAGCACAAGGGCGCCGTCATACTCGGCTACCTGGATTTCATAAAACGGCAGTGGGGTCAGGACGGCCTCGATGATTGCCTTGGCTCGATAGATATGAATATGGATGAGATAAAGGCGGAATTTCTGTATGACCTTGAGTTCGCTCAACCCGTCCTCGAATGGATATCGGCGCAAAAGGGCATGGAATATGTCAGAAAGTCCGGGAACCATACCGTGAAGAACCTGGGGGCCCTGGCTTACCTGGTGAGATTCGTCAATATCAAGCACCTGCTGAAGCGGGCCAAGGACAATTATGCGGACACGTTCAACTATGGCGAGGTCTCTGTGATGTCTGATGATTTCAGCAAGAAGGCCCTGGTCATAATGAAGAATTGCAACTTCTACGAGGAATCAAATGCGGCATGGCTGGGTGCCTTCGAGGGCATGCTGGAGGTGACCCGCACAAAGGGCCGGGTGAAGCAGAACAAATGCCAGCTCACGGGAGATGATTATGACGAATTCATCCTTGAATGGGAGTGAGACCTTGGAGCTCAGAACATTGTCCCCGCAGCATTATGGCGAAATAATCCGGGTTTGGGAAATGGCAGGCCTATCGTATCGCCCGAAAGGCCGTGAGAGCCGGGCCGAAACGGAAAGGCAGATGGCGCTGGACCCGGAGATGTGGCTGGGCTGTTTCATCGGGGGGGAACTCGCGGGCGTGGTCGTCGGAAGCTATGATTCAAGAAAGGGATGGATGAACAGGCTGGCCGTTGTCCCCCAACACCGAAGGAAGGGCGTGGCCAATGCCCTGGTGCGGGAGATGGAGCGGCTGCTTCGGGCCAGGGGGTTCGGCATCATCGGCGTCCTTGTGAACGACGACAACGAGGCGTCCCTGTCCTTGTTCAGGGAGTCCGGCTATGAAACTCTGGACCATATCCTGTACTTGAGAAAGCTGGATGACCCGGACATCTGACGGATTGTAGATTTATGATTTAACGATGCTGGCTGTTCTCAACAGCCAGCACATCCCGTCGTAGCAATGTAATGGCATAAACCTAAGATCTAAAATTTCGTTGCCTCCATGAAGGTCACAACGAGATCCCTCTGGAGCTCATCACCGTATTCTGCCCGGACCCGCTTTTCGAACAATTCCAGGTTCTTTTCAAAATCCCCATCCGGAACAAGCGCCAGCGTGGAGATGTACCTCCGACGGAAACGATCGATCAAGGCATCAACCTTTGTCGTAACCGGGTCCGTTCTCATGATATGCCCCCTCACTTCCGCGAATCCCTGATTGCGCGCATGCCACTTGAGCTCGGGGACAGGCATGAACCTCTCCAAGTCTATTCTGACCAGTCCGGGGAAATGTCTCATGATGTGCTTCCTTATCCTTGAATGCGATACCGTGGCCACAAGGAGGCGGCCGCCCGGCCTCAGCACCCGATGTGCTTCCGATATTGCCCATGGCTCATCATCAACATGTTGGAGTACCAGAATCATCATGACCGTGTCGAAGGCAGAGTTCCCGAACGGGAGGTTCAACACATCCCCCCTCACCCATTTCCCGCGGGCTTTCTTGTTGGCGACCGAGAGCATCCCCGGGGAACGGTCCAGCCCGAAGATATCGGCTTCGCAAGCCCCAGATATTCCCATTGTGTGATTTCCCGTGCCGCAGCCAGCATCCAGCACAAGGCATCCGGCCCTTATGTGCCCCCATCGGATCATGGATTGTGCGTATAGTGCGTCAGTCGGGGCATTGTTTCTCATGTTGTCGAACTCTCTCGAAGCCACATCATAGTTCGTTTTTGGTTTCGGTTCCCACCCAGCCATACGCAGCAGATGAAAATATTCCCCCCTCTCGAATGAAAGGTCAATGGGAGGTGCCGTGAAGTATCCCGCTTCCGCGGTCTCATCAGTCTCCGGTTTAGGCCTTCCCGACACCCTGCATGAGAAGAGGGCCAGATTCCCGTTCTCCAGCTCCGCAACCCCGCAGTCCTTCCAGTTCCGCCCTTCCAGGCCGGTCTCCTCGCGGAACTCGCGCTTGGCCGGAGAAGAGAATGCTCCTGGCCGCTTTGGGCGGAATCAACCAGGCAGGCTCGCTCGCGTTGATCCTGCCATTCCTGGAGGACGCCGCCATCCGCGCCGAAGCCTGTGTCGCTGCGGTCAACGTCGCCGAGAA
>JAWOHM010000033.1:0-7615 GCA_046485165.1 Thermoplasmata archaeon
CAAACATTCACTAAAAAGTTGACAGACTCATTCCAACGCAAATGTTATATCTCGATGTCTGATATATCCACTCGGTAACTATGACCGACCTACAGGACGCGAAGCTTGCCAAGCGCGAGGCGAAGCAGGCTGTTAAGGAAGCGAAGAACATGGAGAAGCAGGCCAAGGCGCAGGCCAAGGCCGCCAAGCTCCGGGCGAAGGCAGCCAAGCTGGATGCTAAAATCCAGAAGAAGGAGGCCGATATCAGCAAGCTTCGGGCGAAATCCAGGCAATACCGGGAAAAGGCAGACAGGGCCGAGGGAAAGAGCAGGTCCTACTGATTCGGAAGGGGAACCGTTGCCAGGCATACCGGTTTATTATAGTGATGAACTCAGGCAGTTCGACTTCGGGCCAGGGCACCCTTTCACCGGCACAAGGTTCAGCGAATTCATTGGGTTGTTGGAGAAAGCCGGCCTGCTGAAGCATTGCGAACTGCTCGAGCCCGTTCCGGCAACCGATGACGACCTGGGGCTGGTCCATACCGGCGAATACCTGGCCCTTGTCAAGAAGGCCATGGACATCGGCGGATGGCTGAGCATGGACACGCCCGCGACAAGGGGCGCGGTCAATGCCCAGCGGTACATCGCGGGATCCGGGCTGCAGGCCGCTAAGCTGCTTCTTGAGGATGAGAGGAACATTGCCCACACATTTGGCGGGTTCCATCATGCGGGGGCGGGTTATGGCGAAGGATTCTGCATCTACAATGATGTCGCCATCGCTGCGAGGGCGCTGACCGAACGCCATGGCCTGGACAGGGTGATGGTCCTCGATTCGGACGCGCACCAGGGCAACGGCACCATGGACATCTTTTACAGGGACCCGAAAGTGCTTTTCGTCTCGATACACCAGGACCCGAAGACCATCTACCCGGGAAAGGGATTCGTCTGGGAAACAGGAGAGGATGAGGGCGCGGGATTCACGGTCAACATACCCATGCCGCCGTTCTCCGGCGCCAAGCAGTACTCCATGGCCTTCGAGGAGATTATCGAGCCGCTGGCCAGGGAATTCAAGCCGCAGATGTTCATAAGAAATGGGGGTTCGGACCCGTTCTACGGCGACGAGTTGACCATGCTCGGCCTTGACCTGGACGGGCTTGCCATGGTATCCAGGAGGACCCGGGAACTGGCCCTCGGGACTGCCGGAAAATTGATCGACATGACATGCAGCGGTTACGGCGAGTGGGTGAAGTACGGGTGGCTGGCGCAGTTCTGCGGATGCGAGGCGCTTGATGCGGATTACAACGCCCAGTCCCCAAAGCCGCCGAGGCGCTCGCCGTCCTGCACCGAGGATTCGATAACCAGGGCCGCCGGCAGCATGCTTGACACCCTGAAAAGAGAGGTTGGGAAGTACTGGAAATTGTTCTAGCATAGTGAGGCTCCCCACAGATAAATCTGGGGGCATCCTCAACCGTTTCATGCTGAATGACATGTTGAAATGGTGAATGTGTCATCCAGCATAATTCCTGTTTGTTATAAAGATGAAGATAATTATGGGGAGCCTTAACTAAACAATCCTCTGCAGACCTAAAGGTCGCAGCATCCGGGCGAGGCATGTTTAGTGGATGCCAAAATATATAAAGCACGAAATATATATACCTCCGAAGGATGGGATGCAATGAGCACGGATTTTCGCGACGAGACCATAGAGGACACCAGCACCAGTTATGACGAGGAACCCGGATATGAACACGACCCGGGCGTTGTCGGCATCGTCTACGGCGATGTGGGCACTGCCGAGCTGAAATGCAGTGTCATGGCCCCGCTGGAGAAGGGGGAGTATGTCCAGATACCGCACGAATCCTGCGGCCCGGTCCTTGGCCAGATAGACAGGATGGAGAGGAAGACCAACCTGTCCCTCGACAAGGCCATATCCATGTCCCAGGGCGAATTGATGGATATACAGGACAAGGTTCTGGCCGACATCACCATCATCGGGTACAGGGACGAGAGGGGGCTGCTGCAAACCCCAAGGGCGCCTTTCAAGGCCGGCTCCCAGGTGACGAGAGCTGACGATGAGCTGATCGCCAAGGTCATAGGAATCAAGCAGAGCGAGAAGACCGGGGCCTACATCGGGATGCTCAATGGCCATGACATCCCGATTCGCCTGGACATCAACGAGATGGTGCAGAAACACGTGAGCATCCTTGCAAAGACGGGCGGCGGAAAGAGCTACATGACCGGCGTCCTGGTGGAGGAATTGCTGAAGCACGGCGTGACCGTGATGATAATCGACCCGCACGGCGAGTACGGTTCCCTGAGGGATGCTGGTTCGGATTCGGAATACGGGGAGAAGTTCGGCGTGCACCCGAGAGGTTATGCAGACCAGATCGCGGAATTCTCCCCGGACACAAAAACCAACAAGACCGCGAAACCGCTGAGATTCACGTTGGGAAACCTGGAAGCCAGGGACATTCTCGGGCTTACAAATGTGAAGAACCAGAGGCAGGCGCTTCCCGCATTGAAGAAAGTCCTGGAGATGATCAAGGCCACAAAGCCGACATTCTCCATGAAGGACGTGATACGGACGCTTGAGGCGCAGGAGGATGCCCAGAACGCCAACCTCATCCAGGAATTGCTTTATCTGGACGAGATTAACATATTTGCGGAGCATGGCACGAAGCTCGACGAACTGGTCCAGAAGGGCAAGATGACCATCCTGAACCTCAGGGGCACATCTCCAGACATCGCCGGGCTGATTGTCAATCGCGTCCTGACATCGCTGTTCGAGATGCGCAAGATAAACGCCATACCGCCGATGCTGGTGGTTGCCGAGGAGGCACACAATTACTGCCCGCAGCAAGGTTCAACCCCATGCTCCAAGGTCATGCGCACCATCGCATCCGAGGGCAGGAAGTTCGGCCTCGGCCTCGTGATAATCACGCAGCGCGCCGCAAAGGTGGACAAGAACGTGCTGAGCCAGTGCGGCACCCAGGTCATCCTGAAGATCACCAACCCGCTGGACCTGAAAGCAGTTACATCTTCTGTTGAAGGCCTCACTTCCGGGACCACCGAGGACATCCAGCAATTGCCGATGGGCGTGGCCATAATCTGCGGCGGCGGAATCCAGGTTCCCATGTTCATCCGCATAAGGCCCAGGGAGACCAGGCACGGCGGCGAATCAATCAAGATAATCGAAGACTGAGTATTTCGGTTGGGTGATTTCTGAGAACTGGCGCATTGAATGCGATTCGCAGCAAACAACCCCAGAGCATTCCTGCCCGGGAACATTCTGCCGACGATGACGAGGGATGAAACGGTTAAGGACGATGAAACAACAATCGGTGAATGCCGTATCTGTCATTGGATAACAAAGGCATTCGCCCTGGGTAGTCATTAAATAACATTTACTCCCAAAGCGTAAGGCCGGTAATCAGCATTATGGAAGCGATGAGATTACCGGGGGGCGAATCCATCAAGATAATCGAGGATTGATGCGGATAATAGGGGCTAGGGTCTAGCTGATTGATTGCTTGTAAGGGCCTAGGGGCTAGGGTCTAGGGTAGGCGACCTTGCCTGGGCGGATGCCAGGCAAGAATAGAATGCGGTTATCAGCAATCAACAGCGGAGCATTTTCACCCCGAAAACGACAACCAAACATTACGAGGGGTCGCAGCAGTAAAGAGCGATGTCCCAGCAATTAGTGGATTCGACACCATATCCTAAAAAGCCGAGAATCCGCTGTGGGTAGTCAGTTTCCAAACAATAACTCCCAAAGCGTTGGCCGGTAATCGTCAATCTATAAACGATGAGATTACCGGCGGCTAGGCGCTGGCCGCACTGTCATTCTTGAGCTTCCTGATGTAGGATTTGGCCCAGATGTACGAGATGGATGAGCCCGTGATGTTGGCGAGCACCAGGCCCCACCAGACGCCATCAAGGCCCATGCCCATGGTCACGGCAAGCCCGTAGGCGAGAGGCGGGGTCAGGACCACGGTTCTCACAAGAGTCACGGCCAGCGCTTTCATGCCCTTCCCGGCGCCCTGGAACATGGAGCTGGACAGCATCCCCAGGGCCACGCCGGGCAGGAATATCCAGGTGATGCGGAAATACCGTACCAGGTCGGGGGCTATGTGCTGGGCGCTTTCCGATTGGGTGAATACTGCCGTGATGGGGGCGGCAAGCATCAATATCAGGATCGCCGCGAAAAACTCAATGGCCAAACCGATTTTTATTGCATGGTTGAGTGCCATTTCCATCCTGTCGTATCTCTGCATGCCGTATGCCGCGCCGCATACGGACACGACAGCGGTGGCAATGCCCATGAGCGGCATTATGCCGAGCGTGGATATCCTCCAACCCGTTGTCAGGACTGCCACGCCGTCCGTGCCTCCGACACCGATGATGATGATGTTCAGAAGGAGCATGTTGATGGACATGGAGAGTTGCTGGACCGAGGCGGGCAACCCGACATTGAATATGTCCTTGGATATGGACTTATCAAAATGGAACCCCTTGAAATGAAAATCCACATAGGTATTCTTCTTCAGGAACAGCCAGTAGAACAGGAGCGTCGATGACACGCTTATCGAAATAAGTGTCGCCCAGGCTGCCCCGGCCACGCCCATGTCGAGGACGTAGATGAATATGGGGTCGAGGATTATGTTCAGTATGCCGCCCAGTATCATGGCGAACATGGCGCGTTTCGCGTCACCCTCGGACCGGAGCAGGGCATTGGCCACATTGCCGAAGAATATTATTACGGTGCCGGAGAACAGGATGTTGCTGTAGGCCACGGTGTCGTTTATGGTATCGCCGGCGCCGATTGCAAGATATATTGGCCTGGCGAAAATCAGGAACGGCAATGTCATGGCCACGGACATTATGAGCATGTACACGATTGTGTGTGTGGCCACCCTGTCCGCCCCAGTCTTGTCCCTCGCCCCTATGCGCCGGGATATTGCCGCTCCGCCGCCCATTCCCAGGCCTGTCGCCAGCGCCATAACCATGAAGAAGAAGGGGAAGAACAGGCCGACCGCCGAGAGCGCATTTGCCCCGAGGCCGGACACCCAGAATGCATCCACGAGGTTGTAGAGCGTCTGGATGGTCATGGCGAACATCATGGGCCAGGCAAGCTTGAGTATCGCCTTCTTCGGATTGCCTATGAGGGTCTTGACGCCCTGATGGCTTCTGTCATCTTCGCTCAAAGGTTCCATGTCGGCCCGGGCAACTGCCAGAGGGGTATAAAAACTATGGCCGGAAGATGTTTGTTTGCATGCAATCACGAAACCCTTTTACCCTGTCTTGGCATGACAGGCGTGATGGATGACACGAACCTGCTCCGGCCCGAGTTGGTCGGAAGGCATGAGGAACTGGAACTCCTCGGTGCGGCGTTGCGACAGGCAGCCGCAGGAAACGGCTCCACATTCTTTGTGTCGGGAGAGGCGGGCATAGGCAAGACCCGGCTGGTATCCGAGATCATGGCCATCGCGGAGAAGGAGGGGGCGCTGCTGATTCGGGGGTGGTGCCTACCAGAGTGCCTCGAGCCGCTCATGCCCGTGAAGGAAGCGCTGAGGAATTCCGGAATGGGGGAATTGATGGCCGGGACCCCGCCGCCGAGGGCGCTCTCCGCTTACCTGTTGAACGACGCGGGCATGCTGTTCGCCAGGGCCGAGCGGAGCAAGAGCGGGATGGACGCGGATGTCTTCGCAGCCATGCTGAAAGCGGTATCCAGTTTCGTCACGGATTCGTTGAGGATGATGGGAGAAACAAGCAAGGTTGGCGAACTCAGCTCCCTGAGCCATTCCGGGCACAAGATATTGATTAAATCCAAGGGCAGGTTCTCACTTGCGGCTGTGATTCAAGGGGAGGAGAACGAGTTCTTCATCGATGACATGAACAGGATACTGGGCGAGGTCGAGCAATCGGTCCCGCCGGACCTTATCGATGTTTCCGAGTGCGCATGGGTCGAAAATCGATTGATGAAGTTCGTCACATCCGCCAGGTATGACGGGGCATTCATCATGGACGACCCCAGGCTGAGGCAGGAGAACCTGTTCGACAATATCCTTCTTGGGCTTCAGAGGGCGTCCGCGGCAAGAACGCTCGTCCTCTTCCTCGATGACCTTCAATGGGCCGACCCGTCCACGCTCGGGCTGCTGCATTACCTGTCGAGAAACACGCGGACCAGCAGGATTTTCATATTGGGCACATACCGCCCGGAGGATGTCGTGGCAAGACCCGACGGGACGCCGCACATCCTGGAAACCGTGATGCAGGACATGAGCAGGGAGGCGCTGTTCCGGGAGGTCAGGCTGAGCCGCCTCGGGGAGGACGGGACCGCGGGAATGGTGTCAATGGCATTGGGCAACGCGGAATTCCCCGAGGAACTTTACGGCAGGATACATGGGGAGACCGAAGGAAATCCTTTCTTCGTTCTGGAGATCCTGCGACTGCTGGTGAACGAGGGGCTCATCAAGAAGAGGGGAAATTCATGGGCAATAGAGAAGCCGTTGAGCGAGTTGCGCCTGCCAAGCAAAATCTTCGACGTCGTGCAGAGAAGGTTGAACAGGCTGCAGAAAACACAGTATGATATCCTGGAATGCGCCAGTGCCGTGGGCGAACGCTTCGGCAGCGAGGTAGTGGGCCTGTCCCTGGGGATGGAGAGGATACCCCTCCTCAAGGGCCTGAACGAGATAGAACATGAACATGGGCTGATACATGCCAGGGATTCAAAATACCAGTTCGACCATTGCAAGATAAGGGATGTCCTCTATGGCGGCATAAGCGACGAACTCAGGATGGAATATCACCGCACCATAGCTCAGAATTACGAGAAAATCTTCAGCGGGAGGGAATCCGAGATGGCCGGAGAGCTGGCATTTCATTTCCTCGAGGCAAAAGACCCGAAAGCGGCGGGATATCTGGTCATCGCTGCCGACCGGGCAAGGGAGAATTACGCCAACGAGGAGGCCATCGTGTCCTACAACCTTGCCCTGGGCCTCGTGGATGATGCGGCTGAGAAGGCGCGCATTTACGAATGCCTGGGGGACCTCTACGCATTGGTCGGTAATTGCGACCGGGCGGTTGCGGCATTCTCCAATGCCATCGAGATTGTTGAAGAGGCGGGCAGGAAAGCAGACCTCTACAGGAAGATGTCGCATGCCTTCGATAAGCACAGTGAATACGAGAGAGGCATTGCCGCGGCGCAAACCGGGCTGGATATCCTGGGCGGGCGCGACGAACCGATGGGGTGCGGACTGCTTGCGGCAATGGCCCTGAACCATATCAAATTGGGAGAGTACGACAAAGCCCTGGAGCTCCTGTACCGCGCCATGATGGATGCGACGCGCCTCGGCAGAAAAAAGGAGACCGCGGATGCGCATCGCCTCATGGGAATAATATGGTGGTTCCGCGGGGATTTCGAGAGGGCCCTGGAGCACTACCAACAGGCCCTGGCCATTCAGAGAGAGATAGGGGATGACAGCGGCAAGGAGAGCACGTTGAACAATATCGGCGTGGTGTACATGGAGACGGGGCGCTTGAACGAGGCCATGGAATATTTCAGTGAGGGGCTGGAGTATGAAGAGATGGTCGGGAACAAGAGCGGCATTGCCAGCACAATAGACAATATCGGCAAC
>JAWOHM010000036.1:0-4158 GCA_046485165.1 Thermoplasmata archaeon
CACAATGCCTATGCCGAGAGGGACACCACAATGGGAGAGCTGAGAGAATGAGGGTAGCCGGGATATGCCATGTCTGCGGAAAGCCGTCCATGACGATATGCGCCAGCTGCGGCATGATAACATGCGGGGAATGCATGGACCACATAACCGGGATGTGCCCCAACTGCTCGCCAGCGGAATTCTACGATGATTCGCAGGACGATGAGGACGCGCTGTGAATTGTCGTTAGATGCTTCCGCATAAAATTCGAATAATCCTATTCCAGCAGCTTCTTCGCCTCTTCCGGGCTCATGTCCAGCGCTTTCAGCATGTAGGTGAGGGACTTCTTCTTAATCATCTTTCTTGTGTTGTCGTCCAGGAACTTCTCCATGACTATCGGGGCCTTGGTGAAATATGATATGGCGAACTCCGAGAAATACATGCTGGCATTTTCTTCATCGATTTCCGTGGCCTTGTTGTAGTACTGCTCCGCCTCATTGAACCGGCCGATGTCCACGCAGAACGCGCCCAGCGAGGTCAGGTAGAACACATTGTCCGGCTCCAGCTCCCAGGCCTTCTTGTAAAGCTCCATGATTTCCTCGGCGGTGACCTTCTGCACGCCCAGCGATGCCTCGGCCTTCCCGAAGTACGCCCTGGGGTTGGCCGGGTCGGCCTTGATGATGTCATTGAATTTCTTCCTGGCCTTGTCATGCTCGAATTGGGCCAGAAGCTGCTCGCCCTTTATCAGTTCGGTTTCGATGTCGGTCATGGGTACCAGGGCTGAATACATCTATCTGGATTTAAGCTTTTGGAGAATAAGTAGCTATTTTCGATTGTAGATTGTATGGGGACGATTTTAGATTGTAGATTTTAGATTGTAGATTTAACGGTGCTGGCTGTTCTCTATAGCCAGCATCCTCAGGCTCTCGATTCTTGACCCTTGGCCCTCGACCCTTATATCTTTGCATAAATCTAAGATTGAAAATCTAAAATCACTAAATCTACAATAGTTCAATCCTCGGGCCGCACGCCTTCCCTGGTGACCTTGAGCCGGAACGCCTTCCCGCCGGCCGATTCTATGGCGGACGAGACCTTCTCGGCATCCCTGGCCAGCGCGACGATGCATCCCCCGCCCCCGGGGCCGGTTATCTTGGCGCCATGCGAATATCTGGAGGCTGCCTGCACGAGCCTCTCCAGCTCGGGATTGCTGACCCCCAGGTTCGCAAGCAGGCGGTGGTTTCGGCTCATCTGGCGGCCCACTTCCGCGATGTTGCCGGATGCCAGTGCCGCATGCCCCTCCCGGGCGACCTTCCCGATGTCCTTTATTATATCCCTGGCAAAGCTGTTCCTCTGCTGGAACCTGAGCACCTTGTTCGCCATCTCGATGGCTGGCGACGGAACGCCGGAATAGCCCAGGACGAGCACCATCTCGGGCAGTTCGATGTCATGGGCGTACCAGGTCCTGCTCCCGTTGCTGAAGGACCAAAGGCAGTTCTCGGCAATCTTCTCGCTCAGCATCATGCCGCCCCCGTGGGTGGATAATGAGGTGTCCAGCGGGATGCAGTTGCTCTTCACCTCGCATTGGGAGTGGAACGCATTCCTCGCCACATGCTCGAAGATTATGTGATTGTGAAGCATGGAGATGGCGCCCAGGCAGGCCACTGTGCTGGCACCCATGCTCCCGAGCCCAAGCTCTGGCGGGATGTCCGATTCTGTCGATACGGCTATCGGCGTGTCCATGTCTGTCCAGCCGTTGAGGACCGCGCCCCTGATGTAGGCGTGTTTCTTCGGGTCCAGTTCCTCATCATTGACCATGAATTTGCCGGATATCCGAACGCTGCAGCTGGCCCTGGATTCCACCGCGACCGCGACAGCGGGCTCGCCGAACTCCAGCGCATGCTCTCCGAAAAGGATGACTCTTCCGGGTGCGGATGCCCGTGTCTCGAATTCTTTCGACATTGTTCTTCCTCGGGTGAGACTCTAGAGAAAGGGGAATGGGTGACTGGTTATTTAAATCAACCGTCAGCGCCCAGCTTCCTTTCGATTTTTACAAGTTCAGCCTGGGCTATGGCATTGGCCGGGTCAATCTCCAATGCCCTTTCCAGGCTCTTCTTCGCCTTCTTGAGGTCGCCGGATGCCACCTGCTCCATGGCCTTCTTCAGCCATTTGTCGCTCCTGCTGGACAGGACGCTCTGCGAGTATTCAACCGTCCTTGTGTACTCCGCTATGCTTCTCGCAATCTCCCTGGTGATGCTCCCGACCCTGAGAAGCTCAGTTTCCTCTGCCCTGCTGAGCTGGTTCATGTCCGTGAATCCCGCATCCACCAGCTTCCTGGCAACCTCCCTTGTCACCAATGGGATATTGCAGAATTCGGCAATCACCCCTGCCTCGTCCAGCGCCATCTCCATCACGGATATGCCCTTGTAGCTCACCTGGACTGCCGATTTCCCCCTTCTGAAGTTGGATGTGCTCATGGCCTCTATCTCGATGAAAAGATTGCCCTGGCCATCGCCCGTGAGCGCCACTCCGGTGTCGGAGATATGCTTGAGGGTTGACATCACCCTCTCATCATGGACCCCATTCTCCACGACGAACATGCTGGTGATGTGCCTGTCACCGAACCTGGATTTCTGCCTCTGGACGAATTCGACCACATCGGATAATTCGTATATGTTGAGTGCCGGCGTGATGATGTCCACGAATGCCCTGGTCGTGGGCGCAAAGGAAAGCCCGTCCATCGCCCGGGTGAAGGCGATGTCCAGGTTGGCGATGTCCTTGGAAGGGATCAGCACGGAGCCATGCTCCTCCATTCCGATTATGGGCCTGCTCTTCTGCGAGTACCAGTCTATCATTTTCAATCTGCCTTTTGCCTCGCAGGACGAGACATTCACCCCGAGCTTGGAGAGCATGTCCCGGAACTCCTTGGTGTTCATGGTCGAGACCACTGCCATCCCGGAGCCGCCAGCCTTCAGGCCCTCGGCGAGGAACTGGAATGCCAGGTTGTACTTGGCCATGCCGGGAGGGCCGGATACGAGCACCATGTCGGCCCGCGGGAATCCGCCGCCCAGCATGGCATCCAGGCCGTCCACCCCCGAGGAAATCTTCTCCGCCATGGAGCCTTTGAGTATGTGGTTCTTCACCCCCAGCCTTGAGAACGGCTCCTGGAACTGCTTCATCACGGACGAGAGAACGCCCTCCGCCTGCCTGAATGCGCCTTCCTGGCCCATCGAGAATGCCAGGACGTCGATCAGGGAATCGAATGCCTTGGAGAGTGCGGTGACCACCTGGTACTCGCTCCCCTCCCTGATGTTGATGGAGACGCTTTCCTCCCCGTCGATGTTGATGCCGGCCAGAATTCCATGCTCAAGTTTTAGTCGCTCCAGTTTCCTGAGCAGCAGTATCCGGGCAGTGCCATCGGTCTGGCTTTTCAGCAGGTCTGTGAACAGCTTCTCGAATATCATCGAGGCTTCCAGGGAACCGCCGCCATCGCTCATCTCAATCTCCGCATGCGTCCATTATGGTTTCATGAAATATTAAAACTTGCACCTTCAGAAGGGTAACCGTGCCCGACAGCAAAGATTTTACGTAAGCTCGCCATCATGCGCAAGCACTGGGCTTATGGTCTAGCTGGTTACGCGGCCAGGAAAAATCGATGCCTGGCAGCGCCGGAAATGACGTCGCTTTCACACAGCGGAGATCTCCAGTTCGAACCGAAGACGGACGATTGCGGAATCGTCTTCGTCGAAAATCTGGATAAGCCCATCATCTTTTCCTTCATTTTCATACATTCAGACGGGGCATGATATGGTTGGCCGGTGCGCGGTATGGAGACCGGGGTGAACGTCGATTTAAACACCTCCCCGCCCTCAGCGCCGAATTGTGCGCAACTCGGCTTGCTCGAAGCCCTCAGGCTGAGAAAGGACGAGGCTGTGCCTCGTCTGGCTCGGATTGATGCTGATATAAAGCTGGATCGCTACAATCCTCGTACAGGCGGGGCTTTCCAAAACAGAGCAACAGAATGCCTCAGAATGAAGGGACATTCGCACTTGATAGAATAAAGATTCAAAACCCGGCCCTCACAGGCCGGGCATGCTGTTTGCAAATTGCCCGTCATAACTCTTCCGGCGCAATTATGCCTAAGGTATCCAGCGCGTTCATCAGCACCAGCTTGGACGCCGT
>JAWOHM010000052.1:0-10122 GCA_046485165.1 Thermoplasmata archaeon
CTCGGCGGTGGGCGGCGCATTCGAGATGATGGGAATGTTATTCATCGGCGCCATCACCGGGTTCGTCCTGGGGTGGAGCCTCACTGAGTCGCTCCTCCTGGGCACCATGCTTATGATGAGCAGCACCATCGTCATCATCAAGATATTGCACGAGACTGGCCAGACCGACACCATGCACGGCCGCCTGCTCATAGGCATGCTGATAATAGAGGACATCGGCGCCATCATCGTCATCACCTCCATTTCCAGCTTTGTGGGCGGCGAGGCAAACCTCTTGCTGAAGTTCATGCCTGTCATCGTTGGCACGATACTTCTGGCTGCAGTCATACTATTGGGGAGAACGCTGTTCCCCAAAATACTCAAGGCTGTGAGCGTGACACATTCCAAGGAGCTGTTCCTGCTTGCGGTGTTCGGCATTTGCATCAGCGTCGCGGTGCTCTCCGAGGCTTTCGGGCTCTCCCTGGCCCTGGGCGCTTTCATGGCGGGGATAATTCTGTCGGAATCGGAACGGCACCTGGACATCATGGGGCAGATCACGCCGCTGAAGGAGATTTTCCTGGTGATATTCTTCGTGTCCATGGGCATGACCATAGACCCGCAGCACCTCATTGAAAACCCTGTGCCGGTCATCGCGGTCCTGACCGTCCTTTTGGTGGGCAAGATTGTCGTCAATTTCTCGGCAGTGAAGTTATTGGGATACCATCCAAAAACATCTTTGTACGTGGGCCTGGGCATGATACCGCTGGGCGAGTTCTCCTTCATCATTGCCAGCATGGGGCTCGAATCCGGACTGATGTCGGATGTTGTTTATTCATCGGTGATAGCGGCTGCCCTCATCAGCATGGTCCTGACCCCCTATGTGTTCCGGTCCGGCCCCGCAGTTTATGAATTTCTCAGGAAACGCAATTACCTGAAGACCGAGGAGGAAGAGGATGTCCTTGACGACCCCACGCCGGAAAAACGGCGCAAAGTCGAGGGAAAAATGCACATCCTGGTGCTCGGCGCCGCTGAAGTGGCAAGGGAATCCATCGATTGCATGGCCAACCTGAAACACAACTTCACCGTGGTGGATTACAACCCGAAGAAGATTGAGGAATTGCGGGAGAGGGGCATCGATTGTGTATACGGCGATGCAGCGGACGAGGAGGTTCTGAGATGGGCCGGCGTGGACTATGCTGGACTCATCATCGTGGCGGTTTCGGACACTTTGGATTCTGAAACGGCCATATCCCTGTGCAGGAAACATAACGGGGGTGCGTACATCGTCGCCAGGGCGTTCGGGAACCATGACAGGAAGGCCATCTCGGAGCATGCGAACGACATCATAATCTCCGAAGAGGTCGCGGGAAAGAGGATGGCGTGGCATGTGCTTCGCAACCTGGGCCTTGACGATGAGGCGATTAAGAAGGACATCGAGATAGTTGATGACAAGACGATGAACGAAGAGGATCTCGAAGTATCTTCATCCTGAGCTATGGCTGGGAAATTGTTATTTCCAGGGCATCGCCATCCTTCAATTTCAGCCTGGACCTGAGATGCTCTGCGGAAATTATCTCCAGAACGCCCGTGTGGTGGGAGCGTTTGGGCAGGATGATGGCGCAACGGATGCTCTGGATGACTATGGGTATGCATTCCGCTTCTCCGTATGTTCTGCCGTCTGCCCGGAAACTCTCAATCTGAATTTTGGATTCCAGCGGAACCGCGGAAAATTTGGCCATCTGGCTTTCAGAAACTCTGAGATTCAGCGTGCCGTTGAAAGGCGTGAAGCCCAACTTCGCCACTATCTGGTC
Source organism: Thermoplasmata archaeon (assembly GCA_046485165.1). GTDB lineage: Archaea > Thermoplasmatota > Thermoplasmata > SG8-5 > SG8-5 > UBA147. The sequence continues at coordinate 1,791 of JAWOHM010000052.1, forward strand.
GCGGTAACCCGGCTTGTTTAGATAATACTGGCCCTCGCCCAGGCCGCTTTCCAGTTTGCCGGATATCATTATGGCAGCCGGCTCCGCGAATATTCGCTGGTAATCCCCATACTCTTTCCTGAGAAGGTCCAGGCCAACCCTTGTCAGCATGACGTCCTGGCCGTGGAGCCCCCTGCGCCTCTTCAGCATGTTGGACCTCTCCAGGGCGACTAAACGGTTGGATGCGGTTTGCTGGCTCACTTCCAGCTCAGCGCCCAGCTCCCCGGTGGAAACCTGAATGAAATCCGCATTGGCGCCGCGCAGGGCCAGAGCCTTCAGGGTGGCGATCATGTAATTCATGCCGGGCTAATCGGTTTATCTGTATAAGTAGTTTCAGTCACCCTAACGATATTTCTTTTAAATGAGTCACATACCCCTTCGCATGGATAATGCTGCAAGGAAGGCGGCGGAAAGGCTCCTGGCCGCAGAGCATGTCACTGTGGTCAGCCACATTGATGCCGATGGCGTGGCTGCGGCTGGGGTTGCGTCATCCGCGCTTGACCATGTCAAGATGCGGCATGACGTTCTGTTCACCAAGAAGATGGACGAGGCTTTCCTCGGCGGGCTCAAGGCGATGAAACCGGAACTCGTCTGGTTCACGGACCTGGGCAGCGGCTCCACAAACATGCTCGATGGGCTGGAGGGGGTTATTTCTGACCACCACAAACCCCTTGAGGCGGCGCGGAAACCCGCTGGCCGGGGGCGAAGGACGCTGTTTGATTATGACGAGGCGCAAGAGCCAGATGAGAATTTCATCACGGTCAACCCCCATATGATCGGCCGCGACGGGGGCTCCGACATCAGCGGCGCGGGCTGCGCCTATCTCGTGGCCAGGGCGATGGATGCCGAACTCAGGAAACTGGCATTCCTGGCCGTTGTGGGGGCTGTGGGCGACATGCAAGACAGGGAGGCGGGGAGGCTCACAGGCACCAACCGAACCATCCTGGCAGACGGGGAGGAGTTCGGCGTCGTTGAGGTCGAGGAGGACCTGAACCTGTTCGGCCGAGAGACCAGGCCGATCTGGAAGATGCTGCAGTATGCCAATGACCTGAACATAGATGGCATCACTGACAATTACAGGGGCAGCATGGACTTCTTCATGGAACTGGGCATCAACCTGAAAAAAGGCGAGACCTGGCGAGTCTGGTCGGACCTCAAGAAGACCGAGAAGAGAACCGTGATATCCGCGCTGTCAAGGATGGCCTCCACTGAGGATTTCATCGGCGAGGTCTACACATTCCCATTGGAAAAGAAGGGCACAGAGCTCAGAGAAGCGAAAGAATTCGCCACCTTGCTGAACTCATGCGGCCGGTACGACGCCCCGGAGCTGGGGCTGAAGGTCTGCAAAGGCGACAGGGGCGAGGCCCTGGACCTGGCATTCGGGCTCAGGAAAGGGCACCGCAAGCAGCTTGTCGATTCCATCCAGATTATGGAAAGCATCGGCATCAGCCAGATGGAGCATATCCAATTCGTCCATGTCGGCGACATGATACGCGACACCATCGTAGGAACGGTCGCTGGCATGCTGTTCGGCTCAGGGAAGATTGATGATAGAAAACCCATATTCGCGCTGGCCGTGACAGACGACGGCATAAAAGTCTCTGGCCGCGGCACAAGGATTCTGGTGAATGCCGGCCTCGACTTGTCCGAGGTCATGCGCCGCGCCGCCGCGGAAGTGGGCGGCGTCGGCGGGGGCCACAACATAGCGGCCGGGGCCACGATTGCGCCCGAGAAGGTCAACGAGTTCCTGGGGTTAGCGAACGAGATTGTGGGAAGGCAGCTGGGGTAGTTTTTAAGGAAAGAATATGGAATGGGCCGGTAAATCTCCAGTCCCCGTCACCTTTTTTAATCCCCGTCCCATTCCCCAATCATGGAAGAGTACGCATTGAGGCAGCCGGAATTGATTGGCCGGGATATTGAACTTGCCAGGCTGAAAAAATCACTTCAGAATGCCCTGGAGGGCAGGGGTTCAACTATTTTCATCGCCGGAGAGGCCGGAATCGGCAAGACCCGGCTGGTGTCGGAACTAATCTCCGATGCCGAGAAGAAAGGCGCTCAGGTAATCCGCGGCTGGTGCCTCGCGGAAAGCCTGGAGCCGCTGATGCCCATCAAAACCGCGCTCCGGGAGGCGGGTTTATTCCATCTCATATCCGGGGACCCGCCACCCCTGGTAGTATCCACGTACCTCATGAACGATGCCGGCATGCTCATCGCCAAGGCCGAGAGAGAACAGCTTGAACTGGATTCTGACATATTCGCCGGCATGCTGCAGGCAGTCGGCAATTTCGTCAAGGACTCACTGGAGATGATGGACGGGAGCGGCGCCGGCAGCCTTAACACGCTGGGATACGGGGACTTCACGATACTCATACGGACACTGGGAAAGCTCACAATGGCAACGGTCATCAAAGGAGAGAAGAGCGAGTTCCTCATCGAGGACATGAAGGGCGCCCTGGTATGCTTCGGGACGACTTACGACGACTGGTCCGGCGATGTGTCGGCCACTGAGCCGGCAAGGTCGAAGATATCCTGGTTCGTGGATTCCGGCAAGTACAACGGCAAATTCCTGGTCGAGGACCCGAAGATACGCCAGGAGAATCTCTTCGACAACGTGCTCCTGGGCATGCAGAGATCGTCCGAGAACAAGCCACTGCTGCTGTTCATCGACGACCTGCAATGGGCTGACCCAAGCACCCTGGGGCTGCTGCATTACCTATCCAGGAACCTGAGGAAACACCGGGTGCTGCTCCTGGGAACCTACCGGCCCGAGGACATCACCCAGGCATACGACGGGAAGACCCACCAGCTGGAGACTGCGATGCAGAACATGAGCAGGGAGGATTTGCTTGAGAAGATTGAGCTGAAGCGCCTGGACAAGGCCTCCACAGAATCGCTAATCAACAGCGTTCTGGGCGCAACAAAGTTTGACCCGGGATTCTACGACAAGATTCACAAAGAAACAGAGGGCACGCCCTTCTTCACCCTGGAGATACTGAAGCTGCTGGCCGAGGAAGGCGCAATAGTGCAGGACGATTCCGGCGCCTGGGCTCTGATAAAAGAGTTGGACAAGTTAGATCTCCCTGGCAAGGTTTACGATGTGGTGAAGAGGCGGCTGGACCGGCTCATGGAGGAGCAGAGGGAGCTCCTGGAGTGGGCCTCCGTGATAGGGGACGAGTTCTCCACCGACGTGCTGGAAAAGACAACAGAAATAAAGAAAATGACGCTCCTGAAGAACCTGAGCAAGATAGAGAAGTCCCACAAATTACTCCATTACCTCAAGGACAGGTATAGGTTCGACCATGCCAAAATACGAGAAGTTCTGTACAACGGCATAAGCGAGGAGCTGAGGCGGGAATATCACAGGCTGATTGCCGATACAATTGCAGAGCTGCACAGGGACAATCCAGATGACGTGGTGAGCGACTTAGCCTACCATTACTTCGAGGCCGGGGACGGGCGCGCTGGTGAGTGGCTGGTGAAGGCTGCGGACAAGGCCAAGGAGGCATACGCAAATGAGGAGGCGGTGCGGCTGTACACGAACGCGCTGGAAGTTGTGCAACCAGAACAGAAGTTAAAGATTCTAGAGAGCGTGGGGGATATTCAATCCCTAACCGGAGAATTCGACAAGGCAATCGAAAATTTCGAGAAGGCGGGGGAGTTGACAGAGGATGGAGAGATAAAGGCCAGGGTGCTGAGAAAGATTGCGGACGTGCATGGGAAAAAAGGCGAATTCGACAAATCTCTGGACGTGGTGGTCGCGGCGAAAGGGGTTATTACCGACAAGAATACCGCGGAATACGCCAGGCTGCTGTTGGGCGAGGGAAATCCTCACTATCGTAAGGGAGATTACGACAAGGCCATGGCCCGGTTCCAGGAAGCCATTAAGTTGTTCGGGGAGTCCGGTACTGAACAGAGGGACATCGGCAACGCTCTAAGGGCCATAGGCATCATACATTATAGCAAGGGAGATTACGACCCGGCCCTTGAATATTACGAGAAGAGCCTTGCGGTGATGGAGGAAATCGGGGAGCAATACGGCATCGCCGCCGCGCTCAACAACATCGGCATCGTGCACCATGACAGGGGCGATTTTGACCAGGCGCTGGAGTTCTACGGCCGCAGCCTGGAGATGATGGAGAAGATAGGTGACAAGCGGGGCATTGCAATCTCGCTCAACGGCATCGGCAACGTGCATAGAACCAGGGGCGATTTTGACCAGGCGCTGGAGTTCCACGGGCGCAGCCTGGAGATGGTGGAGAATATGGGGGACAAGCGGGGCATCGCCACCGCGCTCAACAACATCGGCATCGTACACCTTTACAGGGGCGAACTTGACCGGGCGCTGGAGTTCTACGGCCGCAGCCTGGAGATGAGGGAGAAGATGGGGGACAAGCAGGGCATCGCCACCGCGCTCAACAACATCGGCGAAGTTTACATGCACAGGGGCGAGCTTGGGAAGGCGCTGGAGTTCCACGAGCGCAGCCTGGAGATAGTGAAGAAGATAGGGGACAGGCGGCTGTCAATCCATCTGCAGTGCAGCCTTGCAGAGGCCAATCTAGGACTTGAAAATTTCCAGGTTGCCCTTGAAAACGCTGAAAAGGCTGTTGCCACCGCCGCCGAGATTGGTGCTGAGGAAGGCATGAGCCGCCGGGTCCTGGGGATGGTCCACCGAGAGATGAAGAAATGGGACAATGCGATGGAGGAATTCGGGAAGGCCGGAGAAATCCTCGAAGAGGTAGGCGATAAAGAGGGACTGGCGCGACTCCACTACGAGCACGCCCTCCTCTTCAGGGCCATGGGCGACCCCGCCAAAGCCCGCGATTACCTCGATAAAGCCCTCTCCGACTTCGACCGCATGGGCATGAAGCTCTGGGCCGAGAAGTGCAGGAAGGCCCTGGAAGAGCTGGGGGAGTGATGTTCGACCACTGGCCCCTGGAATCGGCCGTCATCCTGCTAGCCGCCGCCGACCTCCTGGATGGCGAGTGCCCGGAGTGCGGGGGGCCCCTGGAGGACGAAGGGGACGGGGTGTGGCGGTGCCGGGGGTGCGGGGCGCGGTTCAGGGCGGGTGCCGTGCGTTAGTGTCTACATCCAGCCTCGCCAGCATCCCCACCGTTTCGACATCCATCCTGGAGAACGCGAACCATTTCTTGCCCAAATCCTTGAGCGATGCGCCGAAATGGTATATCTCGCTGTAATCGATTATGATGAATCTGTCATGGGCGTTCTTGAATTCCCTTATTTCCATGGACGGGTACTGCTCGCTGCATTTCCTCACGCCCTGGGCCAGTGCCTCGGTCAGGTTCCTGGTGAGCAGCGTTACCCGGACATCCTTTTTCCTCTTGGTGAGCAGGGTTAAAACGCTGTCATCAAGATAGTTGTCAATGAGAACAATGGATGCGTTGGCGCTCCTGATAAGGTCCGAAACGAAAGCATACGCATCGAATACCTGGCCGTTGTAGAATATGCCCTGCTTGGGGCGAACCTCGCCGGAATCGAGCGCGGCAAGCACCCGCTCCACTTTGTTCTCCGTCTCGAACTGCTTGATTTCCAGGGCATCCATCCTCTGGAAAAGCAGGGCATTGGAGGCGATGAAATGCCTCATCGCTACAAAAGCATTCATTATTTGGATGCTGGTCTTGATTGCGGTGTCGCTTCGCAGGACAGCCGAGAGCATGGCAACGCCCTGCTCTGTGAAAGCATATGGCATGGTACGCCTGCCGCCCCGACTTGAGGTCGCAAATTGCGACTTCAAGGTTCTTCCGTCATTTGATATCACAATTTGTGATGTCAAAGTATCCGGTTCCTTATCTCTCAGTTGGAAGCAGAACTCCTCTGGAAACCTTTGCATGTTTCTCTTTACTGCTTGATTCAGCACTCTTGTTTCGACATTGTACAATGCTGCCAAATCGGAGTCCAGCATCACCTGAACGCCCCGAATTGTGAATATGCGGTCCCGTATGTTCTCCTCCAATGCCAGTTCTGTGTTGTTATCGGTTTCTCCGGCCAATCTCGCACCTGCTTCAATCAAGACATGGGCGGTATGGTATTTATAGCGGAACGAGGGGTGGGCGAAAGTATTCGAAGTGTTGGAGGCAGGTTGCGTGGGCTATGCGCGCCAGGTTGAACGGATGCCCTGCAAGCGCACACAAAAGCATTGCCTCAGAAAAAATCCGTTATCTTGCAATCCCTGACCTTGTCATTCTCGAACATGGAGGACATGCCCTCTTCCAGCAATTCGATTCTCTGGATGATGTAATTCGAGACGCCGTACTCCCGGGCGATGGCCTTGCTCATCTCCAGGTACTTCATCACGCTCTTCACGTGCACCGTGAGATTGAGCTTGTTCCCGCACCTGCACTTGCCGGCCAGAGGCATGCGCCTGTACTTGGAGCCGCATTTCGTGCACCTCAGGCTCTGCTTGGAGAATGTCCTCAGGTTGCCGATCATGTCAGGGATGAAGTGATTGTTCAGCAGGCGCTCCGCCACATCGCGCTCGTCAACGGCCATTATCATCCTGGCCAGGTCGAGCTGGACCTGCGTCTTGTCGTCCATGCTCTCCAGGGTCTTGTAGCTGGATACGGTGGGCCCGCCGGATATGTCCGTGGTGTCAAGGGTGAATTTGAATCCCTCGTACTGGAGGTTGGAACCGATGCGGGAACCGACAGTGTCCAATATTTTCTCCAACGATTTGGGGTTCAGGTTCTCCAGCCCGGCCTTGTAGAACTCCAGCGGATACTGAGCCATGACATCTATGTTGTGCGCCTCCTTGTCTATCTCGTTGGGGTCAATGCGCGTCATCAGCACCAGAGGCGCGTCCATGCGGCCGCCGCGCTTCTCCGGGAGATAGGATACAGAGAAGTTCAGTAGGCCGTCCATGAGCAGCATGAAGCAATCCTCGTCCCCATCGCAATTGCGCCTCTTGGCCGCATGGAAGAACGGGTGCGCGTAGCCCACTGCCGCTTTCGTGAAGCCAATCAGCCGGCACAATACGCCGCCGGACGTGTGCGGCGACAGCCCCAGCAATGCCGAGCCGACCAGGTCCTTCCTGGTTTGGGCATTGTAGAACCCTTCGAGCCCGTAGAAAGACGCCAGGAGCTCATCGATGAACCTGGAGACCTGAAAGAAATAATCGCCGCCGTTCTCGGGGATGATGACATCCTGGACCCGCAGCTCGATGACCTGCGACTCGTCCTCGAGGGGGTTCCCGTGCATATCGTGAGTGTAGCCGAGTTCTTTCAACCGGGGTATGCTGGTGCCAATCTCCGAGGGCTTGAAATGCGTGAGGGGCGCATCCGTGCAATCGAACCTGGATGTCCCGTCCTTGAACACGAACACGTCATGCTTGGCCCTTAGCATGCCCTTCTCCGGCATTTCGGGCGTCTTGTTCTTGGACACCATGCCCTTGACGCCCCTGACCTTTGGCATCTGGCCCATTCCAATCCTGTCGCGGGACTTCCTGAGTACCGAAATCATGTCCACGTCCTGCTTGGCGGACCTGCCCAGCGAAACGGTATGATTTCCGCAGTCGCAAACCGGTAAGAATGTGGTTTTCCTGCATTTCCTGCATACCCTCTCCTCCAGCTCGACGTTTATCTTGCCCCTGCCCTCGGCTGCCTTCGACATCAGCCTGTGGGTGCCGCCCTCGTCGCCGACCGGGAACAGGCCGTGGACCGGGGGGTCCATCTTTCTCATGGCCGCTTTCTCCGGGCGCGCCATCCTTGTTCCGATGTAAGTTCCGCGCTTGTCCATTATCCGTATCCCGGAAAGGGCAGAAACATAGGCCAGCGAGTCGGAGAAATCTCCCTTTGGCCCCTTGGCAGCCTTCCTTCCGCCGATGCCCAGGGATGCGAGCAATGCCTGGCCGTTACTCACAAGCAGGCCATTGTCCCTGACCTTGTAGGGGGCTCTCAGTTCCTGCAGGAATTCCCTCATGGCGGGCGTGTTCTTCATTTCGAGTTCCTGGCCGAACATTTTGCCTGTCTCTGCAATGTCCCGCGCCATTTCCTTGACCTGTTCGACCGTGAGATTGCCCCACATGAAAGTGAATCCGGGATGCATGGGCGCGCCTTTCTCCCGGCCCAGGCGCAAGGATGTTTCCAGGTCGAATCTTTTTATCCGAGGCTTTCAACCAGCCGGATCATGGAAACAGGGCACCGATCATTGCTGGTCATGGATTCCCAAAATAATGTCATAGGCGTGGTGGCCATCATTGATTTGCTGCAAACCATCATGCCGCCATACCTGAGTGCGCCCAAACCCAGCATGGCCGACTCCATGCAATATTCGACCATGT
>JAWOHM010000100.1:0-3638 GCA_046485165.1 Thermoplasmata archaeon
CAGCACCTGCCCTTTCGTGTATTTTTTTCCGGTGGTCCAGTCGGTGTACTTCTTCACCACCTCGTAGGTGTCGCCGCCGCTGGACAGCTTGGATTTGCCCTTGACTCTGACGTAGTCTGAATAATTACCTGCGAATGTAGTGAGCGTCCCGTCCCGTATCTCGAATATCTGGTTGGCGACAGCGTCCAGCATCGCCCTGTCGTGGGAGATGACCAGCACGGTGCCCGGATAATCCACCAGGGCCTCCTCCATGGCTGCCTTCGCGTAGATGTCGAAGTAGTTGGTGGGCTCGTCCAGTATGAGAAAATTGTTCTGGGACATCAGCAGCTTGGCGATTGCCAGCCTGGCCCGCTCCCCGCCGCTGAGCTGAAATACTTTCTTGAACACGCTCTCGCCGGAGAAAAAGAACCTGCCCAGGAATGTGCGCACCCATTCCTCGCTTGCGTCTTTCTTATGCTTCTGCATCTCCTGGATGACCGTGTTTCCGCGAATCAGGCCGTCCTGCTCCTGGCTGTAGTAACCGATGCTCACGCCCTTGCTTATCTTGATTGTGCCGGAAGTGGGCTTCTCCTCGCCCATTATCATTCTCACCAGTGTCGTTTTTCCCGAGCCGTTGGGGCCGATGAGACCGACTTTCTCGCCCTTCTCGATGCGAAAATCGCACTTGCCGATTATGGGCACCTGGCCGAATTTCTTGGTGATGTCTATCGCGTCCAAGGTGTCCTTGCCGGATTTCTGGGCGCTGCCGAAATCTATGCCCAGCTCCCTGGTGTGGTCCATGGGCGCGTCGACCTTTTCCATGCGGTCCAGCATCTTCTGCCTTGTCTTGTGGATGCTGCTGAAGCTGTACACGCGGTGCATGAACTCGATGACTTCCTGCTGGCGCTTTATCTCCTTCTGCTGCTTCGAAAAACGCTTGGACAGGTTCTCGAACTCCGCCCTCTTCTTGTCCAGGTACTCGGAATAATTACCGTTGTAGACCTTGGACCTGGATGCCTCTATCTCCACCACCTTGTTGACTATCTTATCTAATAGATACCGGTCGTGGGAGACCATGATTACCGCGCCATTGTAGGATGCCAGGTAATCCTCCAGCCAAACAGTTGTCTCGATGTCCAGGTGGTTCGTGGGCTCGTCCAGGAGCAGCAGGTCGGCATCCTCGGCCTCCATGACTATCCGGGCCAGCCTGGCCTTGGTGCGCTCTCCCCCGCTCAGGTCCCGTATCTTGGTGTTGAAGGTGCGCTTCTCCAGGCCCAATTTATCAAGGACGCCCTCGGCCTTCGATGGATGCCCATAGCCGCCGCTGGCCGCATAGTCCTCCATGGCCTTTGCATAATCCTTCGAAACCTCTTCCAGGGCCTCGCCCTCTATCCCGGATTCCATCTTGGCCTCTAGATAAGATATGCGCTTGGCCAGGGAGCCAAGTTGGCCGGTGGGCGCGGAGACTGCCTCGAGGAGCGGCTTATCTTCATCCAGCTTGTTCTCCTGGGTCATGTAGCCGATTGTCACATCCTTCGGAATCTTCAACTCGCCCATGTCCATGCGCTCCAGGCCGAAGATGATGTTCAGAAGCGTGGATTTGCCTGTTCCGTTCTGCCCCACAAGGCCGGTTTTCTGGCCTTTGAGGACCTCGAAGCTCACATCAACGAGAACATGCTGGGGGCCGAATGACTTGGACACAGAATTCACAGAGATGGCGGTGGACATCCGCCTATCCCCTGAATATTACTCGCTTTTCCAAGGTCATTGGGAGAGCCAGCGGTTCGAAGGGCATGCCTCTCTGCATCTGGGTGATGGCGGCCGACAGCTCTTCCAGCGTCATGGGCTTCTCGCCCTGGCCCCTGATTCGGACCTGGAACTTCCCGGATGACTTCTCATTGTCCCCGAACACAATGATGAACGGTATCCATTCCCTCTCCGCGTCGCGAATCTTCTTGCCGATGGTCATCTCCCTGTCATCCACGTCCACGCGGCCGGGGAATTTCTTCGCCAGCTCAAGGCAGTCAGGCAAGAAATCGTCCTTCACCGGGAGGATCCTGAGCTGGGTGGGCGAGAGCCAGAAAGGCAGTTGCGGCTTCAGGCCCTTCTTGGAGTCCATGGCCGCCTTTTCCAGCAATGAGTAAATCAGGCGCTCAATCGCGCCGGATGTTGATTGGTGCAAGATGAAGGGATTATGTTTCTCGCCGTCCCTGCCAACGTATGTGATGCCGTACCTCTCGGCATTTTCCACATCTATCTGGTCGGTGTTCAGGGCGCTGGCCTTGTCCCCGCAGTCCACGAAGTTCCACTCGTACTTGAACACGAAGTAGAAGAATCTCTCGGACCACATCTCCACCAGGGCGGGGCGGTTCCAGCGCTTCACAAGGCCGACAATGAAATCCTTGTTCTGGTCGTAGAAGTCTTTGGTGATGCGTATGGCGAACTCCAGGTCCTCGGGAATCTTGTAGCCGATCTCGTTCAGAACATGCCTGGACAACTCGAATCTGTCTTCGATTTCGGCCTTGGCCATGGGCAGGTCCGCGCAGAAGGAGTGGCAATCCGGCATGGTGAATGTCCTCAATCTCCTGAGGCCGGCCAATTCCCCGCGCTGCTCCACCCTGAACGAGTACCTGGTAAGCTCGTACAGCCTTACCGGGAGGTCCTTGTAAGACATGGTGGCGTCATGCATCATCAGGAACTGGCCGAAGCATGCGGCGAACCTGAGGAACACTTTCTTGTCTGGCGTTTGGATGGTGTATTGCCTGGCAGGGAACCGGTTCATGTAACTCTTCAGGCTGGGGTGCTCGAAATCGTACATGATGGGTGATTCAATCTCCATGCCGCCGGTGCGCTTCACCTGTTCGGTCACATACCGCTCCAGCAGGGTCTTGACCAGCTTCCCCTTGGGGTAATACCGCATGTTGCCGGGGTCCGAGCCGGGCTCGTAATCCACCAGCTCCAGGCGCCTCATCATGTCGATGTGCGGCGGCTCCTCCTTGCTGATGCGGCTCTTGGCCATCTCGTACTGGCAGAATTTTTTTAGATTCTCATTGCCCTGGAAATCGTAACCCTTCACTGCATTGTTATCCAGGGCCAGGGGGTGCTCCTTCCCGTCCATGCCCAGGACGAACCATGTGGACTTGAGCTTCTCCTCGGCCTTCACCGCCTCGGACACGTCTGCGGACTTGGCCTGTTCCTGGCCGGCGACTATCTCCCTTGACAGCTCGCTCAGGGGGTGGCCCTTGCAGCTGATGTTGAACGACTTGTACCAGCCGAACGGCGATGCGTGAACCTCGTAGCCGGAAGCCGCCAGCATGGCCTCGGCGGCATGCAGGATTTTTATGGAAGAATCTGCCTTCCCGAGGGATGAGCTGAGGTGGGCGTATGGGTAAAGAACGATTCTTTTCGTCTCCACTTTTCCAGCTATCTCCTCGACATTGGCCACAAGCGCCTGGGCTGACTCCTGCTCCTTTCCCTCGTCCCGCTTCTCGAAGCTGATGAACACGACCAGGACTTCCTCTACCCGGTTCTTCCTCTTCTCGGGCGGTAAGTCCTCTGCCAGTTTCGTCTTCTTCCTGGCCTCGTACTCTATGAAATCAGAGTGTATGAACAGCGCCTTCATTGTATCGGAATCCGGGAAGATGGAGGTCATATTTATG
>JAWOHM010000129.1:0-10570 GCA_046485165.1 Thermoplasmata archaeon
AAAACATATAGATTCAATGTCAAAATTGGACACATCTTTTTCGATTGCCGGTCTCTGGCATTATCAAAAAAGATGACACCTGAAGGGATACCCCACGACAGAAACACATACAACACTCACACATAGTGTTTCTGTTATAGGTTTCGCAGGAACCGACCTTTAGCGTTGGGGAGCCCTCATTTAGTTATTCATCGTTACCGCGCCATAGTCGAATGCATCGCTGGAAAATGCTGAAAGCTGCATTCAACACACATCGTAAATCTAAAATTTACAATAGTCTCCCTTTGATATGTTGCATTCACCAAACGTAGAAAATCACCTGCGGTTACCTCAGCGACTCCCTCGCAATGACCATTCTCTGGACCTCGCTGGTGCCTTCGTATATCTCGGTTATCTTCGCCTCGCGGAAATACCTCTCGACAGCGTAATCTTTGGTGTATCCGTACCCGCCATGTATCTGGAGCGCGCAGTTGGCCACTTCCATAGCTATCCTGGACGCGTACAGTTTGGCCATGGCACTCTCCTTGGATACTTTCTGCCCTGTGTCACTCATCTGCGAGGCCCTGAGCACCAGGAACCTTGCAGCCGCAACCTTGGTCGCCATCTCGGCGAGCATCCACTGGATTGCCTGGAACTTGCCGATGGGCCGGCCGAACTGCTCCCTCTCCTTGGCGTATTTCACGGCTTCATCCAGCGCACCCTGGGCGATGCCGACCGCCTGGGCGGCGATGCCTATGCGGCTGCTATCCAGTGTCACCATCCCTATCTTGAAGCCAGCATTCAGGTCGCCCAGCATGTTCTCCCTGGGTATGCGGCAATTCTCGAAAACCAGTTCCGATGTGGCAGATGCGCGGACGCCCATCTTGTCCTCGACGCTTCCGTAGGTGAAGCCAGGCGTGCCTTTCTCCACGATGAACGCAGTGAGCCCTTTCGTTCCCTTCCCCGGGTCGGTCGAAACAATGACAACCAGCACATCGGCCTCGCAGCCCGAGGTTATGAATATTTTATTTCCATTTATTATATAATTATCCCTCTCTAAAATTGCAGTGGTCCTCACGGCCCCGGCATCGGAGCCGGCGCTCGGCTCGGTTAGGGCGAAGCCGCCCAGCTTCTTCCCCTCCGCCAGCGGCCTCAGGAATTTCTCTTTCTGGGCATCGGTGCCGAACTTGTGGATTGGATGGCAGCAGACCGAGTTATGGACCGCCATGATGACGCTGGTGGACCCGCAGACCCTTGCCAGCTCCTCGATGGCCAGCGCATAGGATATTGCGTCAACGCCAGCCCCCCCCCCATCCCTCGGAACGGTCATGCCCATGAGATTCAACTCCCCCATCTTCCTGATTATCGGCCAGGGGAACTCGCCTGTCCGGTCCAGCTCCTGGGCGATGGGCCTGATCTCCTTCTCGGCGAAGGTACGAACCATCGCGCGGACCATCTGCTGCTCCTTGGTGAGGTCGAAGTTCATCGGGGATGGGAATGTGTGATGCGATAAATACGTTTCAGTGTTCTCAGGGTTCGCGCCAGCGTGCCTTCCAGATGACCAGGGCCGAGAAGGCGACTACCGTGACCATGAGCATGATCCAGTGCAGCATGAATGCAGTCGGGTTCGGGTCGGTAAGGCCAGTGGAATACCTGATGATCGCGGCAGCATTCGATGTGGGCAGGATAAATACAGCCCATGAAAAGTCGCCCAGCATGCTCTCCGAGTAATATACTGGCGGGAGGAAAACGAACCCGAAGCTCAGGATGTTGGCCAGAATGCCGAGGGTGTTGGGGCTGGTCTTGTGCTGGTATGTCGCGATGGTGAATCCCATTGCGGCGAGAGAGGCCCAGCATAGAATCATGGCCCCGAAGGTCATGAGCACGGAGGCCATGTTGAATATTCCCAGGTAGACACCGTACATTATGAACGCGATGGACCCAGGCAGCGAGAGTGTGAGGAAGCCCAGGCTCAGCCCAAGCGCGTAGGACAGCGGATGAACTGGCATGGCCACGACCATCTCCCGCAGCTTCACGTACCTGTCCCAGGTGATGTCCTGAATTGAAGAAGTTATTGCTATAAAACCGATGCTGGACACAATCACGCCCACCAGGCCGGTCCTGAAGGTGTTGGGGTCGTTTCCCCCGAAAAGCCCGATGAAGAACAATGGGATGGTGGCCAGGCCCACCAGGATGAGCAGGACGAGAGGCTGCCGCTTGAGATCTGGTATGGATTTCATGTAGGCGATTATGAACGTGTCCTTGATTATCTTCCTCAGGCTCATTCCAGCACCTCCCCTGCAAGGTGGACGAAGGCATCCTCCAGCGTCACGGGAGCAGCCTCGGCCTGGACGCCGCGCTTCAGCATGTCCCTGACAAGTTCGATGGCTTCCTCATCTGTTTTTAGGTAGACCACCAACCGGTCGCCTATTTTGGTGATATCCGGATATCTGGATTTATCTATTTCGCCCTCCGGCGCGATGACCCTGTACCTGTAAGGCAGCTGCTTCTTGATGTCGGCGGTGGTGCCCATCGTGACCAGGTCGCCCTTGCTGATAATCGCCAGGCGGTCGGATACCATCTCGGCTTCATCCATCATGTGAGTCGTCAGGATGATGGTGTTGCCCTTGGCAGCCCGTTCCCTGAGTGCCGACCAGACATTCCTCCGGCCTATCGCGTCGAGGCCGCTGGTGGGCTCGTCCAGCATCATGACCGGTGCTTCACTGGCAAGGGTGGCGGCTATCAGTGCCCGGCGCTTCTCCCCCCCGGACATGGACTGGCACGGCTTCAGGCGCATGTCCCACATGAGCATGGATTTGAGCGCTTCCTCGGAATTCTTTCTGGCCTTGGCCTTGTCCATCCCCCGCAGAAGGCAGAAATTGTAGGCATAGTCCCAGGGTGTGAAATTTGCATATGCCATGGCATCCTGCGGGACCATGGCAATCTTGCCCCGCACGGAATCCGGGTCATTCACCACGCTGTGGCCCAGTATGTATGCGTCCCCGGATGTGGGCATGAGCTGGGTGCACAGTATGCGCAGGAATGTGGTCTTTCCGGCGCCGTTGGGCCCCAGCAATGTGAAAACCTCTCCCTTGTTCACAGTGAGGGACAATCCCTTCAGTGCCTGCACTTTTTTATCATATGTCTTCGAAACGCCCTTCGCGACTATCGCCGGTTCATGGTTCCGGTTCATGGGGTTGCCTTCTTCTGACCCCATATAAAATGCTCAGCGTATTTAAAGAGCGTGGAAACATCTGACCACTTTTCCCCGGCTCCCAAATCGCAAGGTTATTATCCGGAATAGGAGATGGGGGCATGATGGCGAAGGCAAAAGGCACAGGCAAACCCAAGAAGAAGGCGCTTCCAAAGCAAAAGACTGGGGGGGTGCAGGCCGGGAAATCCACCGGGAAGGCCAAAGCTGAACCGAAGCCCAAGAAAGGGCCTGCAAGGGAGCCCACTTCGAAGGAACTCCAATATGCGCTGGTTACCCTTAAGCGCCAGAATGTCACGCTCAAGGCCCAGCTGGACGCAGTCACCAAAACCTCCAAAGCCCAACAGAAGAGGATTGCCAGCCTGGAGGGTAAGATGGAGACCCGGGCGAAGCGGGAGGAGATGTTCATGTCCGCTTTGGAGTTGAAGCCCCAGTCCAAGAAAGGCGACAAAGGCGCCATCGGAAAACTCGGCCAGTCCGTTCTCGCCGCTGACGAGCACATCCTGAAGATGGGGAAGCGCATGGAGAACATGCTCTCCGCTCTGAAGAATCACAGAGAATACCTTATCCGGCTCAACAAGAAGGTCTACAAGGTCGACCCAATGAAGAGGATAGGGATGGAACTGGGCATCATGAACAATACGCTGTCTATAATGGCAATCAGCGGCTTCAACATCGATAAAGCCCTGTTCGGCGACATGCGGGGCATAAGGAAGATGATGGAGAAGGAGGATGCGGACATCGCCAAGGTTCAGAAACGCATGGCCGGGTTCAAGAGGAAGTTCGACGAGGAGCTGGAGAAGTTCGACCTGGACAGCGTTTTCAAGAAATCGGAGCACATACCTGGATATAGGTAGGGTTTAGGGTATAGGGTATAGGGGCTAGGGTGATTGATTGATTAGAGGATACAGAGATTTGAATGTGTGGAAAAAAGCATATGCTTTGACACTAAAGATTTATGAAATTACAGCGAATTTTCCAGCCGAGGAAAAGTTTGGTTTAGTGTCCCAGATGAGAAGGGCTTCCACCTCTATCATCGCGAATATAGCAGAGGGGTATGGAAAAAACCATACCCGTGAATATATCCAATTCATCTCCATCTCCATAGGCTCATGCAATGAGCTTGAAGTTTATCTCCTTCTTTCAAAGGACCTTGGTTATGTCATTGAAAACGACTTTCATAACATAAAACAAGAACAAAATGAAGTAAGTAAAATGTTGTTTCGTCTTAGAAAATCATTAGAAAGCAAGCTGCTAGAGGTAACTGACGATTGAAACATTTATTTCAATCAAAGTCCCTATACCCTAACCCCTAAACCCTAGACCCTATCGTTGCAGCCCTTTCTCCCTCGCCCCGATGAAATCCTTTATCAGCCTTGCCGCCAGCGCGGAGGTGTTGCCGTTGTCCACGGGCGGGCAGAATTCCACGATGTCGAAGCCCAGGGTTCTGGGGGCCACATGCCGGATGATGTCCCTGACCATGACCGGCTCCAGGCCGTATGGCTCGGGGGTCCCGACGCCGGGCGCGTATGCCGGGTCTATGCCATCCATGTCCACGGAGATGTACACATCGTCAGGCATCAGCTTGTCAATCTGTTCGATGATTTTTTTGGTGCCGAGTTCCCTTGCCTTGTCCGCGGTTATGTACTCAAGTCCCAGGCGCTTAGCGTCCTCGTACTCGGATTTGCAGATGGACCTTATCCCGATGGGCAGTATCTTTTCCGGGGAGATTATCTCGTCCATGCGCCTTGTGGCGCATGCATGGCTGTTCTTGTCTCCCTTCAGCTCGTCCCTGTAATCCAGGTGGGCATCGAATACCAGGACGGACACATCCTGAAAAGCCTGGACCGCGTATGGTGACACCGAATGCTCCCCCCCCATCATTATGGGGACCTTCCCATCTTTCAGTATCTTCTTCACGGTCTCGAGGATCTCCTCCCGGGGCTTCTTCATCGGCAGGTCGCCCATGTCATGGGTCGGGATGTCGGCCAGGTCTATCTCAAGGTCCGGGATGAATGATTCAAAGGTGTATGATTCCTCGCGCGCAGCCTCCGGGCCTTCAGCGCTTCCCCTTCGGTGGGTACCAGTAATATCCAGCGGTGCGCCGAATATCACATACCGGCTGTAGCTATAAGTGGCATTTGCATCCGAGAAAAGCGTGCCGCCCATGCGTCATCAGACCCTTGTGATTTTCTTCCTCTCCATGGCCACGAGGTACTGTATCTCGGCCCCTTCCTTGAGGTCGCCCCTGAACTCATCGGTGATGGGTATGCTGAATGTCTCGTAGGTGACCATGTCCATCAGTTGGACCTCGTCCCCGATGATGGCAAGGACCTGGGCGGCCCTCTTGTCTATCATGGGCACTTTGACCTTGTGGGACACAGGATGCACGAAACTGTGCTTCTGGTTATCGAAAATTCCCACGCCCTCCACCCTTGCCTTGGCTTCGCCGTGCTTCCCGGGCTTGGACGTGGATATGCTGTTTATCCTGCAAGGTTCATCGTCAATTATCACGTAGCGGTTCTCTTTCAGGGCCCTGACCTCTGCCTGTTCCCATGCCATAATAATCGACCTCGGTATTTCGCTGTATATTAAAAGCCTTGCGCTTCTTCTCTGATTGCACATAGTAAGCATTCAGTTAAATGAAGTTGCCGGGTCGGGAAGCGGGAACTTGATTGATTGTTGAAATATCGGGAAGCGGGAATCGTGCCGCGGGAATCGGGACTCGGCGACGAATTCAATGGCTGGCATTACAGCCATTCCGTACGGTTCCCCCTTCCCGCTTCCCGAGTCCCGAACAGTATCCATGGACCCGCAAAAGGTTTATTATCCCGATACATTCGGCCATTGATGATAGGAACAGTCCAATTGCTGAGGCCAAGAAACTGCCTGATGGCCGTGCTGTCCGTGGTAATAGTGGCACTGGTCGCGTCCGGCCTGGATGTCTCCGTTATTCCTCTTGCCCCTGTGCTCGCCGCCTCCCTCGTGGTATTCCTCTTCACCGGCGCCGGAAATGCCCTCAACGACTATCTGGACCGGGGCATCGACCGGCAGAATCATCCTGAGCGCCCCATCCCCTCGGGGCGTGTCACACCTCGCGCCGCCGCGATGCTCTCTGCCGTCATGTTCGGCGCATCTGTGCTTTTAGGGATGTGGCTGAGCATCTATTGCATGCTCATAATCCTCCTGAACCTGGCCATAATGCTGGCCTACGAGTTCAAAGCCAAGTCCCTCGGCCTGTCTGGTAACATCATGATAAGCTGGCTCACCGCTTCGCTGTTCATTTTCGGCGGTTTCGCTGTCTTGGACATATTCCCCTCCATCTTGGAGCCAGTTCTATTCATGTTCCTCCTCTCATTCTTCGCGACCCTGGGCAGGGAGATAGCCAAGGACATCCAGGACATGGAGGGCGATGCCGGGAGAAGGACCCTGCCTATGCGCGTGGGCCCGGCCAGGGCGGGAAATGCCGCATCGCTCGCTTTCCTGGTGGGCATCGGCCTTAGCCCGCTGCCGTTCTTCTTCGGCATATTCGGCTTCCTCTATCTTATCGCGGCGCTGTTGGCGGATGCGATATTTATATATGGGGCCAGAATGATTTCCCGGAACCCCGGAAGAGCCTCGGATGCAGCCAAGGCAGCCATGCTGGTTGCCCTTGCGGCCTTCCTCCTGGGAGTGATATGATGAACGTCATGGAAGGATTATGCCGGAAACTGGAGTCCCAGAAGCTGCACATGACATTGCTGGACCCAGACGATCAGACGCCGGAAGCCGCCGCAAGGATTTCGGGGGATGCCGCTGCAGCCGGCACAGACGCGATAATGCTGGGCGGTTCCACGGGTGTCACGCAGGAACTGTTGGATGCGACAGTCATCGCGATAAAGGAGGCCAACGACCTTCCAGTCATCCTCTTTCCGACCGAGGCCAAGGCCGTGTCCCTCCGCGCGGATGCCATCTACTTCATGAGCCTGCTGAACTCCCGCAACCCCAAATTCCTTCTGGGGGAGCAGATGAAGGCCGCGGCATTGATCAAAAAGAGCGGGCTGGAGCCCATAGCCATGGGGTACATAATCATCGAGCCGGGGATGAGGGCAGGAATGGTCGGTGAGGCCGAACTGATAAGAAGGGACGACATCGAATCCGCTGTCGGCTATTCGGTGGCCGGCGAGTTGCTGGGCATGAAGCTGATATATCTGGAAGCCGGGTCCGGGGCACCGGAGCCAGTTCCGGCAGAACTCATCAAGGGCGTAAAGAAAGCCATTGACATCCCGCTCATCGTGGGCGGCGGGATACGGTCACCGGAACAGGCCGGCGCCGCGGTGAAGGCCGGCGCGGACATCATCGTGACCGGCACAGTGGTTGAGGAAGAGGGCATCTCCGACAGGTTCAGGAATATTGTGAGGGCCGTCAAGTCCTGACCATTTTCAAGAACATGGAATGCACCCTATCGTCATTAGCCAGCTCCGGATGGAAGGTCAGCGCCAGGACATTGTTCTCCCTGACCATGACATGCTCTCCGTCCAGGGATGCCAGCGATACCACATTTTTCCCGATGCCGACGATTCTGGGAGCCCTTATGAATATCCCGTTGAATTCCGAATCCAGGCCTTCGATTTTCAGCTCTCTCTCGAAGGATTCGGCCTGCCTGCCGAATGCATTTCTCCGCACCGACATGTCCACCAGGCCCAGGGGTTTCACGTGTTGGCCTTTCTGGTCCAGAATCTCGCTGGAGAGAAGGATTGAGCCGGCACAGGTTCCCATTATGGGTTTTCCGGACATCCCGAAATCGATTATGGGCTGCCTGAGCCCGAACCTGTCCAGCTGCTTGGCGATTGTGGTGCTCTCTCCCCCGGGGATGAGCAATGCGGAGATGCCACTCAACTCTGCCGGGCGCCTGACCTGGACGGCCTGCCCCCCGATGCCCGAATGCCCCATAGCGGAATTCAGGGCCGCCAGGTGCTCCGCGACATCGCCCTGCAATGCCAGAACCCCGATGTTCATGCCAGGCCCATAAGCTAACTTGATGAAATATTTATGCCGGGAAAATCGCGGATGACAATTTTGCCATGCCGAGAAAGGTCGCTACCCGGTTGCGGTCAGTATACCCTGAAATCTATATCCTCAAGGCCCTTCTTGGCAACGTGGTCATCCGGGTCTGTGCCAAGGACCTCGATGTAATAACTTCTGGCTTCCTGCATCAGGTCCGGGCTCTGGACCTTCCACCCAACCTTGTAGAGGGAATCGGCCTTGAAGTTGAGAATGACATTCCGCATGGCCGGGTCCGGTTCATGCGCCAGAATCATGTTGCAGAGCTGCACGGCCCTCCCGAATTTGCCTGCGTCCCGCATGTCCCCTATGCGCTTGATGTACATCGATATTTCCGGCCTCAGGCTTTCAAGTTCGTCGTCTGTCATTTGCCTCCCTCGATTATGGTAATGTGCCGGGTGGATTTAAGGTTTTGGGGTATGGGAATAAAAACTATTGGCTGTCTTTATCCAGCTGATGCTTCACGTAGATGGCGAAAAGATCCTTGAACTCGCGGAATTCGCTGGCCAGAAGCTTCATGTCGCCGATATCTCCCCTAAGGACCTTCATATCCTTGCCGAATTCTCCGTATTTGGTGTCCAGGGTGTCGAAACGGGAATTCATGTCCGAATGCATTGCATCTATCTTGTTTCCTAGATTATGATCTATCGCGCTCAGTTTCCGGCCAGCGGTTGCAAAACCCTGGAACATCTCGGCTCCCAAATCCGAATACTTGACTTCGAAATACTTGAATTTTCCCTGGGCTTTGGACCACTTGACATCAACCTTCTCCACATTTATGTCCCTGTTTCTGATGTCCAGCATTTTAATGAACGTCTTTATGGCTTTCTCCTCGCCTTCGCATGTTGCTTTCACTGAGCCATCAGGCAGGTTCTCTACATACCCGACCAGGTTCATTTTCTGGGCCATTCGCATGACTAGTCCCCTGAACCCGACATCCTGAACATCGCCAGATATAATTATGGTCGCGCGTTTCTTCACTTCTGCACCTTATTCCCCTATTCCCCCACTCTTATATAAATATGCCGTTTTTCATATAATTTGTGCCAGCCACTCCAGCGCAGGAAAGAGGACTTCGCCCGCACCGGGGTCGGGGTCATAGTCACGAACCCATTTCTCCCAGCCTCTGGCGGTGAGAAAACGAGTTCTCAGGTAGCAGACATCTGTGCCCCGGGTGTCAGAAAATCAGGGGTAGTGTATCTGAACGAGCCAAGCAGGATAAAGCTTGGAGGTTTGTGGCCAGAAGACATTGCGAGATTGCAGCGAGAAGAAGGCAACGAGGTTGTTGATTATGGAATTGAAGATGATGGCTACCATTACTGGGCCATTTGCAGGGGGAGGTAATAGCATGATCTGGCTGGTTTGCATGAAGTGCGGGAAGGTGTATCAGAAGAACAGAACCGTGATGTACGGCTGTGGCAGGGAAATGTGCCCGGAGTGCGAGAAATCATATAACAGTGCCTCGTAGATTGTCTGTAATGAATTGCTACTCCCAAAGGAAGAAAAGAAGGCTTCGCCCGCACCGGCGTTGAAATCATCGTGATACCGCTGAGGGGGCTGCCCCGGGGTATGAAGGGGAGGGAGAAGGAGCTGGAGGGGTGGGTGCGGTGAGGTGATTATTTTTCATATCTTTTCCATGTTGCTATGCAATCCTCTTTCGTTACTCCGAATTTCTTCTCGAATTTAGCCCAATTCTTAAAATCATAAGGCGGGGCATTTGAATAATTGAGAACCGCAGTAACAAGTCTTGAAATAAACTCTTTTTCTCCTTCTATTTCGATCTTTATTGCAAGTGGGTCTGGAAGTGTAGGAGCGCGCCAGTAAGGTATACAATGTAAGGAGACACTTATGTTATTTGTTATAAGTAAGAGCCCCCATTTCACGCTTCTTCCCCATGTATTGAGTTCTATAGGTTTGATTCTAACATCAGTTTTAAGGCCAACAAGTATCCTCCAGATATTATCACCTACATCTGTTAGATAGAGAACATTGGGACTTAGTAGATTTCTAACAACATTAGCTTTCATAATTTTACCATTTTTTAACGCCTGAATTAATAACTTTGGTTTTGTATCATTAGCTTGAGCATATAATGTTATTTTTTCCATATTATCACCCATTTACTCCTCTATTTTGTAACAGTTATATAAATGCCTACAAATCCCCATATCAATGTGAATATCCACATGATAGGAGCTGCCCAGGAAGCGGTTGATTCTTTTACAAATCCAACCGTTCCAATATACATTCCAATTACTGATAAAATGACACTCAGTATTTTAAGGACTATTGTGTCATATCCCATCGCACCATGGGTTCCAGTATACGCACCTAATA
>JAWOHM010000160.1:0-10443 GCA_046485165.1 Thermoplasmata archaeon
GGGTGTGGAGGCCGGGGGTGGGGATGGAACGGGAGAAGTTTGTGGGGGCTTCTCGGGCACAGGTGCCGGTGCGGGGGCTGGAATCGGAGCGGAAGGAGCGGGTTCCTCGGCTGTCTTGCCATCCTTCATCGCCTTCATCCTTTCCGCAAAGGTGAGATCCCTTTTTGGTTCGGGTGGCGCCGGCTTCGGTGCGGCAGGTGTGGAATCCGACTCGTCCTTTACTTGCTTGAGACGATCCACGAAACTTAACGGTTCGGGGGCTTTTTCCGGCATGGGTGCCGGAGCTGGCTCCGGGGCTTCGGGAACGCCCTCGGCCGGCGCATCCTCGAATTCGGCGCCGCAACTCGGGCACTTTGTCACGGTTATCTCGAGAATCGAACCGCACATGGGACACTCGAACGCTTCTTCAACTTCGAACTGAACGCCACAATGGGGACATTGGAGAGCATCCGCCGGTATGCCCTTGCCGCATCCCGGGCACTCCACGGAATCCTCATGCACGACTTCGGCTGGCGGTGGCGTTGCAGGCTTCTCCTCTTCGGCAACCTGGAGCAATTCTTTGAAATGGCCGTTCTCTCCAGAGAGCAGGGTCTTTTTCAGCTCCTCGGCATCCAGCTCGCCTGCAGCTGAGTCCTCTGCGGAGAATAATGTGAGGTCGGTGCTGCAGGAGGGGCATATCTTTGTATCCATTGATACTGCCTCATCGCATACTGGGCATGTCCTCTTTTTGTCTGTTTCCGAGCCATCCGCCAGAATATCACCCGATATATCTCATCAGGTAAATTGCATATTGCTATTAATATTTACTGAGATGATGAATTTGCATGAGGAATGCGTAAGTATAAATCCTTAAAATGCCTTCAAGCCTCAATAATACAAGATTGGGTGTTCGACATGTTCAAGGATTCCATACCGGGAATGGAAAAAGTGTTCAAGACCGACATAACCCCGCCGTGCGTTGTCTTGATTACCGGACCGCCGGGTTCCATGAAGACGAGCTTCTGCTACACGCTGATGTCCAAGTACCTTGAGTCCGTGAACAAGTTCGGGCTCTATTGCACCTTGGAGGAAACCTCCCAGAGCCACCTCAGAAACATGAAGAGCCTGGGAATCAAGGTCTCGCCGCACATGCAGATATCCGACTTCACCGACCTGAGAGAGGTTGACAAGGTCGTCGAGGAGGGGGACGAGACCGATTACATCAAGTTCCTGGAGAAGATGATTGTCTACTTCAAGAAGAAATACGGGGATAAATTCACTGTGTTCTCCCTGGACTCGCTTGGCGCGCTCTATTCCTTGATGGAGGACGTCACCAAGATGCGGAAGAGGATGTTCTACTTCTTCAAGATGCTGAGGGACAACAATCTCACGGCTTTCATCGTGATGGAAAGGTCCCTGGGCGCCGAATCCCAGTTGCTGGGCAACGAGGGTTTCCTTGTGGACGGGATAATAATGCTGGGCCTGGACAGGAACCGGGGCAAGCTTGTCAGGTTCCTCCAGGTGGAGAAAATGAGGGCAAGCCAGCACAGCATGGAGAAACACGCGGTCGAGGTCGGAAAAGAGGGAATTGTGGTTCTTGGGCCCATTTTCGACACAGGTGAATAATTTACGTCACCAAATATCTAAACCATACCAAAAATACTTAATATATCAGGGTATCACGAGTCCATTAACATTGAGCATGAGGAGGAATTACTTTGGGTGACGAACCATCAATTTGGGAAGTAATGCAAAAGCAGGCCGAGCAGTTCAAGCAGAAAGAGATGGACCTCAGGCAGAAAGCCAAGGATGTCGAGGAGCAGACAGCCGCACTGGCTTCCAAGGAAAAGGAGATTGAGTCCAAGCAGACTGAACTGAAGGCCAAGATGTATGACATTGATGAGAAGTCTTCAAAATTAAAGGAAGAACAATCCGCTTTCGAGACGCAAAAAAATGAGATACTAGAACTCGAGGGAAATCTGAGATCCAGGGAGGCGGAAATCACAGAGAAGCAAAAAGAATTCGCATCCCGCGAGGAAGATATTCTGAAAAGCCAGGAAGATATAAAAAAGCTCGAGAGCGACATCACGGCCAAGCGAAAAAACATCATAGAGGCCGAGGAGAAGGCGAAGAACTCGGCTTCCGAGCTTGCGTCTCTTGTGAGTTCATTCAATTCCAAAGTGGAACAGATAATCTCCAGGGAGAAGGCCCTTGCCGGAGAGGAGAAGGATCTCGCTGCCAGCAAGGAAAAGCTCATCGCGGACGGCAGGAAACTCATGGAGAAGGAGAAGCAGCTTCTGGAAAAGGAGGAGCAGCTGCGTGGTGAGGTCTCGAAGCCCGCACCGGCCAAGGAAAAGGCAAAAGCGGAGAAAAAGCCGGAACCGGAACCAGAACCCGAGAAGGAGCCTGAACCCGAGCCAGAGCCCGAGAAAGAGCCAGAGCCTGAGAAAGAGCCCGAACCAGCCAAAGCCGATGGCGATGAGAAGCCATGCCCAGCATGCGGCACCATGATAAGCAACGATGCGGTCATGTGCTATGCATGCGGCACCCAGATAGGCGGCGAAGAGGCGCCTGCAGAAGAAGAAACTACTGGCGGCGATGAGGAGATCCCCTGCCCGGCATGCGGCACCATGATAAGCAGCGATGCGGTCATGTGCTATGCGTGCGGTTCCAAGATAGAGGAGGCGGCAAAACCGAAGAAGAAGGCCTCCAAGAAGCGCGTGGTGTAACTCCGCAATCTCATCGTTTGCATAATGTCGATTGTGGAAATTCCTCACACGATGATTGTGTCGGATTATTGACACTGTCATCATGGCGAGCGCTTCATAAGATTTGATTTAGTTACGCACTCACCGCTTGATTGCAGATTGCCGCGAGCAGCATGGCCCTCATTTAGCCGGGGAATATTTTCGGGCCAATGGCGAACACGCAGCTTTCAGGATGATATTATTTGCATTCACCGGGGTTTTGAAACTGGCCTTTTACGCTTATTCTTCTCAAGGCAACTGTAGCATTTCCCCCCGTGGATGCAAATCATGCCGCCGCATTCCGGGCATTTCCACAGCTCTTTCTCCTTAGCCAGATGCGCCTTCATGCCGTTGTCCCTGATGAATTCAAGGGCTTTTATGAAGCTGTAATGGTATCTGGTGCGGTACCTCTTGTCCAGGCGCTTCAGCCTCGCGCATGGGAAGGACTCGCAATCGTAACAAAAGTCTATCTGGCTATTGACGAGTTTCTCGCACAGGCCTTTCCCGTGAATGCATCCCTCTCCCCGCGGCTTGCATCCCGGGCATTTGTACCCCTTGCCCTGTTTGTCCAGCACACCCTTGCACACGTTGCAGTTCATCCCGCAGGGCGCTATCATCTCAGCCTTCATTCCTGAACCTCTCTCCATCTGAAGCAACTGGCCAGATGGTCGTTCACCATGCCGGTCGCCTGCATGTGTGCGTAGACCACTGTGGGGCCGACGAACTTGAAGCCCCTGGCCTTCAGGTCTTTACTTATCCTCTCTGCCAGTTCGGTCTTGGGGGGTATCTCCTTTCCAGTTTTCCAGGAATTCTGAATTGGCTTGTTGCCGACGAAGTCCCAGATATAGCTGTCGAATGTGCCGAACTCCTTCTGGACCTCTAGGAATGCACTGGCATTCGTGACGGCTGCCAGTATCTTGAGGCGGTTCCGGATTATGCCTGCATCCTGCATGAGTGATTCTATCTTCTTTTCCCCGTACTTCGCAACCTTCACAGGGTCGAAGCCATCGAATGCCTTGCGGAAGTTCTCGCGCTTGGCCAGGATGCAATGCCAGCTCAATCCGGCCTGGAATCCCTCCAGGATGAGGAATTCGAATAACTTGAGGTCATCATGTACCGGCACGCCCCATTCCTCATCATGGTACTTGACGTAGAAATCATCCCCGCTGGCCCAGAAGCACCGATTGATTTGCATGATGCGGAATATCCGCAATGTCCTAAAAAGCTTATTATGCAGAAAGAAAATATCCGGTCGATATAATGACCCAACTCACGAGGAAGGATGTGCTGGATACCTTGACCGAAGCCCTGGAACCCCTGGATTATGTCCTGGCATTCTGGGAGGGCGGCGCGGCCGGTTTCGGCAGGGCGGATGAGTGGTCGGACATTGACGCCCAGGCCATCGTTGATGATGACCGCGTGGAGGAGGTTTTCAAGGCAGTTGATGCTGCGGTCGAGAAGCTGGGCGGGACAGTCGCAAAGTTCCGCCTGCCCGAGCCCACATGGCATGGCCACTCCCAATGCTTCTATAAACTGAAGGATGCGAGCCCGTTCCTGCTCATCGACCTGGCCATAATGAAGGAGCACACCGAGGCTGACAAGTTCGATGTGTGGGCCACCCACGGCAAGCCCATTGTGAGATTCGACAAGAATGGCCTTATCCGAGAGGCGAAGCTCGACCCCGAGGCGCACGCGAAAGCCATCATGAAGCGCCTGGACATGCTGAAGAACCTCTTCGAGATATTCCACATAATGCCCATGAAGGAGACCAACCGCGGCAATCACATCGAGGCCATGTTCTTCTACCTGGGCCAGACCTATCGACCGCTGGTGGAAGCACTGCGAATGAAGCACTGCCCGCAGCGGTACAATTACGCCACAAGGTATGTGTACTATGACCTTCCGCCGGAAGTGGTGAAGCGGCTGGAGGGGCTGACGTTCTTCAAGCCGGAAGAGATGGAGGCGAAGGTCGGGGAAGTCCGGGAGTGGTTCCGGGAAGCCGCGAATTCAATCTCCGTGGACGATATCAGGGCGAAGCTCACGGGCAATGATTATTAACAAATAACACATCTGGTGGCCCATGCCCAAGCTCTACCTGCTCGGCGGCGAGGACATCCGCAAGAAATCGTCCAGGCACATCATGAGCAGGGCGATTGAGGACGCCGGGCGAGACCCGACAGTCCTGATCTTTCCGTGGACCAGCGACGCAATAGACAGCGAGGGGGAGCACAGGGCGACCATCACCGAGTACTTCATGGACCTGGGCGCGGAGACTGTCCAGTTCGCGGAGCCCTGGGACCCGTACGGGGCGCTGGTCAAGAAGGCCAGAAGCTCGAATCTGATTTATCTGCCTGGGGGGAACCCGCAGCTTCTCGTGGACAGGATGCTGGTATCGAGGGGAGATGAGATACTGGCCGAATTCGACGGCGTGATAGTGGGCAACAGCGCGGGCGCGGTCGCGCTGTGCAGGAAATATGCCGCGGTTGTGGGCCAGGGCGGCGCCCAGACAACCAGATTTTTCAAGGGATTCGGATGGCTGGATTTTGCGATTTCCGTACACTACATGAGCATGGACCAGGCCAACATATCACCGGACAGTGAGCTCATGGCGCTGTCGGAAAAATCGGCTACCAAGATTTATGCCATACTGGATGACAGCGCCCTCACCTATGAGAATGGGAAGCTGGAGTTCATGGGGTGCGTGTTCCAGTTCCACCGGGGAAATCGGACGAGATGCATGTGATATGATGTGTATTGGATATAGGACACTGGGTCTAGGGTCCAGGGTCTAGGTTCTTTATTGATTCCAAGGGTCTAGCTGATTGATTGCTTGTAAGGGACTAAGGGACGAAGGTTGATTTCACAATGATTTCGGCTGGCTTTTCACAAAGCCAGCCTCATTAGACCCTCAATCCCGATGTACAAACAAAGACCCTAGCCCCTTTATCCCATATTATTGACAAAGACCCCCTCCAACATTCTGTTAGCAAAGACCCTAGCCCCAAATATATAATGTAAAATTCCGATACCCTGCCGTGAAGCGCACCATCATAGGCACCCTGTCGGAGAAGGGCCTCCACGCGGACATAAAGGATTATCTCCTGCAACCTGGCGACAAACTGGAGAAAACTGTTGACGGTTTCATAATTGATATCTATCGCGACGGCCAGCTCATCGAGATACAGACGAGGAATTTCGGGGCCATGCGGAGGAAACTCGCGCACCTGCTCGGCTATTACCCGGTGCATCTGGTCCACCCCATCGCAGTCGAGAAGGTCATCATCAGCGTGGATGCCCATGGCAGGGAGATAAAAAGGAGGAAATCGCCAAAGGTCGGCAGGCCGATAGACATTTTCAATGAATTGGTTTACATAAGGGACCTGGCCATGCATCCGAACCTGACATTCGAGATACTGATGATAAGGGCAGAGGAGATTCGCAGGCAGGACCCGAAAAGGAAGCGCTGGAGGGGATGGTATGCGCATGACCGCAAGCTGGTCGAGGTGCTGGAAAGCATCACATTGGCATCCCATAGGGATTTCAGGAAACTGCTTCCCGATGACCTGCCCTTCCCGTTCACAAACAAGGAATTGGCTGACAAACTGGGCTGCAGCCCCCGCCAGGCCGGGACCATCACCTACACCATGAAGAGGATGGGCGCCATCGGGGAAGTGGGCAAGAGGGGCAGGGCGATACTCTATCTGTGATATTGAAGATTTTCGATTTATGCCTGGCGAATTTTAGATTTTAGATTTGTGCCAAGATATAAGGGTCTAGGGCCTAGGGGCTAGGGTCTAAGGCTGGCTGTTGTCGACAGCCAGACACCGTTAAATCGTAAATCTACAATCGTCATTCCCTTCATTTCAGTCAACTCCTGATGCCAATCAATACATTTTTACCTTTGTATTGACATCTGGTTCTCGTGCAAACCGACATCGAGAACCTGAAGGAGCAGGCCGAGAATCTCAATGCCTGCCTCGAGCATCTGAGAAAGAATATCGGGAGTTTCCCGGACCCGAAGGAGGCGCGCTGGCTCGAGAGCCTCATGGTGTCCAGCCTTATCTCCCTGGAAAGCCACATAAAGCAGCTGGAAGCCCTTGACCCGACTGTTTCGATGCCGAGCGTCCTTTTCAAGAGAGCCCGATGATGTTGCCTTTCTCGTCCATGTCTATCAGTTCCGCGGATGGCTTTCTCGGCAGCCCTGGCATCAATGTGATGTCGCCTCACATCGGTATGACGAAGCCCGCGCCGGCGGATAATCTGACCTCGCTTATTGTCATCTCAAACCCTTCTGGTGCGCCGAGCAGGCCCGGTGAATCGGAGAACGAGTACTGGGTCTTGGCCACGCACACGGGGAGATTTCCGTAACCGAGCGACTCCCACTGGGCGATGTTCTTCCTGGCCAGAGGTGTGAGGGCTATTGTCCCCGCGCGGTATATCTTTTCGGCAAGAGTCTCTATCTTGTCCCTGAGGCCCATGTCCAGCGGGTAGGCGAATATGGGCATCTTCTCATCGATATTGGAGAGGACCGCCTTTGCCAGGTCGATGCTGCCCTCCGAGCCCTTGGCATGCGCATCCGTGACCACGCAATCCGCGCCCAAGGTCGAGCAGAGCTGCTTCAGCGCGGATATCTCTGCCTGGGTGTCGGAGGAGTAGCGGTTGAGGGATATCACCGGAGCCCAGCCGAAGGCCTTGACGTTCTCTATATGCCTGCGCAGGTTTGCGAAGCCGGTTTCGAGGGCTTTGACATTCTCCTTGCCGAGCTCCGATTTCTTGATGCCGCCGTGGTACTTGAGAGCCTTGATTGTGGCTACAATGACCACAGCCGCGACAGGCAGGTCGGATTTCCTGCAGAATATGTCGAAGAACTTCTCTCCCCCCAGGTCTGAGCCGAATCCTGCTTCCGTGACGTAGTAATCTGCATGGCTGAGGCCGAGCCTGGCAGCGATGAGGGATGATGTGCCGTGCGCGATATTCGCGAACGGCCCGCCATGGATTATGGCGGGTGTGTTGTCTATGGTCTGGACCAGGTTTGGCTTGATGGCATCCTTCAGCAGCACTGTCATGGGCCCCTGGGCCTTCAGGTCCGAGCATTTTACCGGTTTCTCCTCCACGCAGAAACCGCACACGATGCTTCCCAGCATCTCCTTGAGCTCCCTGGGATTCTGGCAGAGACAAAGTACGGCCATGACCTCCGATGCTGCAGTGATGTTGAAGAAGCTCTCATCCACCATGCCGCCTTCCTTCCCGCCGAGGCCCACGACCAGATGCCGAAGGGACCGGTCGTTGATGTCCAGAACGCGGGGCCAGCCAATTCTCCGCGAATCCAGGTTGAATCGGTTTCCGTAATGCATGCTGTTGTTTATCAGAGCTGCCAGCAGATTGTGCGCCGATGTTATGGCGTGCAGGTCGCCGGTGAAATGGAGGTTGATGTCCTCCATCGGCAGTACCTGGGAATAGCCGCCGCCTGCCGCGCCCCCCTTTATTCCGAACACAGGGCCCAGGGAAGGCTCGCGAAGGCCTGCTACAGCATTATGCCCGAGCTTGCACAGGGCCATTGCCAGGCCGATAGCCATGGTGGTCTTCCCCTCTCCCGCAGGGGTGGGGCTCATGGCAGTAACAAGGATTATCTTACCCTTCTTTTTCGAAAGGTCAATCTGGTCCACCGCCACCTTGGCCTTGCTGCATCCAAAAGGGATGAGCAGGTCCGGGCTCAGCCCCAGTTTCTCGGCAATGGATTCTATGGATTCAAGCTTCGCTTCCCTGGCGATGTCGATGTCATGCTTCATGGGGAGGGGTATCGGGAAAATGCTTTATAATATTGTCTGAGTTCCCCCGAGGCATGAACGCGGAATTCGAGGGAAAGATCGCGGTCGTGACCGGCGCCTCTAGGGGCATCGGCAGGGGAATAGCGCTGGAGCTGGCCGCCCACGGCGCGGATGTGGCCGTGATTTACAGGGCTGAAGGCGCAAAGGCCGCCGAGGTTGTTGAATCCATAAAGGCAATGGGCAGGAAGACAATGGCTATCCAGTGCGACGTTGCCGACGCCGGCGAGGTGGAGGCAATGCGGGACCAGGTTCTGGAAAAATTCGGCCGGGCAGACTTCATAATCAATAACGCGGGCATACACCAGCATCTCAAGTCCTGGAAATTATCGGAGGAGGACTGGCACCGGGTGATGGATGTTAACATAACCGGCACATTCCTGGTTGCCAGGGCTTTCACGCCCCATCTAATGGAGAGGAAGTCAGGCAGGATAGTCAACATATCCTCCTGCGTGGCTTTTACCGGCACGGACCATGAAGTTCATTACGCGGCATCAAAAGGCGCGGTGCTGGGGCTGACGAAGTCCCTGGCTCTCGAACTGGCACCCTACGGGATAAACGTCAACGCCATAGCCCCGGGGTTCATTGAAACCGATATGGTGGTCTTCGAGGGGACCCATGACAGAGAGGCTGTGATAAAAGGCATACCCGCGCATCGGTTGGGGCAACCGGAGGATATCGGTAGGGCGGCGCGGTTCCTGTGCTCCCGTGACTCTGATTATGTGACCGGCCAGGTGCTGCATATTAACGGCGGGCTGATAATGTATTGATGCGCCGTTATCGGAAAGAATATTGCTGGACAAAGTATTTATATCAACATTTATTATAGGTTTATAATCTATTTAACTCGATAAAATTAAATAGATGTCTGATTGTGATTCAGGAGGAAATGAAATGGAAAAGGAAATAACAGAGACAAAAACGCGGCTGGCAGACCCGGCCGCGCTGGGCGTGTTCGGGTTGGCCATGGCCACGCTTGTGGCGTCATCCGAGAAACTGGGATTGACCGAGGGGACCGGCGGGCTGCTGCCCTGGGTGATATTCCTGGGAGCGTTCGCCCAGATAATCGCCTGCAGCATCGAGTTCAAGCGGGACAATATATTCGCAGCGACCGCGTTCGGGGCTTTCGGCCTGTTCTGGTTCGCCGTTGGAATGACATGGTATTTCGGATATGACATCAGGCAATTCGGGTTCGCAGTGCTGGGATATTTCATCTTCGGCATCTACATGACCTACGCTGCCGCGTCCGTCAACAAGGCCTTCCTGGCCATATTCATTTTCATCGACCTGCTGCTGGGCGCCCTGCTCTTCCAGATTTTCGCCGGGGGCCCCGCGCTGCTCTCCGGAGTCATGGAACTTGCCGTGGCAGTAAGCGGATTCTACACTTCCGCAGCCGTCGTGCTGAAGACAATGGCCGGATTCGAGGTCCTCCCCCTGGGAAAGCCCCTGCTGAAACTGAAGAAATTCGAGTTTTAGGAACAAATGCCATCGGCCACTGTGGCTGATGGCAAAATTCCTTTTTTTCAGGTATTATATGCTAATCACGTAATGCGGTAAAAATTATTGGCGATAATCCGGCAAAAGTTCGGTTTGCTCATATAGTTATATAGGCAACAGATTTATAAGAGTGACAATATTGGGCTGCCTATCTCCTAATATGGAATGTTGAAAAGGGAGGGCATATAATGAGTGAAACAGGTGATAAAATGTTCAAACCGAATGAGGAATTCGTAAAGAAAGCGCACATAAACAGCATGGAACAGTACCGGAACATGTACAAGGAGTCAGTCGAGAGCCCGGAGAAATTCTGGGGCAGGATGGCGGAGGACTTCACATGGTTCAAGAAGTGGGACAAGGTAAGGCAGTTCGACTTCGTGGAAGGAAACATTAAG
>JAWOHM010000078.1:0-2550 GCA_046485165.1 Thermoplasmata archaeon
CCTAATTAACGACAAGCTTGATGGCTCGTTCGACAGCATCCAGACATGCGGCCGGTACCTGGAGGACTGCCTCAAGGGCCTGGGCGCGGATTCACCCAAGATACATTACCTGGTCGGTTCCGACCTTGTAGATGAGAAGGAGTATTGGGAGAAGGTCGTCAGGATATCGAAAGCGTCCAGCGTGGCCAGGATAAAGCGGGCCATGACCATCATGGGTCGGTCGGAGGATGATGCCGATGCTGATGCGTCCAAGCTGATATACCCGGCAATGCAGGCTGCCGACATATTCCATCAGGACCTGGACCTGGCCATAGGCGGCATGGATCAGCGCCACGCGCATATGCTGGCAAGGGATGTCGCACCCAAACTCGGCTACAAGAAGCCGGTTGCACTGCACTGGCCGCTGCTCATGGGGTTGCAGGGCGGCGGCAGGATGGATGCCGCTGAATCCAAGATGAGCAAGTCCAATCCCGATTCCGCGATTTTCCTTCACGACCCCCCCGAAACAGTCCAGCAGAAGCTGAAGAAGGCCTTCTGTCCCCAGAGCCAGGTGGAAGATAACCCTGTTCTGGAGCACGCCAGATTGGTGGTATTCCCTGAGCTCGGGAAGATGGATATCAAGCGGCCGGAGAAGTTCGGCGGGGACCTTCATTTTGACACCTATGAGGCATTGGCAGTGGAGTTCGGCGCCGGAAAGGTTCACCCGATGGACCTGAAGAATGCTGTAGCAACCCACATATCCGAGATACTGGGACCGGTGCAGAAATACCTCCACGAACATCCGGATAATTTCAACAAGTTGGTGGAGATAGTGGGAGCCAGAAAATGAGCCGAAGGTCCAGAAGGCGCACCCAGAACGAGGAATGCGGAAGAATCGGAATTGTGGGCGGCATACTGATGATAATCGCCGGCGTCACCGGCGCCGCCACCTGGAGAACCATAGGCCAACTGGCTGTGGAGATCACGGGAAGTGATGCATTCGCCCCCATATTCCAGATACTGGTGGCGCTGGGTGCTCTGGGCGGGTTTCTGGTGATACTCGGTGCCATTTTCATCGGCTGGCCGATAATCAAGATAAAGACAAGGAACAGGCTCAATATCGGAAAGCTCATGATAACCATCGGCGCAGGCTTCGGTCTGCTCGGACTGGCGATATTCCTCTTGCTCACCGTTCTGGGAGAGAAACCGTTCGTCAACTTCCTGGCGGCCATGGGAATAGGCTTTGTCGGGCTGCTATGTTCGATGTATGCAAGGCTGAAGGCGAGATAATCCTACCATCTTTGATTGACTGGCTTGGTCACCATCACGGCATTCCAGTTTATCGGATGCGGGGCCGGCGGAAGGCCTATTACGGGCTCCTGTTCAGCGATGACAACGGTTATCGCGGGAGCCGGTTCTGTAATAAGACTCTCTCCTGTCAGGGAATCTGTTCCCGTTGCATAAGCCCCCTCATTGATTGTGTAGATGCCCGGGGACGTGAACTCCTGCTTTCCGGCCGGGTTCAGGCGGGTGCCGACCTTCAGGTAAAGCGTCTCAGCCTGGCCCGGTTCGAGCGTTCCGACATTCCAGGTGATGTGCGTGGATTTCATCGGCAGAGTTGTGGGCGGGGCCGGCGTGGCCCTCGTCCCCTCAATCGGCTGCTCCGCACTCAGGATATTGCCTATGCTGGCCTTCATTTCCAGGAGTTCCAGTTCAGCCGGAAGCACATCTTTGACCATGACATCAAAGGCAGCAGAGCCGCCGGTGTTGGTCACCGTGATGAGCAGCTCCCACTCGTAATAGGTGTGGGTGATTCCCGTGTCAATGCCGGAAAGTTTTACCTTGTCAATCGAGAGGGCGGCCGGTTCCGCGGGCGGAGGGCTTGAAACGGAAACCTGAATGCCCGCGACGTTGTTCGACATGTCCCTGTCAGTAGGGGTAACATCCGAGACAGCAACAATGATTTCGTGGTCACCGGCGACAGGGATCCAATCAATGGAGACAGAGGTTTGCCCGTCTGCAGGTACTAATACATTCGGGACAGAGCCGATGAGGTTCTCCGGCGAGGCCGAGTCAACGTAGAAGGAGACAGTGCAGGTGGCGTCCTGGGCGTCGTAGCCTGGGGCCTTCTCAGCGTAGAATATGCGCCAATGGCTGCCGTCATAGCCGGAATACCACATTCTGTAATCATCGCCGTTCCTGATGACCGAAGGATAATACACACTCCTGCTTTCCATGGGCAGCGCTGGTTCGATTGCGATGCCTTCTTTCTGCCACGTCATTCCGTCTGCCGATGTGGCCCGCAGAATTCTTCCGACGGAAACAGCATCGCTGCCCGAGTAGAACATCTCGTATGTGCCGTCATCCAATCGCAGAACCCAGGGTCTCTGGGCATGAGCTGAGTCGTACGCTCCGTCGTTGCTGAGAACGGTGCCATCCTTCACCCATGCGTCATAGAGATTGGTCTTTTCCGCGTGGCATATCCTGTTGAAATTTGGAGACCAGTACGTTCCCTGGTACCACATTCTGTAGACGCCTTCATCCTTCATGACGAACGGGCAATGAACCCCG
>JAWOHM010000031.1:0-6355 GCA_046485165.1 Thermoplasmata archaeon
AAGTGTTTGCATAGACCTGGCTTATCTTGGCCTTCGGCTGGCCCTTGAACTCGCTGCCGAAGTAGTTGAAATCCTGCTTCAAGGCGTCATAGTGGCCCAGCTCGGTCTTGGCCAGGTACTTGAAAAGCTTGCCGTTCTTCTTGTTCTCCTTGGCCAGGTACATGTAGATGTCGTGGGCGTTCTTCTCGTTCTGCATGGCTGTGGAGAGCGCCTCCATGAAACTCTCGACGGTCTTGATCTCGGCCACGCTCTCGAACGGCGGCAGACCTTTGGGTATGACATATTTTGTGTTGCCGAAGCTGCTCTTGTGGAGATTGAGCAGCGCCTCCTTGTGCAGCTTCTCGTCGTTGGACAGGGCCATGAACTTGGCCTTGACGAGGTCGTTGGGATTGAATACCTTGGCAAGCGTCCAGTAATAGGTGCTGGCCATGTCCTCGGAGTGAATGGCGTATCCCAGAATCTCTTTCATCGACAGCTTCTTCAATTTATCCTTCAGTTTGGCGTCCATGAAACTCGGCATGTTCAGAAAATATTTAAAGGTGCTCCTTGATTGACGACAATGGAACTTGTGCCTGCTCGCCGGACTTCATGTCACGGATGGTGGCGGAACCTTCTGCCAGCTCCTTCTCCCCGATGATTATTACCTTTCCGGCCCCTATGCTGTCCGCGTACTTCATGGCCTTGGAGATGTTGCGGCCCATCAGGTCCATATCGGCGCTCACGCCGGCATTGCGAAGCTCGTTCAGGATTTCAATGGCTTTCATCTTCGCATCATCGCCGATTGGCAGTATGTAAGCCTCAAGTTTCTCGCTCGGCACATCCACTCCGGACTTCTCGAGGGCCAGCATCACCCTGTCGAATCCGAAGGCATAACCGGTGGAATTGACCCCCTGGCCGCCGAAAAGGTCGGCCAGTGTGTACGCACCGCCGCCGCATATCTGCTTTTCAGCGCCCAGACTGGGAGCGTCTATCTCGAAGACCATTCCGGTGTAATAATCGAGGCCGCGTGCGACGCCGAAGTCCAGCTGGCAATTGTCGAAGCCGTAGGCCTTCAGGCGGTCCAGAAGGTTGGCGAGATAGGCGAAGCTTTCGTTGGAACCGGCTTCCGCCCTTGCCCTGGAGGTTGCCTTGTCGCCGCCGAGGCTGACAAGCTCGATGAGGCTGGCGGCAGCCCCGCCGTCCGCGGATGCGCTGTCAAGTATCGAGCGAAGCGCCTCGAAATCCCGCTTGTCTATCAGCCGCCTGGCTTCCTTCTCGGCACTCTCCGATACTTTCAGGTCCGTGATGAATTTGCCGAGCACTCCGAGGTGTCCGATTCTCACGGCCACATCCTCAAGCCCGAGGTTCTTCAGGGTGGCCAGCGCAAGTGCGATAATCTCGGCATCCGATTCGATGGATGGAGCACCGATCAGCTCCGCGCCGAACTGGAAGAACTCCCTGTACCGGCCGGCCTGGGGCCGCTCGTACCTGAAGCAGTTTCCGAAATAGAAAATCTTGACTGGCTTGGGCAGATTCTGCATCTCGTTGACATAGAACCGCATGACTGATGCTGTGAGTTCCGGGCGGAGCGATATCTTGCGGTTGCCCTTGTCCTCGAAGGCATAAAGCTCATCGATGATGCCCTCCCCCGACCTGGCAACGAATAAATCCGTGCTTTCGAATGTCGGGGTCATGACCTCACCGAAGCCGAAGAGCCTGGCTGTCTCTCGCATCTTTGATTCGACGAACTGGCGCTTTGCCATCTCCTGCGGGCCGAAGTCTCGGGTGCCGCGGGGGCGTTGGAATTCGGGCATGATAGGACCTAATGTTCAGTATATTAAAAAACTTGCCTATTGTTTCCTGCACCGGACAATCAGAAAGTTCGGCACCCTGAACTCCTCTTCATCCACAATTCCATTATCATCCAGGCAGGGCTCCAACATCCGGTCGATATGCAAGTGGTTCTTGACCAGTGTGTTGACATATGTGGTCAATGTCCTGTGGTAGCCCATAGTCTCGAACGGATATTTCAGGCGCTTCATGTCCCAGTTGATTGTCAGTGCCCCTTCTTCCATGTAGTTATCAACCTTGAAATGCAGCTTTCTGCCTTCGGCATCCTTCACCCAGGCGCCGGTCCTGGGGCGGTCGAAGCAGGGGTGGATTATGGAAAGGATCAGATAACCCTCAGGTCTCATGACCCGATGCATCTCTTTCAGCGTGCCGCCTAGGTCCGGGGTGTCTATCAGCCCCATGGAGCAGACCACCATATCGAATGAATCGTTATCCAGGAATGGCATGTGGGCCGCATCCGAGCAGTGGTATTCGATGCCGGGGGATTTCTCCCTGGCAATCTCTATCATCTTCTCGGAGATGTCCACGCCGGAAACTTTGTAGCCCCTTTCCTGAAGCAACCTGGCATAGAAACCTTCCCCACAGCAGACGTCCAGGGCAGTTTCATCTGAGCCCTTCCTCTCCGGCAGCATGCTGATTATACCAGGCACTATGACCTTCTTGCCAGAATCCTTTCCTGTGCCCACGAAGTCAGCCCAGGAATCGGCGGCAAAATCCCATTGCTTCCTAATGAATGATTTTTCGTCCTCAGGCATGGTTTGACTGATAATGTAGCAAAATAAAAGGGTTTGCTTGGCATGCCGAAACCGGGTTGAGCAGATGGCCCACAAGCACACGCAATATGTTCGACCAAAAGATTTCTTCAACATCCGGATAGCCAAAGACTGCAAATTGGCACCAGCCATCTCCATCATGCCCCGCCTGAATTGAATTACTTGAATAGCTAGAGGGCGGGGTTGTGGGCACGGCTGGGCGAGCCGGGCCTGTTGACCGATTAAGCTCATCCTTTGGAAGCCTCGCCTGTAAGGGCGGGGAGGTGTTGACAACGGCGATCAACCCGGTGCCATGTCCCGGCCAACCGCCTGAGCCAGAGCCATGAGGGACTAGATTAATCGGATGCCCACCCGCACACACAAAAGATTGAGAAAAATAGCCATCTGTGCAAGAGCTGGCACATTATCGCCAAACAGACTACGCAATAGTATGATGGCAATCGCGAGTTTGGCGGCGCTGACGAATGCTATGTTGAGATATACTATTGCGCATTCGTCGCGCTTTCTTTTTCTCAAATATCATCATAAGGAATCGAAAAAGAAAGGGGCGCCCAGGTGATGTTGGACAGGGACCTTGCCGTCTTGTACAATGTGGAGACTCGGGCGCTGAACCAGGCCGTGAAGCGCAACCGAAAAAGATTTCCTGAGGAATTCTGCTTCCAGCTTGCTGGACATGAATTCGAGAAATGGAAATCACAGATTGTGATATCCGATTCTGACAAGATGGGGCTTAGAAGGCCGCCTTACGCTTTCACCGAACAGGGCGTTGCGATGCTGTCAGCGGTTCTCAAAAGCGATGGTTCGACGGCGCCCATGACAGGTTCATCATAATCGACGATGCCCAGATATACCATTTCGGCGCCTCCCTGAAGGACCTGGGCAAGAGGTGGTTCGCGTTCTCCAGGATGGAGGCTGGGGCAGCGGGGATGCTGGCGAGGCTGGGTGGGCTGGCGCATTAACGGGCGGTTCTACGCGCCCGGGTTCCCGACCCGGCCCATGAAGAGTATCTGGCCTGTTGATTCATGCCGTATCAGGAAGATGAAAGGGTGGTCGGCACAAAAAATAGGCAGATGCGGGGCAGGGGCCCCAGTGGGATTCATGATTACTGCAGTGGCTGCCGCTGCTTCGGTGCCATTCTCATTAACAGCCACGAAGGATTGATGGATTACATTGCTGATTTTCAAGGATACGGTATCTGTAATTCCGGAGAAGTCAGCTCCGTTCGAAAACGCTTCAGGCATTCCCATGTCACTTAGCATCTTTTTTAACTCATATGTTTGTTCAAATTTGAATCTGGGCATAAATATGTTGACATTCTGTGATGTCATATTGTCCATAAGCGAGTTAAGGTATGAATAATCCAATCTTGATTCCAGTGATGAGATATCATTTTCGTTTGGTAGAATTATATACATTGAGATTTCCCTATTTTTATAAGGCAGTTGCAGTAGTTGGTCATCACTGTTAGACGTGTAATTAAATTCGATGGACCAGTCATTCAAATTCATTAATCCCGTTTCTATTTCCTCTCCGTCGTCCAAATAGAATTTACGGAGATGTGTTGCATATGGGTTGAATCTGTACTCCCAATCTGATTTGAAATATATGGCATTGGTCAGGACTAGGTAAGTCTCACGAGTTATCAAATTCGGATCTATTAGATTTGGAATTTTCCCGTTGGTCTGTTCCTCCACCCAGGTATTGATGGTCTCTGCGGAGCCGGTCGGGTCCCCTGCGAAGTCAAGCTCTTCACCGTGGGCCAGATAATAGGATTCAATGGCAATTTTATAAGTTTCTAAGAGATTCTGATTTTCCTTGAGCCAGTACGCATTAGCTGTTGACAAATTATAGGAATCACTTATTGAATTGAAATATTCCTGGTAGGATTTCATCATGCTCCATCGGGTTTCATTGTCAGCCGGGAAATTCAGCACATGGGCCATCTCC
Source organism: Thermoplasmata archaeon (assembly GCA_046485165.1). Classification (GTDB taxonomy): domain Archaea; phylum Thermoplasmatota; class Thermoplasmata; order SG8-5; family SG8-5; genus UBA147. The sequence continues at coordinate 4,551 of JAWOHM010000031.1, forward strand.
CTTGCAGTATCTCCCCTAGCACCCTCATATGCCATACCTAAAGCCGTTGTGATGCTGTACGGTGAAAAGAAAATATTTTCCTGGCTTTTATCCTTGGCCAGCTGCTTGTACATTTCGAATGAGAACTCATTGCTGCAATTCACCAACTCATGAACCGTGGTCGGTTCCGGACCGGATGAAAAATCACCAGTCTTGTAAATCCAGTTGACGGAAAATATGGATACGATAATCAGTATTGCGACTACGATTATGCTTAGAACGGCCTTCTTCATTTCTTCACCGGGAACGAATAGGGAGTGCGGATTATAAAATGATATTGATGCAAACGTTGAAATTCGGCGTACGCTCGCCGTAAAAAAGGGGGGACGAGGAAAATTTATCATAGCATTTTCCAATCTGTTTTTCCGAGCGCGCCGAGTTTGCGAATATTTGCATATTACATCTTAGAAAATTCGGCTGCGGGGACGAAATTCCCAATTCCATTTGGAACGGAATTTCGTACCGAACCCCTTTTTTTACACTATCCTGGTTCGCACTAACCAGGAAATAAAAAAAAGGGGGGAGGTAATCGTGATAGCTCGGGAATTCGGGGGGTCCCATCCCTCTTAGGTGCGCGTGCATCCATGTGCCGTTTCCGGCAATCCCGTTTTCCCTTACTTTTGAATGAGGTCCTGCTCCAGGGCCTCGGCATTTGCGACTGCTATTTCCGCATCCTTGATCTTCCTCAGCTTCTCCGGCACCATCTCGACTCTGGCGTATACCATGTCCCTGACCGCGGTTCGAATGGCTTCGGACCGGGACGGGAAGTCGTCGGCCCTCACCAGGAAGTCAATCGCCTTCAGGTGCTTCTTGGGGATGCGTATGGTTATTTTCTCGCTGTCGGTTTCCATCATATACCTCATTTGTACGTCGTTTAGACCTCTTTTGTCCGACAAAGGTGTATTACACTTATCGTATATAAAGGTTGAGGTATTAATATATTAACAAAATTTTTAAATGCTGGCTCGAGTTAATTTCTCTGAAAAACCGAAAATTACATCGCACCGCGGGGAACGGAGCGGGGACATTCCTTGTTGCATGCCGATTTCAACAATCAGAAGAGAAGGGCCACGAACCTTGCCGCCGCCCTTCTCAGGATCCCGAAACGGTATAATCCGCGTTTCGGCATCTGCCTGCTGGCCTCTGACTGCATATAGGCAATCTCTGCCTGAAGCCATGCACGGTCATTCTTTCCTGATGCCAGGGATGTCGGCCTGTACAGTGCTGAAAGGGATTCGAAGCCCATCATGTGCAGAACCTCCCGCGCACCGTGTATTCCACGCTTGGCTCGTCCTGCCGATTCAGGGGCGCGGTGACCAGCACCCTGCCGCTCACCGTATCCACCACCAGCCGGAGGACGCTCGTTCTTATATCCAGCACCATTTCCAACCGATTGTTTTTCTTGTCACCACACATATTTTCACCACCCAAACGGGCATTTGGTATATAGACGTTGTAGTTAATAAAACTTTCGTTTGCATAACCGAAATCTTTATATTGGTGTTAAAACATATACTATCTGGTGATAAAATGCAGACCGTGAAAATGATTACCGACCCGGAAGCGTTTCAGCTTCTTGCCGATGAGACCCGCAGGAAGATGATTTACCTGCTCAGGGTGAAGGACATGACCGTGAGCCAGATAGCGGAGCAGATGGGGCTTACCATACTCGAAAAGGATTTCCGGTCCGATCTCGATGCTTAAAGATGCTTCCAATTGCGTGATCAGTTCCGTACCACTCAAAGAGCTCAGGCCCTGATTGGTCA
>JAWOHM010000094.1:0-8921 GCA_046485165.1 Thermoplasmata archaeon
CAGCAAAACCGTCAGTCAGAAGGGGCTCAACCGATGCACGGGATTGACGGTCCATACGGAAAAAGCCGTTGTCGTCATGATGACCTCCGACGTGTACAAGCAGGGTAATTTTAAATTTATCGGTATGATGTCTCCGGAAAGCAATGGATTTTTCATGCAGAGTCAGCTTGCGAGAGCGATTCCGCAGATTCTGGGCACCTCCTGATTCTTTCTCAGTATTTGCTTTTTTTCATTACACCCCTTTTCCATTCCAGGCGCCATCCCCCTATCTAATTGATATTAATATATAAAATTTTTTGATTATTTCCTTGACGGCGAAAACCATAATCTGTTATCAAACCCACAAAACAAATTCATCCTATATATATGCCCTGCGATGAATAAAAAAATATTTGATTATAAAAAAAATCAGCCTTGGGCGGAAAACATGCAGATCGTTATGCAGCTCGGGCTCACCATGGCGGGATGCATTGCTTTCTGTTTCTTTGTCGGTTTTCAAATCGACAAGTGGCTGGGCATCAAGGGAATCTTTGTAAGCCTTTTTACGGTTCTCGGAGTGATCGGCGGCGGCGTGGTTGTCTACCGGCAGATTATGGAAATATTCGAAGACAAAGACAAGTAACGTGGAAAAAATCAGACAAGCCCAGCAAAAATATTGTTCCCTGGCCATTACGCTGGCCATATTGGTGGGAATTGCCTTTTTTCTGCTGGAGGCAAAACCCATCGGAAAAGGCCTGATTCTGGGAACAATATTCAGCATCCTCAATTTTATATTAATGGGCGAATCGCTTCCCCTGAAAATCGGCCAGACCAAAAACAAAACCATGGCCCTGTCTTTTTTGTCCATCTTTCTGCGATACGGATTGATGGCAATCCCCATCGTGATGGCCATTAAACTGGATAAATTGAATTTGGCGGCCACGGTCTGCGGACTTTTTATGATTCAACTGGTCATTCTGGCGGATGGCGTCATCCGCCTGATTTATCCCTCAACTCAAAAAACCGCATAAAAACTTATCATGGAAGATTTAGGCAGAATTCATCAACTCATCATTCCGTTTTTCGGGCATAATCTGACCTTCAACCTCGAAGTGATCATCATGACCTGGATTGTCATGAGCATCCTTCTGATCTTCGGGTTTCTGGCGGCAAGCCGAAAACACATCATTCCCCGTCCGTTCCAGATCATCGGGGAACTCTTTGTATCCCAGCTTTATGCCCTAACCGAAGACGCCCTGGAAAAGGAGCTTGGCAGAAAATACGCGCCCCTGATCTGCGCTCTGTTCATGTTTCTGCTCCTGTCCAATTGGATCGGTATTATTCCGCACATGCACGAACCGACCAAAGACCTGAACACCCCTTTAAGCCTTGGCATTATGGGCTTTTTCATTTCCCATTACCTTGGAATTAAAACCAAGGGCTGGAAAGCCTATATCAAGGCCTATTTTGACCCGTTTTTTTTTATGATGCCCTTAAACGTCATCGGCGAACTGGCAAAGGTGGTATCTATTTCCTTTCGTCTCTTCGGCAATATCATGGGCGGCTCCATCATCATCCTGGTGGTGTCCTATCTTGTTTACAGCGTGCTCATCCCGCCGTTTCTCAACGCATTTTTCGGCATATTCGTGGGCGCCATTCAGGCATTTGTTTTTACGATGTTAACCTTGGTATATATTGCAGTACAGGTAAAATAAAATGACAGGTATTGAATGGATTAAAGCCGCATCTGTCTTGGGAGCGGGCATTTCCGTCGGTTTTGCGGCCATCGGCGCGGCCATCGGCGAGGGGTACACCGCTGGAAAAGCAAACGAGACCCTTTCGTTTAGACCCAATCTGGTCGGTGACATACTGAAAACCATGCTCGTGGGGCAGGCCGTGGCGGAAACCGCCGGCATCTTCGGCCTGGTGATCGCCATGCTGCTCCTGTTCAGCCCCGTTGAGGGAAAATCTTTGCTCACTGCCTGGGCTTACATGGGTGCCGGGTTGTCCATGGGCCTTTCCGCCATCGGCTGCGGCATCGGTGCCGGACTACCGGCCGGCACTGCCTGCCAGGGTATCGGACGCCAGCCGGCGGTTTCCGGGCAGATCAACACCCTCATGCTCATCGGCGCAGGGGTTGCCCAATCCACGGCGATTTACGGCTTCCTGATTTCTCTGTTGCTGCTCTATTGCCCGGGTCTGCGTCCAGGACAAAACCGCAGAACACGTTCCTGCCCTGGCGGTTGAACTCGGCGGAATCAGGGTTCACGATGACGCGAAGTTTCGGTGATTTGAATGCCTGTTTGAGTATCTGGCCGCCTGCCGGTTTCAGGGTGAAGAAGCCATCGCCCGCCCTCATCGACAGGATGTGGGCGCCATCGACCAGGACGTTTCTGATGCGGTCCGTGTTCTTCGAGAGGACGAGTTTCACGTCCCCTTTCAGCAGCGCATTGCCCGCGCCCCTGCCGAACTGCATGTCGGCCACAGCTTTCACGCGTTGGATGTTTGAATCGGGATTATCGCCCGTTCTTTCCGGCAGCCCATCAATGGTCTCCGCGCCGTTCCAGGGCCTCGGCGGGCTTCCGAACAATCCCCGTTCAATGAACTTCCCGAAGACCTTCTCTTTCTCTGCCACGACATCGGCATCCAGGTTGTCCGGTATGACTGATTGCGATATGGGGTACATCTCGTCCAGCTCCAGCGGCACCGGGCAGAAAATCGAGTCTGCCCAGAAATGTGCATTGGTCCTTTCCAGGGCCATCCTGATGGGCTCGGCGAACGTCCTGGAGTATGGCCGGGTGGCGTCCGGGAACATTATCTCCGCGCTGCTGGCCTGTGGCTCATACCTCTCCAGTATGCGCTTTCTCAGGCGTGTCACGACCGGCCGGTGATACGATTCCGGGGATGTGTAGAGGTATGCCAGGTCCCTGGAGAGCGGTTCGACTCTCTCCAGCATCTCATTGTGCTTCTTCAGGCATTTGAGGCCGTCCAGCAAGGCCGGGTGCGCCCTGCACCTTGACTCGGCCAGCTCCCATAATCTTCCTTCATGTATTGCCTGTTTCACAGACCTCAGCTCTGAAAATGAGACGTGAAGGTTGTGCAGGGCCAGGAGTTTCTCCCTGGAAGGGCTTGCCTTCAGTTCTGCGGCGGTATGGGCGGAACATATCTGGCAGTGGCAGGGCAGTTCCCTCAGCTCGTCGATGAACCTTGTGCCGTCGGAGAACATCATCCTTCCTTCCCTGGCGAACTTGGCGTATGCGGATGAATCGAACATGTCGCAGCCCATGAGCGCTGCAAGGGAGAACAGCATGGGGTGGCCGGCACCGAAAAGATGAACCGGCCTTGAGGGGTCCAGGCATCTCTTCGCGCTGAGCACCGCATCGACCAGCGTGTGATACATCTGTTTCTCCATCATCGGAACCACGCCGCCTATCGGATGGATGTCGCATCCTATTTTCGACATCTCCCTGGCTGCGTGCTCCCGCAGGTCGGTGAAACGGCCGCCCTGGATTGGTCCGGCAAGCATCATACTGCCCTTATTTTCAGCGGAAACCCGCGTCCTGGCTATGGTCTCTGCAAGGTCTGTCTCCGCCTTCTCACGGGAATCCTCCGGCTCGGAAAACAGGTCCAGCACTGTCCCGATGTCGGAACCGATGGCCTTCTGGAACTCGATGATTTCCAGCGGCTCCAGGTCAACCTCGCCGTACATATGGGACTGGAATGTGCCCGAATCTGTCATTATCGGCCCGTCGAATCCCACCAGGTGATGAAGCCCCTTTTCCAGTGCGGCTTCCCTCAACCTATCGCTCTTCCTGATGATGTAAGAGTTCGTGATGATGGCCTGAATGCCGATTTTCTCCCGCATATCCGCAGGGGAGATGGTTATCTGATTTGGGTTGATGACCGGCAGGAGCGTCGGGGTCTCAATGCTCCCGTGCGGGGTGGTCAGGGTCCCTATCCTTGCCAGGCCGTCCCTGTCCTTCAATTCGAACATGGTTATGCAGTACTCCCGGCCCCATATTAATATTTGGTCAGTTCGCCGGCCTTCATGAACTCCCTTAAAAGCGTGGTGGCATAGCAACCTTTGTTTAGTTTGAACTTGAACCGGATGGCATCGCCCTCCGCAGCAAGATTGAAATTCTTGTACGGGGCAAGCATCTCCCTCCTGGTCCCATGGGAGCCCAGCTTCTCGTATTCCGAGAGAATGAAATCCTTGCCCCTCACGCCTTCCTGCTCGATTATCATGGCCTCTATCTCGCCCTGCTCCCCGCCCGCGAACTCCGAGTCCATTCCGTAAAGGGTGGCGCTGACGAAGGCCTTTCCCTGGCTCGCGAGCTCGGCGAGCCTGGGCATGTTCCTGGAATCTGCCTTCACCCAGTTATCATGGTCAGGCAGCCCATTCTTATCCCTCTTCAGGACGAGGTCGCCCTCGACAGGCGCGTTCAGGGCAATGCCCCTTCTCATCCTCTCGCATATCATCCGATTGAAGAGATATGATTGGTATGCATGTATGAACATCATCAATAAATTCTGCGGAAGCTGGCCAAGCGCGCCTACGAAATCCTCCGGGTGCACGACCAGGTGGTTCATCATGGCCTTTTCGAAACTGAGGTCGTCCGGAAAATCATGAAGGGCCTGTGCAATGTTTCCGGAACTAGCCAGCGCCTTCCTTGCCTCCCTGGCCTCCTCATGCTCGTAGGGGCTGTGGTGGCACAGATAGCTCATGACTGCCTTCTCGGGCTCCTTCCTGGTCATGTGCTTGCCTATGATATGGGTGATCGGTCGAACCGCGCCGAACCTCTGGACGCCGAAGAAGTTCGGGAACCCGCCCAGCGCATCCAGTTGCTCTTTGACGCTGTGGCATGTGTCCAAGGCATCATCTATGCCCACATCTGCATCTTTCAATCGTATGTCGAATATGTTCCCGAGGAGATTCCCCATGTTGATGTTGGCATTCGTGGGATACATCTTTATGAAATCAACATCCGCGATGGAAACGTTCCTGACCTCGGACAGGGGCGCGCCCAGGACGAACAGCTGTGTGGTGACAGCCCTCTTGTCCTTCGTTCCGGCGAACATGACCTTCTTCCTGCTTATCCGGAGCCTCCTCGCGAATTCCCTGACCAGGCGGTTGGTCTCCCAGTACCTTGCACGCACGATGGCTGCGGTGTTGACTCCTTCGGATTCCTCTATCGGGAGAATGGACATCTCCTCGACTATGAAATCCTCCGGCTCTGCCCGAAGCCTGCCGCCGATGCCCGCATCGGGCGTTAAAAAGCATTCGAGGCCGATATTGCGTTCCGCCTCTCCCGATTCTGTGAGTGTCATGTTACGGTTGCATGTCCGATGTTCGGCCGGCTCAGAATTTCTTTTCGAATCCGGTCTTCAGGTCCGTGTATGAATCGACCATGTTCTTCGTGGCTTTCTTGATGGCTGTTTCCGGCTTCCCTGATTTCGTCCTTACGTGAAGGACAGGCTTGTCAAGTTCCGGATGGCCTATCTTGTATTCCGCGATATCCACGTTCTTGTCCTTAATGAGTTCCTCGACCAGGGGGTGGAGCAGGGTCATGTCGGTGATGTCCATCTGTATGTACACTTCCTTGTCCGATCTTTCCAGGATTTCAATTTTCATTTGAATACCTCTTATCCTATTGAACGACCGTGGATAATTGCTGCCTCTCTTTAAACCTTTTCATTACCATTATATCATTAAGCGCTTATCCGGGACCGTGGCAACGGCAGCCCCATTCTCCCTTGTGGTCATCAAAAAGGCCTTTCCCGCGCTGGTGGTCATATTTTTCATTTTTGTATCGCTGATGTTCCTGATAAGTTACACGGATGCATTCTACCTTGTGATTCTGATGTGGATAGTGCTTCCGGTCCTGCTGGTCAATGCATTCAGGCGCCTACGTGGCAAATGGGGTCAAAATTGAATTTTAATATATGTGTAGCATCTTCTCCTCTCCATGAAATGGCGGTTTATCGATTCGGACCTTTCGGAGCCAACATTCACGGTGGCGGCTGACGAGGCCATGGCGCTGGCCCGGTCCAAGAGACTTGCGCCGAACACCCTCCATCTATACCGGAGAAAGCACCCGACAGTCTCGCTGGGGTACTTCCAGAAGGTAAGTGAGTCCATAGACCTGGATTTCTGCCGGGCAAATGGCATCCATGTCGTGAGAAGGGTCACGGGTGGCAGCGCCATTTACACCGATTCAGGCCATCTGATATATGGCCTGGCCATGGGTGAAGAGGAGTCACCGAACCGGGAAGCGACCATGGAAAAGGTGTGCTCGGCTGTTGTCCTGGCATTGAAAGAGCTCGGCGTCGCCTCGGTTTTCAAGCCCGCGAATGATGTCCTTGTTGGCGGAAGGAAGATATCCGGAAGCGCCCAGATGAGGCGCTGGGGCATTGTGCTCCAGCATGGCACCCTGATACTGAGGAACCGCACAGACATGATGATAGGGGCCTTGAGAGCAGACATTGAGAAGGTGCATTCCAGGGGCCTGGAACCCTCGAATTACGTCATATCCCTGGCCGAAGCGCTGGGGCATGAGCCGGCCATCGGAGAGGTGAAGTCCGCTATGTTGCATGGCTTTGAAGCCGCTCTTGGCGCGGAGTTCCAGCAGGCAACATTCTCGAAATACGAGAAAGATACTATCGCAGAATTTATTGAAAGTAAGTATGGCCGGGATGACTGGAACCTAAAGTCCTGACGCTCTCTTCCGGCTGCATATGGCGTTGGCATCGCCATCCCAGAAGACCTCGCGGTCAGGGTTCTTTGCCTGGATGTCGGAGATCATCTCTATGACCTCCCGAAGGCTTATCTTGTCGTCTTTCCTATCCACCTGCAGGTGAATTTTCTTTTCCATTCCAATTCTCCTTTCAGCCGCGATTCGTCATGATAATAATCAATGACTGAATATAAAAACCTTTCTGATGCTCAGATTTATAAATTGAAAAGGAACGGCTGGCCCGGAGGCCAGCCGCATTCTCGAAGGTTACCGCTTCTTTCTCTTCTCGCCGGACTCTTCTTCCTTGGTGCCGCTCTTCATGAAATATCTCATTCCGAGGAACACGACGATTATGACGACCACGATGCCCACTATTATTGCGGGCATGACCCAGGGTGCCTCGTCGACTGTGACTTTCTGCACGCTGAAATCGTCAATCTTGTTGTCCCACCATTGGGAGCTGTGCTCGCCGGCGCATGTGGAGTTGGCCCAGATGGTGAATTCGCCCTTCTTGTTCGGGGTCCAGGATATTGTCGGGGTTGCAGTCTCGCCAGTTGCCAGTGTTGCCGTGGTTGCGGTTCCTATCTCTTTGTCCGTGCCGTCCGCGTTGCGGATGTAGAATGTTGTGGTTATGCCGGTGGCGTCCACCTGTCCGTCGTTCGTTATGTTGACCGAGATGCTCATGGCCTTTCCAGCTGTTCCCGGCTTGGGGTTGAATATCATCGTTTGGAGCTTCATGAGTATGTTCGGCCTCGAAGCGAGGTTGACATGAACGATTGTTGTTTTGTTCGCGGAGTTGTTCGATGTGTCTGTAGCCGTCAATGTCACATTGTACGTGCCCACAGTGGTGAAGGTGAAGTTGGCTGCCAATCCGGTCAAGCTGGTTGTTTCTCCGTCAACCTCGAAGGACCATTTGAATGTCAGGTTTGCAAGTTCGTCGGAGTTGTCCGTTGTAAGGGATGCGTTGTACTGGAACGATTTTGCCTCGATGACCTCTGTCACAACAACGCCGGTCGCATTCTTGATGCTGAAATCGACAGTCGGTGCGGTTTTGTCCAGGACGTTCACGGTCCATGTGGCATTGGTGGCGCTCTCGCGGCCGACAACATCCGTGGCAATCATGTTGATTGTGTACGTGCCCGGTGTGTTGAATGTGTGGGTGATGTTGTTGCTTCCTTCGTTTGTGACGGTCTCGTCGAAGGAATCCTCCTCGCCCCAGGACCAGTACCATTTCTCTATGATGCCCTTCCTGTCGCCGGATTTGATGTCATCGTATGATGCGGTTCCCTCAATAGTTCGGTCGCCCATGCCCTCGGCATCTGTGAAATAAACGCCGCTGAAGGTCACCGGCATGTCCTCCGGGACAGTCAGGACGTTGCCTTCGAAAGACATGTTTGCCGAATCCGTGACATCGGCGCTGATGCGGGCTACCGGGTCCTGGTCGTCCACGAATACCGTGATGGTCCTGTTGGTATTGTTTCCTCCGGTTTCCGTGATTTCCAGTTTGACTTTGAGTTCGCCTGTGAAGGATGCGTTGGTGTAATTGTGTTCCACTTTCATTCCGTAGCCAATATCTCCGTCACCGAAGTGCCAGGTGAAGTTGGCCTTGGTTATGTCTCCAATCTTGTCGGTGGAATCCGCGGCGCTGAATTTTATTGTGGTGTCTCTGCCGCCGGACGGACCCATTGGGACAATGACCGTGTAATTGTCATAGGAGTTGTTCATAACGTAATGGATGCCGCTCAGAATCTTTGCCTTCGCGGTTCCGTTGTCTGAAAGCTCGATTGTCATTGTGACGGATTCTGTCTCGTTGGCGATGTGGACCTTCGGGTCGATGGTTATCGGGTTGTTGTAGAGGTAATATTGTGCTGTTTTTTTCCTTGGGACGGTAAAAATAAAGGGTTCACATTCTAGAAATGATATCAATCTACCAGGCTCTCGCTGAACTCGAAACCAAGAACGAACCCGCCGCACTTTGCACCGTGGTGCGCAGCCAGGGGTCCACGCCGCGACACAGCACCAGCAAAATGCTGGTCTACGAAGACGGCCGTTTCATCGGCACGGTCGGTGGCGGGGAACTGGAAAACCGCGTCTACCAAGAGGCGTTGCAGGCCCTAAACGATGGCAAGCCGCGCCTGCTTGAATACAACATGGCTGATCCTAAGCGCGGCGACGTCGGCGTATGCGGCGGCACCGTGGAGGTGTTTG
>JAWOHM010000134.1:0-18930 GCA_046485165.1 Thermoplasmata archaeon
ATCGGCGAGTTCAAAATTCCGCTTGCTCGAATTGATGTTAATAAAATCCTGGGTAGCTACAATCCTAGTGCAGGCAGGGCATCGCGGTATCAAATCCCCTTGCCGCTTCCATCATTAATGCAGTTTGAGCAAATATTTCCACCTTCTTTAAATACCCTGCCCACATTTTATGGTATGAAATTGTTAAAGGCGTTGCAATGAACGACCAGGAAAAAAGAAACGGCATGGGCGTGTTCTCCCTCATCTGGGTAGGTCAATTAGTATCCATACTCGGCACCTCCATGGTCCGGTTCGGCCTGATGTACTGGGCCTGGCTGGAGACCGGGCAGGCGACCGCGCTCGCCCTCATGGGATTCTTCGCATTCGCCCCCCAGCTTCTGCTCGAACCATTTGCCGGCGCACTGGTGGACCGGTGGAACCGCAAGGCCACCATAATCATTTCCGACCTGATGGCCGGCATGGGCACCATAGCCACTTTCCTGCTGTACTCGGCAGGGGCTCTGGAGATATGGCATCTGTACTTGATTTCAATTGTCGTCGGCGCGTTCTCGTCATTCCACTTCCCGGCCTTCTCTGCCGCGGTGACCATGATGGTGGAGAAGAAACACTATGGCCGTGCCGCTTCCATGCTTGGCCTGGCCGGCTCCGTGGCCCAGATATTCGGCGCCCCCATAGCGGCAGTTATGCTGGTTTGGGTCGGTTTGTCAGGCATACTGGTGATTGACATGGTCACCTTCAGCTTTGCTGTCACTGTTTTGATTGTTGCCAGAATACCGCAGCCCGAGAAGGCGCGCGACCTCGGCAAAGGCCTAAGGGGGCTCTGGCGCGACTCCATGTACGGTTTCAGGTACATATTCAAGAGGAAATCCCTGCTCGGCCTTCAGCTGACATACTTCAGCACGAATTTCTTCAGCAACATTGGCATGGTTCTGCTGGCCCCCATGATTCTCGCGGTCACCATGAGCGACAAGGTTGCGCTCGCATCCGTCATGGGCGTTTCCGGCGTGGGCGGGCTGATAGGCGGCATCATAATGTCTGCCTGGGGTGGCTCAAAGGAGCGGAAGGTCCTGATGATTATGGTAGGCATAATATTCGAAGGGATATGCATGGCGTTGTTCGGAATGGTAACTGGCACCCCCCTGTGGGCCACAGCCGCATTCATCACGTCATTCTCCGGGCCGTTCGTCTGGGGCTCCAGCCAGGCCATATGGCAATCCAAGGTGGAACCCAACAAGCAGGGCCGCGTTTTCGGGGCAAGGGGCTTCATCGCAATGTCAGCGGGAGCCGTGGGCATGGTCATAGCCGGGCCGCTGGCCGACATGGTGTTCGAGCCCGGAATGGCAGGTACTGGATTCCTGGCCAGTACATTCGGCTGGCTGCTGGGAAATGAAATAGGCTCCGGCATGAGGCTGATAATGATTCTCTGTGGCATCGGAACGCTGCTGACCGCGGTAGTCGCGCTGTCCATCGGCAGGATACGCAACCTGGAAAAGATAGTGCCGGACGCGGACCACCCCTCGGTCAAGCTGGCGGATTACAGTGCACGGCTGAGAGCTGCCCGAAAAAAGGGCAGGCTGACAGATGATGAGTGCCGCGCCCTGTACCGCGAGCGGAAACAGAAACTTGCAGCGAAATAGTTATTACTGCCCATTGCCATTCCTCCGTGGTGAAATATTGGAACTCAAAGTCGTCAAGGTCAAGAACCCGGAAGAGCTGAACATAATCATAGGCCAGTCGCATTTCATTAAGACCGCCGAGGACATCTACGAGGCCATGGTGAACTCGGTGCCGGGAATCAAGTTCGGAGTCGCATTCTGCGAGGCCAGCGTCCATCAACTGATTCGCGTCGAGGGAACGGACGAGGAACTGAAAAAACTCGCTGCGGAGAACGCGCTGGCCATATCCGCCGGCCACACATTTTTCCTGGCCATGCGGGATGCCTACCCCATCAACGTCCTGGGTGCCATAAAAATGGTCCCGGAGGTCTGCAACATATTCTGCGCCACCGCCAACCCGGTGGAAGTGGTAATTGCTGAGACCGAGTCGGGGCGGGGAATACTGGGCGTCATCGATGGCAAGGTGCCGAAGGGCATCGAGGGGCCTGATGACGCAAAGGACCGCCACGAACTTCTCAGGAAGTTTGGCTACAAACGCTGATAGGGTCTAGGGGCTAGGGGCATAGGGTCTAGAACTGGCCTTGAAACGGCCAGTTCCGTTAACTTATCCAAGCAACCCTATTGCCGAACTTAAAGTTCGGCTTAGTCGTGGCAATAAATTGCCACTCCTAGCGCCTAGTCGGAGATTAGGCTTAGTCGCGGCAATAAATTGCCGCTCCTATACCCTGAACCCTAGACCCTAAGAATCAATAACCAAGCTAGACCCTTTACCCTAGACCCTGACAGTATGGATTACAATTTATCCAGCGCTTCCCGCGCCCTTTCCAGGTATTTCTTGGCGCCAAGCTTCTCGAATGTCTCCGCGGCCTTGCCCAGGTGTGTTTTGGCCCCCTTCTTGTCCCCCTTGGCCGCGCACATGATGCCCCATTCGAGTTGAAGGTGCGCTGTGTTGAACGGTGAGTTGATCCTGTCCAGCCTGGTCTCGGCCTCCCTGAAGTTCTCCTCGGCCTTCTTCCACTCCTTCTTGAACCGGTACGCGAGCCCGAGATTCCGGTAGGCCGCTGAAACGCCAACATGGTCGTGCAGCTTCTCCAGGATTTCTATCGCCTGCTCGCACTTGGGTATGGCCTCATCCGGCCTTCCTGACATGGAGAGCGCTTCCGCGGAGTTGAAGAGGCTCCAGCCGGTCATGTTCAGGTGGTTCATCTTCTCGGCGGATGCCTTGCACAGGTCGAAATATTTGATGGCATTGTCCCAGTCCTGCTTCTGGAGGTAGGTGTCCCCCAGGTTGTTGTAGGCCCTTGAGAGCTGCTGGTACTCTCTTGCATCCTCGAGTATCTCGATGCTCTCCTTGTAATGCCCCACGCCTTCCTCAAGCTCCCCCAGGTCGCTGTACACGAGGCCCCATTCGATGTGCACCATGCCAATCATGACCTTGTCGCCGGACTTTTCCGCATGCTTCATCGCTATCTCGAAGTTCTCCTTCGCCCGCGCATAATCGCCCATGCGCCAGTGCACATATCCCATCCCCCTGTGGGCATCTGAGATTCCCGCGGGGTTATCCGTTCCTTCCAGGGCGCCGATTCCCGCTTCAAAGGCCTTCAATGCATCGGCCCACCTGCTCTGCCGTTTGTAGATGTGCCCCTCAATCCTGTATGCCTCGGCAATCTTGACGGAATCTTTGAACTTCCCGCCAAGCCCTCTTACCTTCCCGTAATATTCCAGGGCATCGTCCCAGTCCCCGATGGTGTAGGCGATGTTGCCAAGCTTTGCGTAGGCGTCAAGCTCCCGCCTCTCCGCGAAGGGCGTTGTGTCCCGCTTTATGTCCTTCAGCTCGCTGAGAATCTTGAACTTCTGTATCTCCTTCCCTATCTTCTGGGCGGCGTCATTCCCCATTGTGGGCCGAAGCGCCCGGATCATCCTCTGGGATAGGTCGAGCAGGTCGTTCAGCTGGAGTTGCTCCGGCTTGATGTTCATCTCGGCGCACTGCTTCCTGAAAACCGATACGCCCAGCTCTCCGAGCTCCCTGCCCAGCATCCTCTGTATCTCCATGCTCACCTGTTTGCCTACCCTGTCCTGCAAAGTATCGCCCCGCAGGCCCATAGGCCGGGATGGTAATAAAATTTATCCGGGGATGGGGCGGGGGCATGGCGGTATGCGTGCCGGGGGGCGAAGAAGGGATTGGCCAGGTTAAGACATATGAATTTCCGAAAGATATATTAGCGGTACAGAATTCCCATCCTATAAGTTGAATGCAACTCACATCAAACAATACCGCCGCATTCGACGATGGCGCGAAAACAATCATCAACTGAATCAGCGCCATAAAACAAACAAAAAAGAACCAATTGGTGAATGCGTTAACTGAATACCAGCAATAAAGAGCATTCGCCGTGGGTAGGAACGGACATACTTGGCCGTGACTAAGACGAGGCTCTGCCTCGTTGATAGTCATTTTGTGAACGTATTCTCCCAAAGTCTTTGAAAGGCCGGTAATCATCATTCTGAAAACGATGAGATTACCGGAAGTGCTTGTCCCAAGCTCCGCTCTTCATGATGAACTGGGCCTGTTTCGGGTCCTCGCCGTTGACTGTGATGCCCATGGATACGCATGTGCCGGCGACTTCCAGGCACCGGTTCTTCAGGGTCTTGCCCAGGATGGCGGACTCCTTCATGTTGGCTATCTTTATCATCTGTTCGATGGTGAGGTTGCCGACCTTGTTGGTGGTGTTGGCGCCGGAGCCCTTCTCTATCTTCAGCTCCTTGATTATCAATGCGCTTGTGGGTGGGGTTCCCACGGAGATGTCGAATGCCTTGGTCTTCGGGTCTATGGTAATCTTGACCGGCACCTTCATTCCCGCGAATGCCTTCGTCTTCTCGTTGATGACTTTCACTATCTCGACTATGTTGACCTGCATCGGCCCCAGCACGGGACCCAGCGGCGGGCCGGGTGTGGCCTTTCCGCCGTCAACCAGCACTTCTACAACTTCTGGCATGTGTTCACTTCTCCTTTCCTATGACTCTGACGCTGTCGCCCTTGACGGTGACCGGTATGGGCACCAGGGCCTCGAACAGCTCGACCGTGATTTCTTCCTTGTTCTCGTCTATATGCTGGACCCTGGCCTTTTCGCCCTTGAACGGCCCCGCTATCAACTCGACGATGTCGCCCTCGATTATTCCCGAGACCAGTGCCTTCGGGGTGAGGTAATGCTCAATCTCCTCCATCTTCATCTCGCCTGACACTATGCCGCGGGCGCGTTTTATCCCCCTGACGGTCTCCTCCAGGCGGTCCGTGTTCATGGCCTCGACCAGTACGTAGCCCCTCAGCGGGGCAGGGCAGAGTATCGAAAGCACGCCCATGTCCTTGGCCCTGGCAGAGAGCGTGTCCGCGACGGTTTTCTCATGGCCTATCTGCGTTTTTATGGCGAGAACTGATTGTTTGGCGGTTGTCCTCGTCGTCATGGAATCGGACAAAGCCGGGTCGGATATGGACGTGGTTGTGATCACCACATTTATCGCGTCGCCGTACCTGGCACCTTTGGGAGAACTGACCTTCAGCACGAAAGCCCGGGTCTGATTCGGAGATATATCTATGTCCCGGTCCATGACGCCTGTCCTTGTGACCTCCCATAGCTTCGGTTCCTTGAGGTCAATGACCACGACCCATTCGGCGCCGCGGTCCCCAAGCGTTGAATCATGAATGATGTTCACTGCCAGTTTCAACTTGTCCGGCCTCGACCCCTCGTATGCGATTTTAATATTGTAATCCGAAGTGATTCCGGTGGTGATGGAACGCTTCTCATCTCCCTCGCAGGTCAATTTCAGCTTCCTCGCCTCCTGTGTGGGGGATTGCGCTTCAACAGCATTCGGGTTTTGTTCCGGTTCTTTTTTGTTCAAATCTTCGAGCAGTGACATGTAATAACCTCATCAATCAGAAATACGTGGGGAACACCGACCACAGCCAGTATATCAGGAAGCCAAGGCCGCCCATGAGAATGAGCCCGATGCTCACTATCTGCAGGACCTTGACATATTCATCATTCTCCGGCTTCCTTGCCATCTTCAGAACGCGGCCGTACTTGCCCTTTCCGAAATTCTTGGCGCGATTCTCGATACGGTGCTGTATCTTCCATGATTCTTCGACAATGTCCACCATGTGTTCACCTGTTATGAGGAAGTGCTGGCCTATTTGATGAGGTCCACACCTATGTCCTTACCCCTCCTGACATCATGTTTGGCAAACATCTGGTTGGACTTCACTCCAGTGATCACAATCATGACTCTTATCATTCCTTCGAGTGCCGGGTCCACGGCGGCTCCCCAGATGATCCTCGCATTGGAGCTTATCCTGGTTTGCACGACCTCGGCAACCTGTTCAGCCTCGGCGATGGACATGTCCGGTCCGCCAGTGACGTTTATCAAGGCTCCGGTGGCATCGGTGATGTCCACATCTATGAGCGGGGAATCGATGGCCTCGTTCACTGCTTCAATGGCCCTGTCCTCGCCGTCGCTCTCGCCAAGGCCTATCATGGCCACGCCGCCGCCCCTCATAATCGTCTTAATATCATTGAAATCCAGATTCACAAGCCCGGGCTTGGTCACGACCTCGGTGATGCCCTTGATGGACCTCATGAGAACCTCGTCAGCGACCTTGAAGGCCGCATTGATGGAAAGTCTCGGGACCAGCTCAATCAGCTTGTCGTTGGGTATGACAATGACGGTATCCGCGACAGAGCGGAGCTTATCCAGCCCGTATTCCGCATTCTCCATCCTGATGCTGCCCTCCGCCCTGAAAGGCGATGTGCAGATGGCGATTGCCAGTGCGCCCATCTCCTTGGCGACAGCGGCAACGAATGGCGCAGAGCCTGTTCCGGTCCCGCCGCCAAGTCCGCAGGTGACGAATACTATGTCGGCGCCGGTAAGCGCCGCGCGAATCTCCTCCTCGGCCTCTCTGGCTGCTTCCTCCCCAATCTGGGGCAATGCACCGGCGCCGAGGCCCTTGGTGGACCTTCGCCCGATAAGTATCTTATGTGGTGCATGAACCGTGAGAAGATGCTGGGCATCAGTGTTGATGGCATACAGGTCGGCGCCCATGATTCCTGATTCTACCAGTCTGTTCACGGTGTTGCTTCCACCGCCGCCGCATCCGACAATCTTGATGTTGGTCTTCAGACCTGCCAGTATGCGCTCTAATTCCTCGTCTTCCGCACTCTGTCCTCCGACACGGTACTCGGTCGGGGCTTCCTGATGCGACACTTCCGGGACGGAACGGGCCAATACCTCTTTTACAATGGAACTCATCCATTCACCTGCCTAACAATTTTGCGGACATCCTGTGTCCACAACTTGTCACCCTTAACAAATACCAATATATAAAAAGTTTCGTATGAATTATAGGGCGAGCGCATCTTTCGCCTGTTCGGAGGTTCTGAATGCCCGATGCCAAATGTCACGCCCGCGGGAATTAATGCCCTGTGCCAGGGGCAATAAGCGTGATAGGTCGTTGCATGCCGTACTTATGACAACAAAGCAAATCGAAGCCATTGTGCTTCGATGAACAGGCATGCTCCATTTTGATATTTCAAAATGGGTTTGCCGAATCTTGATTCGGCATATAACTTATCATGGGTAAACTTCCAGCCCCGAATCATCCTGACGATACCATCAAGCGTCAACGCCAGCCACTTTAGGGGCTGGTAGTTTACACAAATCCTTATATAACGTGAGGTGCATCTCGGGACTCCATTATAGGGGGCAGTATCATGTCCGTAGCTGCAGAATTAACAAGTGAACTTGACAAATTAGCAAACGAGCAAGGCGTTGAAATCTCCGCGGTCATCACCCGCAGCGGGGCGCCTATCGCATGGCATTTGCCAGCAGGTGCATCAGCAGAGACCATAGCCACTCTGTCCGCGACCATATTCGGCGCATCGGAGGTTATTTTCACTGGCAGCGGGTGGAACAAACCCGTGAAAGTCAGCGTGGAATCCGGTCCCGAAGGTTGCATGGTAACGAGAAGTCTGGGTCGAAAGGCGATTCTCGTTCTCATGAGTAAAAAGATGGACGTGGCTCAGTTGGATAAAAAGGCGACCGAGGCCGAGATCAAGATCAGAGAGTTGATGCAAAATGAATAAGCCCAACTCAAATCACATATCCATACCGGGCGAGTTGAGGACGTTCTTCGGCAAATCCGGGGGGCGCTCTCTTCTTGTGAAGGGCCCCGCAGGCTCCGGCAAGACGACAATGGCATTGCAGCTGCTCGAGGACCTGGCAGACCCGCAGAAAAGCTTCTACCTCTCCAGTAGGGTGTCGGACCAGGCCCTGTTCAGGCAGTTCCCCTGGCTTGAGAAAGAGGAGATGAAGAGCCGGATTATCGATGCCAGCCGCATCCTGCTTCAGCATCTTGTGCCGGAGGAGCCCGAGGAGGCGCCGAACCCGAAACACGCTGAGCGGATGACCAGTGCTAGGGAATTCCTCAGGAGCGTCAGCGACGAGCCGCTCGCCCCCCCGTCAAAGGTCGACCGGACAAGGCTCTCGGTCCTTCTGGAAAGGAATCGCATGCCGGAGATTGAACGTATCTACGACAAGGTCGAGTCCAATCTGCCGGAAAAATCCATGATAATCATAGACAGCGTGGAAGGCATCACAAACAAGTACAGCCTGGACCATGAGGAGCTTGTCACCTGCATCCAGAAGGACCTGGTTGAAGGCTCCAATGCCGATGTTGTTTTTGTTCTGGAGAGCAGGGAGGCCACAAACCTCGAGTATCTCGTAGATGGTGTCGTCAGGGTAACCTATGAATCCCGGGAAGGCCGCAGGGTCAGGAACATCGCTCTCGAGAAGCTCAGGGGCACCAGCATACTCCAGCCGTCTTACCTGGTAACGCTCCACGATGGGCGTTTCAACACATTTGACCCGTTCAGGGCGGGCACCGGAGACATCAGGCCATGGGTGCCGATATTGGACCATCAGAACATGTACAGCACCGGAACCAAGGACCTGGACAATCTGCTCGGGGGCGGGTATGCCGCAGGCAGCTACAATGTCCTGGAGGTGGAAGAGAACGTTTCCAATGAGGAATACCATTCCGTGGTAGTTCCGATACTTCTGAACTTCATCTCTCAGAACAAGGGCATTTTCGCGGTGCTATCCGGCGGGGACCACGCGGAGACCCTGAAGAAGGACCTGGAGGCATTTCTCCCGGATGGCCAGTTCGAAAAACATGTCCGGATTGCGGATTACTTCACAACCAAGAGCGAATCCCCTTACATAATGGCCCTGGGCACCAGGAACAAGGATGACGCGCTCAGGACCTGGAAGAGCAACCAGGAGTTCCTCAGGGGGCTTGATGGCAAGCCCATAATGGACTTCACCGGATTCGACACCCTTGAATACCTCAGGGGCGGCGAGGTCGCCATCCAGCATCTCCTGGATGCCGTGGCAAAGATAAAGATATCCAATGACCTGGGAATAGGCATTCTGAAACCGGGGCTGAGGCTCACCCAGGAGATCATGAACATGGCAGACACTTACCTGAAGATAATCACGATAGACAAATGCCCCTGCATCTACGGGGTCAAGCCGAAGACCATGATTTACGGCATAGTCAATGACTTGGAACGCGGCACGCCAAATGTCAAGCTGATTCCAATCATCTGATGATTTTTTGTTGACAAATTCGATGAAATAATAACATTTTATCATTGAGACAGCAAAAGCTATTAATCCCATAATCGCATATCATCAACGGGGTTGTGTATGGAACGGAAGGTTCGCGGCAGCATATTGAACACCTACATGGCATTCGTGACCAAGAAATGGGGAAAGGAAGGATACCGCCTCTGCATGAGCGACATCGGCCTGTGGGGCGAGTTCCGTGATGGGAATTATTACCAGGATGCCATAAGGGAGAACATCCTCCGATGGGTATCTAGGGAGAAGGGCGAGAGCTATCTCCGGGAGTGCGGGCGCTTCATAGTTTCCAACCTGGGCATCCTGTCTTGGCTTGTGCGATTCGCCGACCCCAAGACGCTGGCACTTAAATTTCCCAAGAATTTCAGCGAGGTCTATTCCTATGGTCGGGTGGAGGCCATCACCGACAAGGATGGCGAAATCATAGTACGCCTGTACGAGGTGAGCCGGATAAAGGAATCCTGCGAGGTGTGGCACGGCGTCTGCGAAGGAGCCCTGGAAGTCACAAAAACGAAAGGGACTGTCACCAAAACAAAATGCTCGATTGACGGAGACCCCTACTGTGAATACATAATCAGTTATTGACCTTCGTCTCAATCATCCAGCATCTTGAAATCCGCATTCAGCTTCATGAGCAGTTTCTTGAAGCTCTGCCTTTCCGAGCGTGTCATGCTCCCATCGATGACCAGGCTCCATTTGTCTCCCAGGGTCTGCATCTCCAATATATTGAGCCTGGTTTGCGCCTTTTTCAACGCATCCTGAAGTTCGGGGACACCTTGCATATCCATCGTGACCTTGAACTTGTAATGCGTCCGGCCCTTCAACCCAAGCATCCTCTCGACCTTTCCGAGGAGTATCAATGAAAGTACTATCATCAGGGTGACGATGATGGCAAAAATATGCATGTCCAGTCCGATGGTGATGCCGATGGCTGCGGAGGTCCATATCGCTGCCGCGCTGGTCAGTCCGCTGATCCTGCCCCTGGCGAACATTATCGTTCCGGCTCCAAGGAATCCCACGCCCGTGACTATCTGGGCCGTCACTCTCAGGGGGTCCGCAGTTCCCGACCATTGCTCGGTGAAATAGATGCTGACCATTGTGAAAAGCGTTGCGCCCACCGATATGAGCATGTAGGTGCGCATGCCTGCCGGCTTGTCCTTGAGCTCCCTCTCCAGGCCTATGAGGCTGCCGCAGAATATGGACAGCAGTATCTTCGGGAGGAAATCGTACAGCATCACGTCCATGTCAAGCATTTTTCACCATGGACAACAAGCATGAGAGACTATTTATATCTTTCGTATTTGATATATTTCGCCTCAAATCTTTTTCCTGTCATGCTTCAGCTTGTTGCTCATTGATGCCCTGTACATGGCCAATCGCCCGCTCAGCCTCAGCAGCCTGAGCTCCAGCTTCGGGTATCTCCCGGGGTTGTCCAGCACGTGGAAGGAGAAGGCCATTGCGCCGCTCAGGGCGGTGAGCCCCACAAGCGCATAGAAAGGCCACATCGGGATGGGTATCCGCACGGAAAATGCTGAATCGGGGATGATGCCATCATACCCCAGCTCTTTCAGGTATGTCCGGTTTATCTCCCCCGCGCCGCCCCCTTCTTTCAGCAATTCCCATTCCTGGTCCGTGAAATGGCCCCTGGAGGCCATTGTGAAATTCGCCCCCTGATATGAGAATGCCAGCATGAATCTTACAAAATAACTGCTCTGGGAGAAGTACGAGCCATGCGGTGTCTTCTTCACCGTGTCAATGTTGAATTCAACGGGATATTCCGCGCCCGGCTGGATGTTGCCGCAGTCCACTTCCAGGGCTGTGCCACTAGATTCCACGATGACTGGGGGGTTCGATATTTCCGATACTGGTAATGACTCCTCCAGCGTCGCATAATGGTAGATGGATATCTCGATGCTGACATTCTCCATGGCCGCAGTGAGGTTGATGGGGTCCGGGTTGTTGACGCTGAACCGGAACGTGCCCGAACCGCCCGGCTCTATCGATGGGGTCTGAAAATCACTGATCATGCGGTTGACGAAGCGGGGCTCTTCTATGGACTGGGCGGATATGGATGGCAGTATGAGGATGGCCACCGCAATGAACAGGGCAAGTGCCTGAAGCGCCTTCATGTTGGTGATAACAAGCTGAGACGTCTTAAATAGATTTTGATTGCGGAAACATTGCGCCCGCGCCCTTAGATACAGACTACAGACAATTTAATATCTTTTATAGGTATATCAGCAGGCGGGGGGCGGAACCTGGTCGATGACACGCCGATGATGCAGCAGTACAATCGCATGAAGGCCGATTATCCAGGCACCATACTGTTCTTCAGGATGGGGGATTTCTACGAGACGTTCGGGGAGGATGCGGTCATTACATCAAAGGTGCTGGACATCACCCTCACAACCCGGGGCAAGGTGCGCGGGGAGAAGATGCCTCTGGCCGGTATTCCGTACCATGCGCTGGACGCCTACCTCCACAAGATGGTGAAGGCCGGTTACAAGGTGGCAATCTGCGAGCAGATGGAGGACCCAAAGAAGGCCAAGGGCATTGTCAAGCGCGATGTCATCCGCATCGTTTCCCCCGGGACAGTGCTGGAGGAATCCATGCTGCAGGGCCAGTCCAACAATTTCCTGGTAGGCATCGCAAGGCAGGGGAAGGATTACGGCATGGCAGCTGTGGACATATCCACTGGAGAATTCTCCGCCACGGAGTTCCATGGCCAGGATGCCGAGCGCCTTCTGAAGAGCGAGATAGCGAGGTATTCCCCATCCGAATGCCTGGTGTCCCCCGACATCGGCATCAAGGGATTCGAGGCGCTTGCCTCCGGGGACATTGCATGCACTGTGACGCTGGGAACCTCAGAGGTGTTCTCGCTGGACAATGCGAGGCTCGCCCTATCCGGCTGCATAGATGACCTATCCATCATTGCAAACCATGAGGCGTCAATCGCCGCAGCCGGCGGGATTGTCGCTTACCTTCTGGAGATGCAGAAGGGCAGTGTGGGCCAGATACGCTCTGTTCGGTATTACGAGGTCAATGACTTCATGATGCTGGACCCGGTCACGCTGCGGAACCTGGAGCTTTTCGGCAACATCCGGGACGGCGGCAGGTCGGGGACCCTCTTCGAGGCCATGGACAGGACCCTCACTCCCATGGGCAACAGGGCGCTCAAGGCCTGGCTATCGAAACCGTTGATGGACACCGGCGCCATCAACGAGAGGCTGGACTCGGTCGAATGCCTCTGCCTGGACCGGACCCTGAAATCGGAGTTGAGGGAGCACCTGAAGGACGTGAAGGACCTGGAGCGGCTGCTGACGCGCAGCATCTATGGCAGCGCCAATGCCAGGGACATCCTGGCCATCGGGAGCACACTGGCCGCGGTTCAGCCGATAACCGAGACCCTGGCGGGCGATGTCCCGGCGTTGCTTTCACGGGTGAGGGGAGGCCTGGACCCATGCTCCGATGTCATGGGCGAGATATCCAAGGCAATAGTTGACGAGCCACCGCTGGCCGTGAAGGACGGCGGCATCATCAGGGAGGGCTATGACCCCCGGCTTGACGAGCTGAGGGAGATGGCCGCGACCGGTGGAAAATGGATGGCCAGGCTCGAGGAATCGGAGCGCATGAGGACCGGGATAAAATCCCTGAAGATAAAGTACAACCGCGTGTTCGGCTATCACATCGAGATACCGGCCAGCCAGTCCGAGAAAGTGCCCGGTAATTACATCCGCAAGCAGACGCTCTCCAACGCCGAGCGCTTCATCACCCCCGAGCTGAAGGAAAAGGAGAGCCAGATATTGACAGCGAGCGAGCGCTCCGCTGCCCTTGAATATGAGATATTCTGCAGAATTCGGGAGACTGTCGCGCGGCATTCCGCCAGGCTCCAGGGAACGGCCAGGGCCCTTGGCGAACTGGATGCCATTGCCTCCCTGGCGGAACTCGCGGTGCTGCAGAATTATGCCCGCCCCAGGTTTGACGGCTCGGACGCCATATCCATCTCCGAAGGAAGGCATCCGGTTGTCGAATGCCTCCTCCCGGAGCGCTTCATACCGAACGACACCGACCTGGACATGGGCAGGAACCGCGTGATGATACTCACCGGCCCCAACATGGCCGGGAAATCCACCTACATGCGGCAGATAGCGTTGATTGTGATAATGGCCCAGGCCGGCAGCTTCGTGCCTGCCAAATCCGCGAAGCTTGGCATGGTCGACCGGGTCTTCACGCGCGTGGGCGCTTTCGACGACCTCTCCCGGGGCCAGAGCACATTCATGGTGGAGATGAGCCAGGTATCCGACATACTGAGGAATGCCACGAGGCGCAGCCTCATACTCCTGGACGAGCTGGGCCGGGGAACCAGCACCTTCGACGGCCTCAGCATAGCCTGGGCGGTCGCGGAGTACGTCCATTCGAAGAAGGTGGGCGCAAAGACGATATTCGCGACGCATTATCACCAGCTGAACGAGCTGGAGGAACTGTTGAGCGGCGTGGTCAACTGCAACATCGCGGTGAAGGAGGAGAAGGACGACATAATATTCCTGAGAAAGGTCATACCCGGGAGCACGAACCGCAGCTACGGCATCCAGGTGGCCAAGCTGGCAGGCATGCCCCCGGAGGTTGTGGAGAGGGCAAAGAAGCTGCTCCAGGACATAGAGGCCCAGACAGTCATGGACCTGTCGGAGTCCCCGAAGACGAAGAAGCGGCCCAAGACTTACACCCAGCTGGTAATGTTCCAGGACCTTCCCAAGGCCGACCCGCTTGCCGATGAATTGAAGAAGCTGGATGTCGAGCATCTCACGCCCATGCAGGCGCTCCAGAAGCTTCATGAGCTCAAATCCAAGATGGAGGGGAAGGAATGAGGCGCATAAGGCTGCTTGACGAGGCCACCATCAGCAAGATAGCGGCCGGCGAGGTCATCGAGCGGCCGGCCAGCGTGGTGAAGGAGCTGGTGGAGAACTCCCTCGATGCAGATGCGACAGACATCCGCGTGAGGGTATCCGGCGCCGGAAAGTCGCTCATCGAGGTGATGGACGACGGCTGCGGCATGGGCCCGGAAGACCTGGAACTGGCATTCACCCAGCACGCCACAAGCAAGATCGGCAATATCAATGACCTCGAATCCATAGCCACCATGGGCTTCCGGGGTGAGGCTCTGTCCAGCATTGCCTCCGTCGCGGAAGTGGACATCTCCACAAGGGAGGCGGAACCCGCGGTCGGCCATGGCATTTCCATCAGAAAGGGAAAGCCCGGAGAAGTTCGAGAGGTCGGCAGGGCCCCGGGGACCACCATAACGGTGCGGAACCTGTTCAGCGGCCATCCGGCCAGGCTGAAATACCTCAAGTCCGACAGGGTGGAGTTCAGCCACATAATCGAAGTGATTACTGAGCGCGCCCTCACCAATCCCAATGTTGCCTTCAAGTTCCACAATGAGGACGTGGCGGTGCTGAACCTGCCAAGGGCGGGCAACACGCAAGACCGCATCTCAGACATCATGGGAAGGAAGGTGGCCAGGGAACTGATGCCCATTAAGGGCCATGCCGACGGGATAGCGGTCAGGGGGTATCTGGCAAGGCCCGCCATCACAAAATCCACAAGGGACGGACTCTATTTATTCGTGAACTCCCGCCCGGTGTCCAGCCCCATGATATCGGAGGCCGTGGAATCCGGATATGCCGGAATGCTGATGCGCAACCGCCATCCCGTGGGCGTGCTGGAACTGGAGATAGACCCGATGATGCTGGATGTGAATGTCCACCCCACCAAGAAGAGGGTGCGGTTCGCCGATGAGAAGGCCATAGCCAGGTTGGTGGCCAGGTCGGTCGCCGATGCCCTGGGCAATGTCCAGCACATCCCGGAGGCCGAGCCCAGGCAGAGGGAGCTTTTCCCCCCCGAGATTGGTGAAATCGAAAAGCCAGCAGCTCATTCCATGAAGCCCGGGAAGACAGAAGCCCCGCAGCAGCAGCTCTTCTCGGAGCCGGAGGCAAAAGCGGTGGCCGGGAGCCGAACGCTGCCGGCAATGAGGGTCATCGGCCAGATACTTGACACTTACATACTTGCGCAGAGCGGCTCCGACCTCATAATAATCGACCAGCACGCCGCCCACGAGAGGATAATGCTGGATAAATTGAGGTCCCGCCCGGAAAAGGCAACCGCGCAGAAGCTCATCGCCCCGGTGCCTCTTACCCTTGGGAAGCGCCAGGCCCAGCTCGTGGAGCATTACCGCCAGGTGATAGAGAACCTTGGGTTCAAAATAGAGCCTTTCGGCAAGGACACATACCTGGTCAGGGCCGTGCCTGCCATAGGCGGCCATATAGAGACCGAGAAGGGGCTCACAGACCTCATAGATGAGCTGGCCGAATTGGGGAAGGCCAAGTCCATCGAGGAGAAGCGGGACGAGATAATGCATTTAGTTGCATGCCATTCCGCAATTCGCGCCGGGGAACGCCTGACCCAGCAGAGGATGGCTCACCTCATTGAGGAGATGCACCGGCTGCCCAATCCCTACACCTGCGCACACGGCCGCCCCACCATAATCAAGCTCACCAGGGCTGAGTTGGAGAGGCTGTTCAAGAGGGTCGTCTGATGGTCCAGGTGTTCCACCCCTCCCGCAATTTCATCCAGGTTTCCCTCACCGGCGAGTTCTGCCAGTTGCAATGCCCCCACTGCCAGGGCCGGTTCCTTCGGCATATGGCCCCCGCCCTCACGCCCCAGGCTTTGTACGGTCTGGCCGGGGAATCCGCGAGGAAAGGCGTGAAGGGCATGCTCATCAGCGGCGGCTGCGATGCGACCGGCCAGGTCCCGGTATTCGATTATTTAGATATAATTAAAAATATAAAAGAAAATATAGATATAAAAATAAATATACATACTGGATTCATTCGCCTGGACAACATCCCAGAACTTGCGGGAAAGGGCATTGACGTCATCTCATTCGATGTCATCGGCTCCCCTGATGTGGTGAAGCGGATTTACGGCATCGACCTGGAACCGGACTACTTCGACAGGGCGCTGGCCGCATTCAGCGCCGCCGGGCTGCGGGTAGTGCCACACATAACTGCAGGCCTGGACCGGGGCCTGGACTCCGGGGAGGAGAATGCATTGCGGATTATTGCCAGACATTCTCCGGATTTCGTCGTGATGAACGCCCTCATGTCGAGCGAGGGCGATGATGAATCCCCGGCAAGATTGTTGGAAGTTCTCCGCATGGCCAGGGAGATATTGCCCGAGAAAACCGCAATCGGCATCGGGTGCATGCGGCCGAGGGGCGACACGATTCCAGCAGACCTGATTGCGGAACTCGCCATTGCATCGATTGCGATGCCGTCGAAGAGATTGCTGGAAGACCTCAAAGCATTAGGCATCGAAATCGGGGAGAGGGATGGGTGCTGCTGCTTCTATGAATGACCGCAGACGATTATCGACAGGCTAGGCCGCTCTCCCATCCTTCCTGGTCTATGTTCCCCGGCACCCGTCCAACCTCATCATGCCTCGCCTGAATCCAGTGTTTTGCATGCATAAGGGCGGGGTTGTGGGCATGGCTGGGCGAGCCAGGCCTGGTGATGAACAGCGTGCTATTATCCCCTAGCCCTGGGTGTACGAGGGTTGTAGCTAACCAGCAATTTCCAAACATCAACCCGAGCAAGCCGAATTGCAGTCAATTCGGCGCTGAGCCCAGTGGGATGGGGCCTTACCCAACGCTAACAGTGGCCCCCATTTTGCCAGCTCTTGCACAGAAAGCTATTATCTCTATCTTTTGTGGACGCTTGTGGGGCACCACTCCAACCCTGCTCACTCGGAATTGTTTATAAAATGCAATGCGAAGGATGAACGAATAGCTCCAGTGCTAGAGTTGCGAAATGAGTTTCACCCCACACGCACCGGTGGGGCGAGCAACGAATCGTGAGCGATTCGTCTCACTCGCATCGATGTCGCGAAAACGATGTGGGGCTACGATGCTCGAGTACCTGACATCCCCGCCCTGACAGGCGGGGCTTTCCAATACAGAGCAACAGAATGTCTCAGAATGAAGGGACATTCGCACTTGATAAAAACATAATTCAAAACCCCACCCTGACAGGCAGGGCATGCTGCTGGTAAAATGTTTGTGCTGGACGTTAAATTTCGTCCAGACCCTTCCTTATCTTCTTGGCTATGCCCTTGGATATGCCCTTCACGCCTGCAAGCTGGGCCTCGGTGGCGCCTTTCAGCTTGTCCATGTTGGTGAACCCGGCGTCATACAGCGCGGTGGCCCTTGCCAGCCCGATGCCCGGCACGCACATGAATTGCTCCAGCACATCCTCCGCGCTCTCTATCTCGGCCTCTTCCGCAGCCTCCACGAATTTCTGGCTCACCTTCTCCATCTTGGATTTAGCGAGTTCGTTCTGCGGATCCAGGGCAAGTATCTGGCTGTATATCTCCAGGGACTTGTCGAACCTGTCCCTTTCCTCCAATATCTTTGCCTTCAGTACCAGCGTCTCAATGTTGGTCGGGTTGACCTTCAGGGCTGTGTTGACATACTGGACGGCCGAGCCCCACTTCCCGAGCTTGTGCAGGGCCTCGCCCTTCCTCAGCAGCAGTTTCTCATTTGCCGCGTCATGTTTCAGTGCCTCGTCATAGCAGGTAATCGCATCCTCGTACTTTCCGGTCTTGGCGAATGTCTCGCCTTTTCTGAGGTAGACCAATGGGTCAACGGCCACAGCCTCCATGGCTTTGAGAGCGGCTCCGCAGGAGAAACACATGGCCGCGTGGGCGCTGTTCATCTCCCCGCATGAGGCGCATTGCACATCCGGCTCCTCTATCAGGCCGTCGTCCACCTTGCCCCTGGCACGGGCCATCTCCGGCTCCGGCTCGGGCGCCTTTGCCTGCGCTTTCTGTGCCGGGGCGACAGGCGCCGGCACTGCCGGTTTCGGCTCCGGCTCTGGCGGAGGCAGTTCCATCTCGAGGGCCTCCTCCAGCATCTTGTCCTCCTCCTTCTCCTTCTCGGTCTTCTTTATCTCCTTGACAGAGTATTCCCCCGCATCTGTCTTGGGCACGTATTTCTTGCTGTAGATGGAGGATGAGGCGTAGAGCTCCCTTATCGGGTACATTATGGAGACAGCCACGAATTGAACGATGATGAACGCAAGGCCCAATGCAGGCAGGTAGAGCTTGATGATGGGCGATACATCGCTGGTGACCGAATAGCTGAATGTGATGTTCTCGGTGGCGGTATTCTCAATCTCAACGATGATCCTGCTTTGCCTCCCGTAATGGTCAGCCAGCCCCGAGTAGCTGTAATTCTCCAGGGGCGATGGGGACCATAACCCGCCCCCCAGTATCATATTGTTAGCATCGCTGCTGACCGCAATGTTTATGGTCCTGGCCCTGGTAAGGCCCATGCTGTCCTGGGACATGAAATGAAATTCATGGTTTCCCTCATTCGGGGGCAATGTTATTTCTCCGTTGGATGAAGGCGAGTGAAGGGCTGTGATCTCATCCTGTGTGTAAGGCAGCATCAAGAACAGCACGCAAAGCCCGCTTATGGCGATGATTACCATGGAGCGCCTGATGGCGTTCCTCGCGACCAGGAATCTCCTGCTCTTGTTGCGGGTGAATTTTATCTCCATGCCCTTGAAAT
>JAWOHM010000143.1:0-5318 GCA_046485165.1 Thermoplasmata archaeon
GGGAAGTCGAGTCGAAAGGGCCGAACTGATCACCACCTTCTCTGCGTTCTCCCTGACATAGGCTCGCTCCGCAGGCTGCCCGCACCACCAGGTGGCGACATTCGCGAGCCGCAACTTCTCCCCCCGGAGTGCGCGGGCCAGCCGAGGCATGAAGGCCAGAAGCGCCCTGGTCTCCAGGATGCCGGATCCCAGGCTGTTCACCATCGTGACCGTCCCCTCGCGAATGGCCTGGACGAGACCCGGTGTCCCGAGACGGGACGACCCATCGAGTTCGAGCGGGTCGGCGAACGCAGCGTCCCGAACAATATCCAACCAAAAACGAAATAACTATATATCCGGCGGCATTCGGACAGGATGGAGACATGGCCATGAAAATCCTTATAATATCTGCCCATGCGGACGACGCCTGTGTTGCCATCGGCGGCACCATAGCGATGATGGCAGAGGACAAAAGCAACAAGATGAGGTTCATCTCGTTCAGCATCGCGGAAAAATCCGTCCCCAAGGGATTCCCGAAGGACGTGGTCGCCGGCGAGTGCATCGAGGCAATGAAGGTCCTGGGTATAGGGAAGAAGGACATAGTCATGAAGAGGTACCCTGTCAGGGACTTCCTGGAATACAGGCAGGAGATACTCGAATACCTGATAAAGGAGAGGAACGAGTTCAAGCCGGACATGGTCATCTTCCCGGCCACCAATGACGTTCACCAGGACCATGAGGTCGTCAACAAGGAATGCGTCAGGGCTTTCAGGCGCTGCTCCTCGCTGTACGGGTATGATTTCCCGTGGAATGTCCTGTGCGGCGGCAATCTGAACCTGTTCTACGAGATCAAGGAGAAGCACCTGAGGAAGAAAATCGAGGCACTGAAATGCTTCGAATCGCAATGCGCCAAGGGGTCCATGATACTCGACGAGGAATACACAAGGAGCCTGGTCATAGAGCGGGGCCACAGGGTCGGCGTCAGGTACGCCGAGGCACTGGAAATGATCAGGGAGATCAGGCACTGCGATTAGGTGATAGTTTGAAAATACCGGCAGATTCTCAGATAAGCCAGGGGGCCAGGGTCGGCAAGGATGTCGCCATCGGAAAGAACGTGGTCATAAAGGGGGATGACATCACAATCGGCGACAATGCCAGCATCGGGGATGACGTGAGACTCATCGGCAAGATCATCAGGATTGGCGAATCATCCCGCCTGGAGAAGGGCGCGAAGATACGCTCCAACGAGATAATCATCGGGAAGGAGACCACCATAAACAGGAATTGCGACATTTTCGTGTATGACCGGTTCCATATAGGGGATCTGGGGTTCCTGGGAACCGCAAGCTTCAGGGGCCGCAGCATCGTCATCGGCAGCGAGTTCTATTCATCAACAACGTACGCGACTCCGCTGACCATCGGGGGGGGCGGAAGGAACGACCCGACCGCGTACTGCGAGATAGGCGACAGATGCACCATGCACAACAATTTCATCAACATCGCAAAGCCGGTGAAGATTGGCAACGACGTCGGCCTGAGCCCGGACACGCTGCTGATAACCCACGGATACTGGCACAGCGTGCTGGAAGGCCACAAATCCACATTCGAGCCCATAACGATAGGCGACAATGTATGGATCGGGATGAGGGCCATTGTCACGCCGGGCGTGTCCATCGGCAGGGATTGCGTCATAGGCGCGGGCTCGGTGGTCACCAGGGATGTTCCGGAGGGATGCATTGCGGCCGGCGTTCCTGCCAGGGTCATCAGGAAGGCGCCGGACTACCCGCCGAAAATTACAGATGAGGAGAGGAATGAGATAATGAAGGGCGTCCTTGCCGAGTACGCCACGCTGATGGAGTACAAGGGATTCGAGGTGGACATCAGCGAGTCGGAGAGGGCCATGACGATGAGCGTCAGCAGGGGCGACCTCAGGGCCGTGTTCCAGTATTTCCAGGGGGGGAAGGATTACATCCCGGTGAAGGGGGCAAGGCGCATACTGATGTCCTTCGACGAAATCGACGCTCCGGACGCCACGTTCATGAACCTCAGGACTTCCCAATTCCGGGGCAGCCATTGCCCCATCACAGACGACCTCAGGGACTATCTCAGAAGGAAGGGCATACGGTTCTACGGAAGGAAGTTCGCCAGCATTCCGCCCATGGTCGAAGAGGAATTGAAAAGGCTGGAGCGGTGAGCCGGTTCAGACGAAGCTCTGCAGCGTCTGCTGGAACCGCCTGCGCTCGCCCGGTATGGATACGGGATACTCGCCGGAGACGCAGCCCAGGCAGAGATTGTCCTTCTCCATGGTGATGGCCTCCACGAGGCCGTCTATCGTGATGTAGGCGAGGGTGTCGGCGTCAATCTCCTTCCGGATGTCCTCCACGGTCTTGTTCCCGGCGATGAACTGGTCCCGGTTGGTCATGTCTATGCCCAGGTAGCAGGGCGCGATCAGCGGCGGGGAGCCGATGCGCACGTGGACCTCGGTCGCGCCGCCCTCCCGGAGCAGCTTGATGATGCGGGTCATGGTTGTTCCGCGCACGATTGAATCATCGACTATGACCACGCGCTTGCCCTCGACAACGGCCCGGACCGGGTTCATCTTCTCCCGGACGCTGATGTCCCTCGAGGCCTGGGACGGCATTATGAAGGTCCTGTGGACGTACCTGTTCTTCATCAGGCCCTCGTTCATCTTTATCCCTGAGCCCATGGAGAAGCCGTAGGCATGGGCGCGGCCCGAGTCTGGTATCGGGACGACAACGTCCGCCACGACGGGCGCCTCCTTTGCCAGGCGCCAACCGATGCGCTTCCTGACCTCGTAGACGCTCAGCCCGTCTATGTTGGAGTCCGCCCTGGCGAAGTACACCCACTCGAAGAAGCAGTGCGCGCGGTTCACCGACGCGCCGATGTTGATGGATTTGAAACCGTCGTCCGTTATCTCCACGGCCTCGCCGGGCATCACGTCCCTGACGAACTTGGCGCCCAGTATGTCCAATGCCACCGATTCCGACGCCGCGACATACCCCGTGTCCAGCTTGCCCAGGCAGAGCGGCCGTATCCCGTAGGGGTCGCGGATGGCGAACACCCTGTCGTCAACGAGCAGGGCGAAGGCATAGGAGCCCACCAGTTCCTTGCAGACGGATTTGATGGACTTCGGGATGTCGTTCGTGCTGCGGATGGCATCGGCCAGCATCATTATGATGGCCTCCTCCTCGGATTCGATGATGAAATGCTTGCCTTCCTCCTTCAGCCGCGAGACGAGCGTTTGGGAGTTGACAATGATTCCATTATGGGCGATGGCTATGTCGCCGACGCCTGTCTTCAGGAATTGCGGCTGGACGTTCTCCGGCTTTGAGACCTTGATGGAATAATAAGTGTGGCCGATGCCGACCTTGCCGGAGAGGTTCTCGATGTCTTCCGCGTTTATGACATCTGAGACCAGGCCGAGGCCCTTCTTCACCTTCAGCCCGCCGGAATTGACTGCGATGCCGGCCGCCTCCTGGCCCCTGTGCTGAATCGCCCTCAGCGCATAATATATGTAAGCGGCCGCGTCCTTCTTGCAGCGAATCGCGACGACGCCGCAGGCCTCCCTTGGTTTGTCGGCCCCCGAGGCATCAGCGCCCACAAAAAACACCCCTACCGGGATTTTGCCCAATTGTAGCTTCTAAGTTTCGCGGTTGCGCCGAATCCGCATGACGCGCAGGTCTTCTTCCTGACATGGTACGAGTGGCCGCCGCATCTCCTGCACCTGATGTGCGTCTTCTTCGATGCGTGCTTGCCCATTGACGGTGTTCCCTTGCTCATGAAAATGCCTCCTTACGGTGAAATGTAAATGACGTTGTCTCCGCGGACTATTGCCAGGTCCATCTTCTGCGTTATCTCGCCTGAAAGGAGTTCCTCGGCGTTCTTCAGGACCAGGTTCATGTGCGGGTCGAAGCCGTCCAGGGTTCCCCTGAATCCCTTGTTGCCCTTGAGCTCCACTATCACTGGCTTGTTCAGGGCCTTGCTGAGCATTGAAAGCGGTTTTACCGTGTTGACCATATTAACCACATCGGGCAATAAGCGAATGAATACTTAAAGGTTGCCAGGAATTATGGATTGCAGATTTGTTAATTGTAAATTTATTAATTGTTGATTCTCAAATATAATCGTCAATTATTAAATCGAAAATTACCAGATTACCAAATCTACAATGTGGCTTCGAACTCCTCAATCTCCATCCCGAACTCCTCGTCCGTCTTGATGGCGCCCTTGTTCTTCAGATACTCCCGTGTCAGGAGCCAGTACACCGTTGCGAGTGCCCTGCGCCCCTTGTTGTTGGCCGGCACGACAATATCCATGTTCCGGGTCTCGTTGTTCGCGTCGCACAACCCGATTATCGGTATGCCGGCATTGATGGCCTCTCGAACTGCCTGCTGGTCGGCTGCCGGGTCTGTCACCAGGAGCACGCGCGGCTCTATGAAATCCGCAAGGCGGGGGTTCGTCAGCGTGCCCGGCACGAAGCGGCCGGCGAAGTAGCTGGCGCCGATCTTCTTGGCGAATGTCCGCACCGGCTTCTGGCCGTACTGCCTGGCCGATACAACAAGTATCTCGTCCGGCTCGAACCTTGAGAGGAAAAGGGCGGCAGTTCTCAGGCGCTGGTCTGTCTGCTTGAAGTCCAGCATGTAGAGCCCGTCTGAACGGACCTTGAAAAGGAAGCGCTTCATGTCTGCGCTCTTCTGCTGGGTGCCGATATGAACCCCGGAACTGAGGTAGCTCTCCTCCGGTATCAACAACGGCTGTTTCGTCTCCTGCTCTGCCACTGCTTGCTCTGTCTCGTCCATTCTATGCCTCCTGTGCAATGCTGATGAAACTCATTTCAACCCCTCTTGACGGTGATGGGCAGCATGCCCTTCTCGTATTCCATCGTTGCGATGTCTATGGGGTCTATCATGGTGTCGGGAACCTTCAGCAGGACCGGGGCGCCCATGCTGATCTGCAGGCCCCTGGCGCCGATTATGCGTGCCTTTTCGAATCTGGTGTATCTCATGTTCAATCACCCGTGAGGGTCTCCCTACAATCTGGTCTCCATTATATAGCTTTCGCAGTGTGATTGTTTTATGGCGGGCGATTGTATTTGCCATGCCGACCGGAGCAGTCATCTGGCTGACGGCTAATGTAACAATTGGCGGCGTCAGCATTGCCGAACACGTGATCCATTTCCTCAATCCGGTTGGCCTGCTGCTGGGTTTGAATGGCGTGATTTTGGTAGCCTACATCGTGGCCATTCCGGCGAACGAGATTGTTATTCCGACTATTTTGATGCTGACGGTTTTGGTAACCGGCGCCGGCGGCGGCGCAGG
>JAWOHM010000012.1:0-4726 GCA_046485165.1 Thermoplasmata archaeon
GCCTGATTGCGACCGCCGTAGTTTTCACCGCGAATCAGGATGTTGCCCATCAAACCGCGCCCATCCAGCACCACCTCGGCTATCGGAGAGCTGGCAGCAAATCGCACTCGGAACATTTTCCATCCCGGGATTTATTCAGGACCAGCCGGAGGCCCATCCTTTCCATGGCAAGCATGCCGCATTTCGGGCAATAAGTGTTCTCCTCGTCGCAGTGCGCCACGTTCCCCAGGTAGACAAAATCGAGGCCTTCGTCCTTTGCTGCCCGGTGAGCCATCCTCAGCGTCTCCATTGGCGTGCTCCTGGCCGAGTGGAAGTTGTAGTCCGGGTGGAATCTTGAGAAATGAACTGGCGTCTTCGGGCCGAGAACATCATGCACCCATTTCACGAAATTCCTGATC
Source organism: Thermoplasmata archaeon (assembly GCA_046485165.1). Classification (GTDB taxonomy): domain Archaea; phylum Thermoplasmatota; class Thermoplasmata; order SG8-5; family SG8-5; genus UBA147. The sequence goes on from JAWOHM010000012.1 coordinate 399, forward strand.
TCGGCAGCGCCATCATTCTCTTTCGGTATGACAAGATATGTCAGTTCGATATGTATGCCAAGCTCTCTCGCCAATGCGCAGGTGTCAAGAACAGGCTGGAGCCTTGCTTTGGAATGCTTCCGGTAGAATTCCTCCCTGAAAGCCTTTACATCGATGTTCATGGCATCGAGGTAGGGGGCTATCTCCCTGAGCGCCTCCTCGGTCATGTAGCCGTTGGTCACGTAGGACGTCCCCAGCCCGGCGGTTTTGGCCAGCTTGGCGCCATCCAGCGTGTACTCGAACCAGATTGTGGGCTCGTTGTAGGTCCAGGAGAGGCTGCGGCACTGGTAACGATTGGCAAGGGTGGGCAGTTTCTCCGGCTCGACATCCCTGAGTCCGCGTGTCGTGTACTCCTGGGAGATGGACCAGTTCTGGCAGAAATCGCACCTGAAATTGCACCCGACGCTGCCGAGCGAGTAAACATTTGTGCCGGGCATGAAATGGTAGAGGGGCTTCTTCTCGATTGGGTCCGGGCCCATGGAGGACACCTTGCCGTATGTGGTGGCCAGCAATACGCCGGATTCATTCTTCCGGACTCCGCATAATCCGGTCTTCCCGGATGCGATTACACAACGATGGGCGCATAACTGGCACTCTATCTTCTCTCCGTTCGACTTCCAGAGCAGCGCTTCCCTCATCAATCCATCCTCCCGAAATGCTCGTACCCCTTGTCAGGAATCAAACTGGCAGCACCTTTGTCATCCAGCAGAATAGCGGTGCCCTCTGTCACCTCGCCAATCCTGGTGATTCCCAGGCCCATTGAAAGGACCTTCCTTGCCTTATCCGGGTTCAAGGTGAACAGCAATTCAAAATCGCCGCCCCAGTGCATTGCTTCTTCTTTCTCACCTGGCTCGATGCCGGGCATCAGCGGAAGGCTGGCCGCGCCCAGGATGAAGCCGACATTGCTGGCTCTGGATAATATGTGCAGAGATGAGCTCAAGCCGTCAGACATGTCTATGCATGAAGTCGCGGCGTCAGAGGCGGCAAGCGCCTTGCCAACATCTAACCTGGGTATCACCCTTAAAAGAGATTCTGCCCGGGACTTCTGCTTTTCCCACGCCAAGCCGCGGCCGAGGGCGCCCGTCATGGCCAGCACATCCCCGGGCCTGGCGCCATTCCTTCGAAGTATCCTGTCTTTCCTGACTTTTCCGATAGCAGTCCCTGAGATGGTCATTTCAGGATTCTCCTTGGTGTCCCCGCCCAGCACCGGTGCGCCATGGGCCGAACAGCATTCCTGGATGCCGTCTGTCAGCGCATCCAGCCATTCCGAGTCTGTGTCAGGGGGGAGCCCCAGAGCAAATAGCATGCCAAGCGGCTCGCCGCCCATTGCCGCGATGTCGCTTAGGTTGACAGCAGCCGCATACCAGCCGATATCTTCCGGCCTGGCACCTTCCGGGATATGGGTCGAGCGAGTTATCATGTCCGTGGTCAGGAGAAGGTAATTGAATCCAATGTCCAGAATCGCGGAATCGTCACCAATGTTAATTTCTCCAGACGGGTCGAATTTTCTGATGATATCAGCAACTATCTTTCTTTCCCCTGATTGACATAATTCCGGCATCGAAAGGCGCATGGCATTCTGGCTATAATATTTTTTGCCCATCCAAAGCACAGTTATTAATTAACCGGAATGTTCAGACAGATATTCGACTTCCCGTTCGAAAAAATAGACTGAAAACCATTGGCAAAGATTATAACGGAAAAGGATATTCAAGGTCAGAAAAATGTGAGGGATATGCATGGCCGAAGATAGAGTACAGACGTTCATCAAGGGTCTTGACGAGCACATGGAAGGCGGAGTTCCAAAGGGACACGTAGTGCTGCTGACAGGCATGCCTGGCAGCATGAAGTCCTCTGTGGGGTTCAACATTCTTTACCAGAATGCGATACATAACAAAACCAAGGGGGTCTATTTCACGCTTGAGCAGGGCCGGGACAGCCTGCTGGACCAGATGAAGCGCCTCCATATGCCAGTGGACGAGATGGAGAGCATGATAAGCGTGGTCGACATCGGATATCTCAGGCAGAACACCGAATCCATGGAGTACGGGGACAGCTGGAACAGCGTCTTCCGCATGTACGCCGAGAACATGAAAGAGTCGCAGGGATTCGATATCATGGTCATAGACTCGCTGGCCGCGGTCGAGGTCCTGGCAGATGTGAAGAACAAGCGCGCCGAACTGTTCCACATGTTCGGATGGCTCAGGGGCATCGGGTGCAAGCCAGGGGAGAACGAGGCGCCCAAGGTCACCACTTTCATAATCTCCGAGGCATCGGTGGACCAGGGCATAATGCGGGACGAGGACTTCCTGGCTGACGGCGTCATCCACCTTGACCTGAGGAGGGAGGGGAGCAGCGTCAACCTGTACCTCGGGGTCGCAAAGATGAGGAAGACCAACCACAAGCGCGGCTACCATCCGTTGATATTCGACCAGAACGGGTTCGAGATCATTACGGATTAGGGCTGTTTAATAGCAGCATGCCCCGCCTGTTAGGGCGGGGTTTTTCATGCTTTATTCTTGCGAGTGCGCTTGACCCAGCATTCTGAGACAGTCTGCGGTTCCATTTTCTAAACCTCGGGGCTTGCCCCGGGGTAATGGGTACTCGCCCAGCATCTCGTGTGCTGGGCGAAACACATTACGCGGATCTTGCAAGGCTGCAATTCGTTCATACTTCGCATTGGATTCTAGAATCGGTTGGCCGCATACCTTATGTAACAATATGCCCCAGCTTTCCCATGGACACAGCTCTTTTAATCTCCAGCGCCACCCTCCGCCCTGTGCTCATGTTGGTCCTCCAGAGCGCATTCCCGTAGGGATGGCCCACGGACATGTGGACATTGGTCCCGCCCCCAACTCTGGGTGCGACGTCGTAAATGTAATATTTCAGGTCCTTGTCCACGCAGGTCTGGAGGCAGAACGGGCCTATGATGCCAGGGGAATAATGTTCAGCGCAGGCCTCTATGTACTTTTCACCCAATTCGAACGCGCGCTCCAGCAAAGATTCGCGGAGCGTCGCGGAGTTGTGCCCGCACACCGTGTACTCGGGTGTGCGCTGCTCGCCGACCAGGGCCATCTGCTGGGGCGCGGGCAACCGGCAATGGCCGTCCAGGGAGGTCTCGAAACGCCAGTCTATGCCGATAAGCTCCAATTTAGACATTTTCGGCTCGATGGGGGAATAGAAGAAATCGAGATTGAAAACCGGGCCTATCACATATCTCTCGATGCGGGCGGTGGCCAAGTCTTCTTCATTTATCACGCCGTGCTTCACCAGGTCCTTGGATTTCTCCAGGTATTCCAAGGGAGTCGATGCAGTGAAAAATCCGCGCTCCAGCTTCTTGACCTTGTGGTGCAATTTGACGATGCACAGGCAGTCTATGTCCTCCGGGGACGCAATCTTCTCGGGGAAAGGCAGACCGGCCTTTTCCAGCATCCAGTAATAGTCATGCTCCTCGCCCCGCTCCTCGCTGCGGAGCAGGTTGCGGCTGCCGAACATCGGCACTTTGAAAGTGTCCTCGACATCGGCAATCTTTGAATAAGATGTGAAGGACCGGTTCGGCACCCAGATGACGTTCTTGTCGATAAGCATCTTCTGGTTTTCGGGGGTCATGACATCGTTGTACTTATCCAATACCAGGGCCTCGTCCACCATGCCCCGGAGCAGGTTGCCCGAGGCATCCCTCTGGGCCCTGAAGTAATGGAAGTACGTCCTTTCACGGCCCTTCTGGCAGACCGCCAATGTGGGCAGGCCTTCCTCGGCGGCGCCGTCGCACACGTCCAGCGCGGAATGGGATGCTGTCATTCCGATGCGGATGTTATCGGTCCAGGTACCCCCTGATCAACACTCTGTCACAGAGGGTGTTGATCAGCCGCGGTATGCCTTCCGAGTATTCGTAGATTGCTCCGCTTGCCTCGGGTGTGAATGCCGGCCGCCCGTTCGGCGATCCGGCCGTGTGCAGCCTGAACCGGATGTACTCTTCGACCTCTCCGGGCTGGAGGTTCTTCATCTGTAGCACGCCGGGAATCCGCTGCCGGAGCTGTCTCAAGTCGTGGCGTGTCAGCATAGTGGCCAGCTCGGGCTGGCCTACGAGAACGATCTGGATCAGCTTCTGCTGGTCGGTTTCGAGATTGGAAAGGAGCCTCAACTCCTCGAGCACTTCCGCAGCTAGGTTCTGTGCCTCGTCGATGATGAGGACCGGATTCTGGTGCCTCGCGAACCGATCGATCAGGAACGTGTTCAACCGGCTGAGCATCTTCACTTTCGATGCGTCATCGACGTCGATTCCGAAG
>JAWOHM010000133.1:0-5453 GCA_046485165.1 Thermoplasmata archaeon
CTCTGCTTCCCTTGCGCCATCCTCTTTCTGGACGCCCAGCGGAACCGGCTCCACCTCTGCCAGGCTTTCCGCCTCTTTCTTTGCCACTTCATCTTTTCTATTCCTTGTTTTTCCCATGGTACCACTCACACAAATGCCAGAATCACCTGGCCAGCATCAACAATCCTTTCTTCTCGAGTTTCTTCATTATACGCTCTATCTCCGACTCCCGCATGTCCAGATGTTCGGACATGCTTTCGAGCGAGATGTCATCCTCGGCCACTATGTGCCGGAGCACCTTTCTCTCATCGTAATCCTCGCAGAGCGTGTCGATTATGTCATTGGCATAGTGCATGGCATGCTCCTTTCTCGACAGTATCTCATCCCGCTCATCGGAAAGCTCTTCGAGCCTCAGGTTCATCGCTTCCATGTGGGCCATGAACTCGGCCAGTTTCAATCTCAGGTTCTCTGCGTTCCTGAGGGCGCTCGTGTCAGCCTCCCCCTCTATCACATCATCCTTGCCGTGGAATCTCAGCTCCTCGTTGAAGAGTTCCGGGGAAAGATCGATAACCAGCGTGAACCTCTTTGTGGCCACATAGCACTTCCTGGGCGGGCCGGCAGCGCTCTCCATGAACACCGCGCTGACCAGGTCGCTGTCCTCCAGCACCTTGAGATGTTTCATAATGGCCCGCTGGCTGACGCTGAGCTCTTTCGAGAGCTGCAGCGGGTAATGCGTCTCCTTCACCAGCTTGCGCAGTATCCTGCGCCTTGTGGGATTGCCTATGGCAGCCAGCAATGTGTCCAGGTCCACTTCGTCCATATTCACCACATCAATAGATTAAATTCGGGAGAATTTTCTCCCCCGGGTATGGAATTTCATTTCCTCCATATTTAGATGACAACACGGGTGGAGGATATATTGGATTATTTCCAAATGAATCACGATTTAGGGGAACATTAGATGCAATTTCGTAAATAGCTGTTTCAAGCATATTTATGAGAAGATATGGGCTCGAATTTGAACATACTGCGGTCTTTGGATTTGAGATTAACGGCATCAGTTTTCTTGACTGAATCGTCTCCTCGAACATGCTGTCGAGGTCGCCCATCAGTCCGAACGGCCTGATGGCTTCAGTTCTCGGCACTATCTCGCCGTCTCTCTCTTTCAAGACCACATTTTTCACCTCTTTTAGTATACAACCTTTTGTTGTACACCGAATTATACATAACAGCGGCGGTATATAAAACTTGTCCCAAAAATCTTCATGAAAACATATTGGAGACCCCTTCATCCCAATCTATATTAACATAAACTTCTTTTCATTATTGTAATAATATGAACATCGAAGAAACATCCCGAAAGATAGAGGACATGACAATAAGGGGCGCGGGGCGCATCGCCAGGTCGGCAGCGGCGGCGCTCGGTGAGTTCGCCAGCGATGCCAAGGATATGGGCCTGGAAGAATTCCTGAAAGGCCTTTCCGCCGCGGCCGAGAGGTTGATATCCACCAGGCCGACAGCCATCTCTCTGCACAACGGCGTGCGCATCACCCTGAAGGGCGTTGACAAGCAGCCGGATTTCGAGTCTGCCAGGAAGCTTGTGATATCCAATGCCGAAACCTTCGTCAACAATTCCAACTCTGCGGTCGAGAGGATAGGCCAGCATGCTCCGGCGCTGCTCACGAAGCCAGGAAAGGCCATCACGATATGCAACAGCACCGCAGCTGTCACGGCGTTGGTGTCATGCCACCGGGCAGGCAAGGTCACTGGTGTGTATGCCTGCGAGACCAGGCCCAAGAGGCAGGGCCTCATCACGGCCAGGGAGCTCTCGGAGGCCGGGGTGCCAGTCACCCTTATAGTGGATTCCGCGATGAGGTATGTCATGCCGGAGGTATCCATCGCATTCGTCGGGACAGACACGCTGGAATCCGATGGCAGCGTCATAAACAAGATTGGCACACACCTTCTTGCCGCCACAGCCAGGGATTTCAAGGTGCCTTTCTATGCCTGCGCGGAAACGTACAAGTTCCTGCCAGCCAGCAAGATAGGCAGGAGGGTAGAGATAGAGAGGCGCTCGTCAAGGGAGATCGTCGCCAACACCGAGATACCGGGCGGGGTGGAGATATTCAACCCGGTCTTCGATAGGGTGCCGCCGGAACTGGTAACCGGCATAATCACGGAGAACGGCATCGTGAAACCGGCCGATGCCATCAAGGTAATCGAGAAATATCTAGGAGGTATTTAATATGAAATATAAAATAAAGGAGATAAATGTGGACGCGGGAGAGTTCACCGTCATACTGAACGCGAAGGACGCCAAGGAGATGGGAGTGCGCTCGCTGGACAGGGTCAAGGTGATAGCGCCGAAGAAGACCCTTACAGCCGTGGTGGAGCTCACAACCTCGGTCGTCAAGGAAGGCGAGGTGGGCATTCTGAGCAAGGTCTCGGAGGCGCTCAAGGATTCCAGCACCAAAACGCTGGAGGTGATACCCACCGAGAGGCCATACTCGGTCGAGCTCATCAAGAAGAAGATCAATGGCCACACCCTGACAAACGAGGAGATTCGCCAGATAGTCCAGGACATCGCCAGCCACAGCCTCACCGATACTGAACTAACTGCTTTCGTGGTCTCGAACCAGCTTGTCGGCATGAACCTGGAGGAGACGATACACCTCACCAAGGCAATGGTGGAGACAGGCGATACCATCGAGCTGGACAAATCCCCGGTGTTCGATTTTCACAGCATCGGCGGGGCCCCCGGCAACAAGATAACCCTGCTGGTGGTGCCCATAGTCGCCGCAGCCGGCCTGTACATTCCAAAGACGTCGTCCAGGGCCATAAGCAGCGCCTGCGGAACAGCTGACATATTCGAGACGATAGCGAGGGTCAGCCTTACCATGGATGAGATAAAATCCATTACCGAGGAGATAGGCGGCGTCATCGCCTGGGGCGGCAATGTCAACTTCGCGCCTGCCGATGATGTGATAATTCGTGTGGAATACCCCCTCAGCCTGGACCCGTACGCCCAGCTCATCGCGTCCGTGATGGCCAAGAAGAAAGCGGTCGGCGCGGATTACTTCCTGCTGGACATACCCATAGGGCCGGGCACCAAGGTGACGGATAACGAGCTGGCAAACAAGTACGCACAGGACTTCATAGAGATAGGGAAGCATCTGGACATGCATGTTGAATGTGCGATAACATACGGCGGCCAGCCCATCGGCAAGCACATCGGTCCGTCGCTGGAGGCCAAGGAGGCCATGATGTGCCTGGAAGGCAAAGCGCCATCCACCAGCGTGGTCGAGAAATCCGTCGCAATGGCAGGCATACTGCTGGAGATGGGCGGCATCCACAACGGCAAGAACCTGGCAAGAGACATTCTCGAAAGCGGCAAGGCCCTAGAGAAGATGCGGCAGATACTCCAGGCCCAGGACGGGAATCCGGACCTGAAATCGGAAGATATCCAGCCGGGCAAGTTCAAGGCCGAGATACTGTCCCCCCAGGACGGCTACGTGACATCGCTGGACAACAAGAAACTCGTGAGGATAGCCAGGGCGGCCGGTTCCCCCAGGGACATCGGCGCCGGCCTTGTGTTCTCGAAGAAGCGCGGCGAGAAGGTGGACCGCGGCGAGCCCATGTACATGATATATGCGGACAACAAGAACAAGCTGGAAGATGCGAAGAACCTCTCGAACATGATAAAGCCATACACGGTCGAGGGCATGATAATAGCCCACATTCCGGGGCATTCGCGGCCATCTACTTACTCCATCAAGTGACGCCAATCCATGGCTCCAGAATAATTTAGTACATAATGGACCATGGGGGGGCATGGCCGCCGAACCGCTCCGCAGCGGGGACTGGAAAATGTCCCCCAATCTCATAACCCTGTTCAGGCTGGCCGTTTCAGTTCCATATCTGCTGTCGCTCTGGTTTCACCAATACTACCTTTCCATAACCCTGCTCTGGATTGGCGGGTCCTCCGATATGCTGGACGGCATTGTCGCCCGCCGCTCTGGCAAGACATCCGGGTTGGGCCAGGTCCTGGACCTGGGCATCGACAGGGCGCTGACGCTCCCTGCCATTTTCATACTTTGGTACCGGGGCTATCTATCGGGCCAGCCGTTCTTCCCCTGGCTGGCGCTTGCATGGGCGGTTTCCCTGATGGCCGCCGATTCGACCATACTCGTGGGAGTGTACAGGTACATCGGGAAGAAACTGAGGGACCAGGCCATTGAATTTCCGTCCCCCTCCTTCATAGTCAAGCTGACATACCCTGTTCAGATATTAGCGCTTTCATTCATCATCGGGGTCCCGACATGGGCGTTCAAGGATTTTTCCATATGTGTGTTCACCATGTACACCCTGTTCGCCACGGCAATGACCATAATCGCTTCCTATGTTTACATGAAGAAGGCGAGCTGGCTGTTCTTCGATTGAATGATTCCTTGGAAGACAATAGCCGTTCCCATTGCCCCATCTATCTAGTAAGCGCCATCCCCAGCACCATCATCCCGGACATGGCGTATGCCAGTCTCACATCGCCGGTCGTGAAGAGCACCAGTGCAACCAATCCGCCACCCAGGATGCGGCCGGTGTTCAGCAGCAATTCCCTGGTTATGGAGCATGATGTGTAACGATTCTGCATGCGGTCCGTGGCCATGGCAAGGAGCAGTATCTGCAGCATGGGCACCAGGAGATAGACGCAGCCAGCGAGGAACAGGTATGCGCCCAGTTCGGGAGCCAGCGATATCCCGAGTATTATCGGGACCGAGAGCAGCGCCACGGCCCTCACATACCTGTGCCTGTAACCCCTCTTATCGCTGACCCTGGCCACTATTACCGAAGCTATGCCGCCTGCCAGGTTGAAGAGCGCAAACAGGTATCCAAGGCTGGTCTCGGCCTGCATGAATATCATGGAGATGAGCGGGACCGCGGTCCACCAAACCCCTTCCTGGCCGCCCTGGAAGAACAGCCCGGCAGCCAGTCCCTTTCCCATCCCCCTGGTCGTTAATTTTCCAATCATCGGTCTGGATACCGTGCTGTGGCTGAGCATCACCAGCGCCGCATTGCACACAAGGGCGATGAATGCACATCCGAAGAGCAAGCCATAGCCAACGGATTCTATGAGATGCCCGCCGATTATCGGGCTGGCCAGCCCTATCACGGGAAACACGAGGAAGAAGTAACCGATCATCTCGCCGCGGTTCTTCCGGGATGTCTGGCGGAGCATCAGCACGTTGTACGGCACCCAGAAGCATACTATGTAGAATCCGAAGAACACCGGGGTCAGGCAGAGGAGCCAGTATCCTTCAAGCATGACGAAGCTGAGATAGAATGCGCTCTGCATCATTATGCCGAGGGCCATCCAGGCCCTGGGCTTGGCGAAGCCGATGATAGCCATCAGGATGCACAGGACAGAGGCCCATACAAAGCCCTGAAGGTAGAACAGCGACGACTCGAAATGCCCGAAC
>JAWOHM010000122.1:0-12236 GCA_046485165.1 Thermoplasmata archaeon
CGCCACCACGACGCTGGACTTCCGGCCCGACCACTTCGAGGACATCGCCGGGTACCTCGACCGGAAGATGGCCGCCCTCTCCCGCTACCAGGCCCAGACCCGAGGACGCCCTCACCTGGACCCCGGCCTGGCCGGCGCCAGCGCCCGCTACTGGGGCCGCTTCCTGGGCTACACCGAGGTCGAGCCCTTCGAGGTCGCCCGGCAGAACCTCTGACCGAACCTTCTCCCCGACACCCGTCACCCGTTAGAATACCCGACGGTACCCCCCGTCCGGGATCTCCACCAGGAGCACGGTTTGGCGACTCCCTCACACCTGGAGTTCGAGCGCGACATCGTCGAGCTCCAGAGACAGATCGAGACCCTTCTTCGCTCGGCGGAAGAAAAGGGGATCGACGTATCCAGTGAAGTCCGGGTCCTGGGGCGCAAGCTGGAAGTCCTCAGGGAGGAGACGTTCCGCAACCTCACGCCCCTGGAGCAGGTGCATGTGGCCAGGCACCCCAGGCGGCCCCACACCCTGGACTACGTCCCGCGAATCTTCACCGATTGGATCGAGCTTTCTGGCGACCGGGCGTTCCGGGACGACGGAGCGGTTGTGGGAGGGTGGGCCCGGCTGGACGGCGACTCCCTCATGGTCGTGGGCCACCAGAAGGGCCGGGACATGAAGGCCAACCTCAGGCGGAACTTCGGCTCGCCCCATCCGGAGGGGTACCGGAAGGCTCTCCGCCTGATGCAGCTGGCGGAGAAGTTCCGCCGGCCGGTCGTGACCTTCATCGATACGCCGGGCGCCTACCCAGGCGTGGGGGCCGAGGAGCGGGGGCAAGCCGAGGCCATCGCCCGAAACCTCCGGGAGATGGCGCGCTTACGAGTGCCCGTGGTGTGCGTTGTGATCGGAGAGGGCGGCTCCGGCGGCGCCCTGGCCCTGGGAGTTGGCAACCGGATACTGATGCTCGAGCACGCGGTCTACTCGGTCATCTCCCCCGAAGGCTGCGCCGCCATCCTCTGGCGGACGGCCGATCAAAGGGAGAAGGCTGCCCGCGCCCTGAAGCTCACCTCCTCCGAGCTGTTCAAGAGGGGGATCGCGGACGAGATCGTGCAGGAGCCGCCAGGAGGGGCCCATGCCGATTGGGACGAGGCGGCCCTCAGGGTCAAGGATGCCCTCGCCCGGAATCTGCGGGAGCTGAAGGGGATGGAACCTGAAGCTCTCGTCCGGGACCGCCAGTCCAAGTTCGAGTCCATGGGCGAGTGGGAGGAGGAGGGGTAAGGCGTCGTCATGCCTGGGTTCGCGGAGGTAGGGTTCAAGGGCACCCGGAGGGATTACTTCACCTATCGGGGGTTGGAGGTTGCCCCCGGCATGCACGTGCTGGTGGAGGCGGACCGGGGGGAAGACCTGGGTGAGATCACGGCGCTGGGCAGCATCGCCGAGCGCAAGTGCTCCGCCTCCGCATCCGGGTGTGCCACGCCATCTCCGGACAAGAGGATCCTCCGGCTCGCCGAGCCCGGGGAGATCCAGCGCCTCCAGGAGCTCAGGGCCGACGAGGGGCGGGTGCGTCTCGAGACGGCGGCGCTGGTGGCTCGCCACGGACTCAGGATGAAGATCACCGAGACCGAGTGGCAGTTCGACCGCAAGAAGCTCATCATTTACTTCACGGCCGAACGCCGGGTGGATTTCCGGGAGCTGGTCAGGGATCTCGCCCGGGTGTTCCGCACGCGCATCGAGCTCAAGCAGATCGGCATTCGGGACGAAGCGGCTCTCCTCGGAGGGGTGGGACGCTGCGGGCGAGAGCTCTGCTGCTCCACCTGGCTCCCGGAACTGAAACCCGTGAGCCTCCAGCTCGCCAAGCACCAGCGCCTCTCCCTGAACCCGGTCCAGATATCGGGATGCTGCGGACGGCTGATGTGCTGCCTCATGTACGAGCACCAGACCTATGTGGAAGCCAGACGCCGGTTCCCCAGGGAGGGGAGATCGCTCAGGACCGCCAGTGGTCTCGAGAAGGTGGTTTCCGTCGACATCTGGAGGGAGACCGTGGTCCTGAAGAACGAAGAGGGGACCCGACGGTCCGTGACCCTCGCCGAGCTCCGGAAGGAGGTAGCCCGGGTGGGAGAGACGGAGTCCCCTCCAGGAGATTCCCAGGTCTCTCCAGGAAATCCAAGGCCCCCCGCCGGCAAGGGCGGCAAGAACAATCCATCGCCGAGGCGAAAAGGCCGTGGCTCGGACTGACTGTTACTACATCACCACCGCCATCGACTATGCCAACGGCTCGCCCCACCTGGGCCACGCCATTCTCCATCTCCTCGCATGTGTCGAGCACCTTCAGTATGTGCTCCTTCACGCCATCCATGACATTCGATTCCCTTCTTCTTGCAAACCACATGGTAAATTTCTGTTCACTCAAGGCTCAACACCTCCTTCAATCCCTGCCTGGGCTGCGGATAGACCAGGAGTTTCTTCGGTCTGAATTTGACATTAACTGTATCGCCTATATTAAATATCTTGTCATCGGCCTCAGGGACCTCCACCAGCACATGGTCATCGGTGCAGAGTTCGACCCGGTATCTCATGTAGGAGCCCATGAATATCTTGTCCTTTATCCTGCCGGCCAGCGAGTCCTCCTTCTCGGCATGTGATATTGACAGGTTCTCCGGCCTCACCATCACTACCACGCCATCCCCGACCCTGAACTTGCCGCCTGGATTCCTGATGACCAGCCTGTGCTTGTGCCTGGCCTCCATTATGCACTCGTCAGCCTGGCATTCAGCGAGTTCGCCGGTCCTGCATTCCGGGACTGCATCGGTTCCGCCCTGGGCTATGCTCCCCTCGATGAAGTTCGCCTCCCCGATGAAGTTGGCGGTGAATAGGCTCTTCGGATTGTTGTACAGATTCTGCGGCGTGCCCACTTCTACGATTCTGCCGGCGCGCATGAGCACGATGCGGTCAGACGTAGACATGGCCTCTTCCTGGTCGTGGGTCACGTGGATGGCAGTTAAGCCTCTCTCCTTGACCAGCCGTTTAATCTCGTAGCGCAATTCCAACCGGACCCTCGCATCCAGCGCGGAGAGCGGCTCGTCCAGTATCAACAGCTTGGAGCCGGAGCACAGGGCCCTGGCAATGCCCACCTTCTGCTTCTCCCCGCCGCTCAGCTCCATGGGCTTGAAACCCTTTCTCTTGAGCATGTTCACAAGCTCCAGGGATTCGTTTGTCACCTTTTGCCCCTTGTCCCTGTCCCAATCCTTGACAATAGGCGCATAATTCGCATTCTGCCAGACAGTCATGTGAGGGAATAATGCGATGTTCTGGAAGATGTAGCCCAGGTCGCGTTCGTAAGTTGGGATGCCAGTCACTTTTTTGCCGTCAATGAAACAATCTCCCTCTGTCGGCTCCCAGATGCCCGCGAGCACCTTCACCAATGTGGTCTTGCCGCAACCGGATGGCCCCAGGACGGTGACGTACTCGCCGTCTTTGATTGTCAGATTGATGTTGTCCGCAGCCAGGACCTTGCCGAAGCGCTTTGTGATGTTCCTCAGTTCTATCGCTGGCATCACATCATCTCCAGTTCAGCTTTCAAGCCCTTTTCCGGGACCGGGAACACCAGAAGCCTCCCCGGGTCGAAGTGGACATTGACCTTGTCCCCCTCATTGAATTTATGCGCTATGGAACTCGGCAATCTGGCATGCACGCTATGCCCAATATCGAGAATAAGCTCGAAATCCGTGAAACGCCCAAGAAACAGCTTTCTCTCCACAGTTCCAGGGAAATCGTTCACTCCATCCTTCGCTTCCTTTTCCATGATTGTGAATTCTGTTTTAATGCCGGCAACGGCATCGGAGCCCGCTGGAAGGTCTGTTGCCGCGACATCATAGGCCCTTCCGGATGCTCCTTTTAGTGTGGCGCCTCTCTCGGTCTTGCCTGCTATTTTCCCCTCGATGAAGTTCGCCTCCCCGATGAAATGATGAATGAAAGGGTTCGCGGGCCGGTTGAAGATGTCGTGGGGGGACCCCGCCTGGATGACCTTCCCATTCTTCAGCATGATTATCCGATCCGATATGGTCAGGGCTTCTTCCTGGTCGTGCGTAACATGTATTGCAGTCATGCCCATGGCCTTGACCAGTTTCTTGAGTTCATATCTCAGGTCAAGCCTGAGCCTGGCATCCAGAGCCCTGAGGGGTTCGTCAAGCAGAAGAATTTTTGCGTCTGCGCACAAAGCCCTGGCAAGCGCATTCCTCTGCTGCATGCCGCCGCTGAGCTCGTGTGGCAGAGCGTCCTTCCTGTCATAGAGATGGACCATCTCCAGCATCTCCCTGCCAATCACGTTGACCTTTTCCGGGTCCCAACCCCTGGCAACAGGCCCGAACGTGGTGTTCTGCCACGCGTTCATATTTGGGAAAAGGGAGTATGTCTGGGATAGGAAAGTCACCATCCTCTCTTCCGGGGGTAGCTGGTCCACGCATCTTCCATCAATGTGAATGCTGCCGGATGTATGATTGTCCAGGCCTGCTATGAGCCTGAGAAGCGTTGTCTTCCCGGCACCGGTTGGCCCTAGTATTGTGAGATACTCTCCGTCCTTGACCTTTAGGTTCAGGTCGTCTATCGCAACCAGGCCGCCGAAGGCCTTCTTGAGGTTCTTGATTATTATTTCAGGCATTTCCTATCGCTCCGCTTTCCTTGTTATGAATCTCATTATCATCATGGTGATGAACGTGATTGCTATCAGCACTATGCATGCCAGCGCCGCAGGGTAATAGTCAAGGTTCTGCACCAGTTTCACGATGTAGACAGGCACAGTGTTTGCATCATTCACCACGGCCAGGGTAGCACCTGTCTCGCCCAGGCTTCTCGTGAATGCCATGATTGCTCCTGCCAGTATGGAGAATTTGATTGACGGGTACATGACCTTCTTGAAGACGAACATTGGCTTCGCGCCCAGCGTCCTCGCGGTCTCCTCGTATGTCGGGCCCAGTTCCTCAAGCGAGCCGGCGACGTTCCTGACCACCAGCGGGAATGTGAATGCCAGATGCGCGGATATCACCAGGAAGAGCGCGAGTTCTATATGCATCGAGTTCCAGAACATTCCCAGGGAGACGCCCAGCGCCGCCGTCGGCACTATCAGCGGCATGTTGACCAGCACATCCAGTATGTTGGACAGAACCTTGCTCTTGCCCCGGACTATCAGTATGGCCAGCGGCACCCCGAACAGTATGTTCAAGAGTGTGATGACGCCCGCCACCAGGAAGGAGAACCCCATGGAACTCCAGAAAGTTGCCCAGTCCACCGGGGCGGGCTCGCCGGTGAATATGAATGTGAACAGGAAGAATGACGGGATGAGCAGCACAACCACCATGAAAATGAGCGCCAGTCCGTCTTTCAGCTTGGGGGCGATACCTCTGCTGAGCAGCCGTTCCGGGCCGGGCATGACCTTTCTCAGGGGCAGTTTGAACTTCATCACAACGATCTTGACAACGACCAGGAGCGCCAGCGATATCATCACTAGCAGCATCGCGGTGAAAGCCAGCTGCGGCTCGAAGCCGCCGGCGTGCTTCCAGGCGCCTATCAGCGTGGGCCCGGTCTGCATGGGGTAAGCCATCTCGGAGAGCCAGGGCTTCAGCATGGCCAGCGCGGCAACCGTGCCACCGGTCTCGCTCAGGCTCCTGGAGAAACAGAGGATTATGCCAGTCACAAGGCCGGCCCTGAAAAGCGGCAGCGTGATGGTCCTGGCCACCGTGAGCGGCGGCGCGCCCAGGGTCTGCGCGGCAACCTCGTAGTTGATGTCTATCTCGTGCAGTATGGCAGCCAGGGAGCGCACCATGTAAGGGTAGGAGAACACGATGTGCAGCAATATGATGAGAATGAAAGGGGATGATGTGAGGCCAAGGCCGGCGCCGGGAAGCGTCGGGGTCACGGCCCAGAACAGCGCCGTGGAAAAGCCCAGCGCGGCGGTGGGAATGGCCAGCGGCATGTCTATGAGCGTGTCCAGGTACTTTTTCCCCCTGAAGTTCTTCCTGACCATTATCCAGGCCATCGGAAGTCCGGCGATGAAATCGATTATGGTCACGATGGTGGCAATCACAAATGACACTTTCATGGCATCCCAAATCATGTCCATGGGACGCTGGCTGCCTGCCCGGATATGCACTGGAACCTCCCACATGTCATGGTTGTTTGACACTCCGCTTTCGACGATGATCTCCGCGCTCTGATTGAAGTCGCCCATTATCTTGAGTTGGTTGAAGGTCTCATTTGCGGTGATATTTATCCATATCATCCCTGACTGGTTTACAAGCGCCTCATGCGAATAATGCATTAGTCTCGTGCTGGAATCAAGCCTTGTCGTGATGTCATAACGGAAATAGACCGGAGCATCGGTTTGAACCTGAACTGACATAGAAATCGGTTCGGTGATATCAATTATGTCAGGGGCACTGAAAGACACAGTTGTGTTGTGAGATTCCAGTTCCACCATTGTGTAAGTGGGCTCTGGGGGCTCAGTGAATATGTCGCTCTGGATATCGTCCCAGCCGGTCACGGCGTAGCTCAGCACGAACAGGGTGGGCACTATCACCATGAATATGAAGAAGGCAATCACAAGGCCGTACCAGGCCTTGATGGTGCCCTTTCTGGACAATGCCTTTTCAAATCTCTTCGCCAGACCCATTCCGAAACACCCGATTGCTCGAAACTCCTGAATGCTTGATTGTACCTATATCTATTCTCTATAGGATATATAGTTTATATATCTCATTAATCCTCAACCGTCTATATTGAATTTTGATGACTATTAAATTGGTGCTGGCTGGGAATGTAATTCAATATAAATTTGATTAGAATATAGAACTATATATTGAATATATATAAATATATTCTATGTCGGAATTCAATATATTCAATAAGCATTTTCTCCTTTTCGGTGATATCCGATGAGATATGACGACAGAGGAATATCGACAACGATAATGGCCGTGGTGATCGCGGCAGTGATAGTAGTGGCAGGAATTACCTATCTAGCAATGAGGCCAGACGGGGAGAATGAGACAATCAGGCTGACGCAGACCGGTTCAAGCACGGTTCTTCCGCTGGCAGTGGCATGGGCCGAGGAATTCCAGGGAGCCGATATTTCTGTTTCCGGCGGCGGTTCCAGCCACGGGATAAACGCTCTTTTGCTGGGAGAGGCCGACCTGGGTGACGCAAGCCGGCTGATGAAAACCTCGGATTACAAGGCAGTGGGCGGCGATGAGTCGCTTGTCACTTCCGAAGGCACGGCAACCGGACCCGCGCCGTCCGGCGTCTGGCCGGAGAAGTGGGTCATCGCGTATGATGTGCTTGCAACCGTGGTCAACAATGAGAACACATGGGCCACACAACTCACATACAATCAGCTCAGATACATATTTGCATTCAATGACACGCAGCCGGCAGCGATATACTGGGACGATGTTCCTGGCTTGACCGACGCCCCGCATGAGGCGATAGAGATATACGCTCCAGACGAGGCAAGCGGCACATATGATTACTTCTTTGAATCAATAATAAAAGATTGGGGCAAGGACACACAGAAGATGAAGCCCAGGCTTGAATCGACTGATGGCGTGTACCACCCGAGCGCCGATGATAACGTCATCATGAACGCGATAAAGGCAAAGAAGAACGCAATAGGATACTTCGGCTTCGCTTACCTGGTGGAGAATCCGGGAGTGGTGACCCCTGTGAAACTTGCAAAGGCGGGCACGGCCTTCGTGGAACCATCCTTCGCAAATGTGGCCAGCTACCCCATGGCCAGGCCGATTTTCATCTACACGGACGGGATGCCGGACACAACCACGCCAAAGGGCGAGGCAATACATGGGTACCTTCAGTACATCCTCAGCGACGAAGGGCAGGCAATAGTGCCGCATGTTGGCTATGTGAAGGTGGACTTGGTGGATGCCAATTTACTTGCAACACAGAGGGCAAAGCTCGATTAAGGAGTTGAATTAACGGCAAATAAAATCATCACCGAAAACCTGGCAGGCGGGAAGGACCCGTTTGCCAGAAAATCTTTTTTGAGCGAGAGATTGATAGTGATCTCTCTTTTCCTGGCTGCCAGCCTTGCCATTGTTATCAGCGCCATGATAATTTACACATTGGTCAACGGTTCTCTCGATTTCTTCTCGAATCCGGCAGTGGACATTATTTATTTCTTTACAGGCACTGCCTGGGTGCCCAACGGCTCCGAGCCGAAGTTTGGCCTGCTGGCATTGATTTCCGGCACGGTGATGATAGCCGGTGGAACCCTGCTCGTAAGCGGCCCGCTGGGAGTTGGTTCTGCCATATATCTATCAGAATTCGCGAGCCCCAGAATCAGAAGCATAGCCAAACCCATAATGGAGCTTCTGGCCGGAATTCCCTCAATAGTTTACGGTTTCTTCGCGCTTCTGGTGATAAGCCCCATTATCCAGGAATATTTCGGAGCAAGCTACTTCAATGCCGCCAGCGCCATCCTAGTCATGGCCATAATGGTTCTTCCCATCATCATCAGCGTGTCCGATGATGCCATGAAAGCCGTTCCCAGAAGCATGAGGGAAGCCAGTTTATCCATGGGAGCAACCAGGTGGGAGACCGCCACTAAGGTTGTGATGCCTGCGGCGTCAAGCGGCATAATGGCATCCATGCTCTTGGGCCTGGCCAGGGCGATAGGCGAGACAATGATTGTGGTTCTGGCTGCCGGCAGCGTGGCAAGGTTTTCATTCAACTTCCTCGGAGAGACCCAGACCATGACCGCATACATAGCCCAGGTCGCAACCGGCGACATACCGCCTGGCGTTGCGGTGAGCGCGGCATTCGCGGTCGGGCTGGTCCTTTTCGGCATAACATACCTCATCAATTCCATGGCATCCAGGGTGGTTGACAGGATAAGGCGCGGCTCCTCCAGCACCACATCCCTGGGCAGATTGGAAATAATTCTCCGCAACTGGGCGGACAGGCTCAGGGGAAGTCTCATGCCAACCCGAAAGGTCAGGGACCCTGATAGATATCTCCGGCTGAGGCAGGTCAAAGGTAAGATTGGCTCTTACTCAATGGGCGTGTGCATAATCATGGCCGCGGCATTTCTGGTAATTCTGCTGTCTTCAGTATTTCTGCAAGGCGCTGGAGTCATAAACAACACATTTCTGACAGAGTTCCCCAGCTATTCCCCGGACCGAGCGGGCATCAAGCCAGTGATAATCGGTTCAATTTATCTCATGGGCCTCACCATGCTGTTCGCGATCCCGGTGGGCGTGGGCGCAGCCACATATCTGAACGAGTTCGCCAGGGACACCAAATTCAACCGGTTCCTCAGACGGGTCATCCAGAATCTTGCCGGCGTGCCTTCCATAGTTTTCGGCCTTGTGGGCCTTTACGTGTTCTCGAGGATGCTGGGATTCGGTGCCAGCCTTCTCTCAGGAGCACTCACACTGGCCATAATGTCGCTTCCCGTGATAGTCGTGACCACGGAGGAGGCGCTGAGGGCAGTGCCCATGGCCTTCAGGGAAGCTGCCCAGGGCCTCGGAGCCACAAAATGGCAGACCGTGCGCCATCACGTTCTTCCCAATGCCATTCCCGGCATACTTACCGGGACCATACTGTCGCTTTCCAGGGCCATCGGCGAGACCGCACCAATATTGTTCATCGCCGCGGTGTTCTCCAGAGTGGCTCCCACATCCATAATGGACGGGTTCCTGGCATTGCCAGTCACCATATTCTACTGGACAAGGCACCCCAACGCGTCCTTCCACGACCTGGCCGCGGGGACAATACTGGTGCTGCTGGCAATATTGCTATCAATGAATGCCCTGGCCATCTTCATAAGGCAGAGGGCACAGGCAAGGAGGGATTGGTAGATGTTCAATCAATTGTTTGTTAAGAGATTGCCTGAAGAAACAGGAAACCAGAGAAAAACTGAAGAAGGTGCGTTGTCCCTGGAGAAGCTCAATATAAGCTACGGGTCGAATCATGCCGTGAAGAACGTGAGCATGTCCATAAAGCAGAGAACGGTCACGGCTTTCATCGGCCCTAGCGGCTGCGGGAAGAGCACGCTCCTGAGGGCGCTCAACCGCATGAACGAGGAGATAGAGGGCTGCAGGACGGAAGGCAGCGTGATATGGAAGGGCAGGAACATACTCGGCCCCGAGGTGGACCCCGTTGCGCTGAGGTCGAAGATTGGCATGGTTTTCCAGAAGCCGAACCCATTTCCGAAGTCCATCTATGATAACATAGCTTATGGGCCCAGGATACATGGGATAACCGACAAAAAACAGCTGGACGCTCTTGTCGAGAAGGCCATCAAGGACTCCGCGCTCTGGGACGAGGTCAAGGACAGGCTGGAAGAATCCGCAATGGGCCTTTCAGGCGGCCAGCAGCAGCGCCTGTGCATTGCGCGTGCGCTCGCAGTTGAACCGGAGGTCATACTCATGGACGAGCCCTGTTCAGCCCTGGACCCCATTGCCACTTCGAAAATCGAGGACCTGATAAATGAGCTGAAGAAGTATTACACGGTGATAATCGTCACCCACAACATGCAGCAGGCCGCCAGGGTGAGCGATTACACTGGGTTCATGTACCTGGGGGAGCTTATTGAGTTCGGAGAAACCGAGCAGATATTCCAGAAGCCGAAAGAGAAATTAACGGAAAATTACATAACAGGGAGATTCGGGTGATACCATGACAGAGAAGTTTCACGAAGAACTGAGCGAATTGAAGAGAATGGTCGAGGGCATGGGCGAACTTGCCAAGGACATGCTTGAGACATCGGTCAAGGCCCTGAAGGAGCAGGATGTGGAACTTGCCAAATCGGTAATTAACAAGTGCCAGACAATCCGGGAACTAGACCAGCACATCGAGGAGGAAACGCTGAAGCTCATCACCCTTCACCAGCCCATGGCCAAGGACATGCGCCTCATTGCCACCATACTCAAGATGATAACCTATATCACTCGCATCGGAAGATACGGCAATGACATCGCAAAGATGGCAATAGAACTTTCCGAGGAGGCCCATATCGGAAAACTGGTGAGCCTGCCCCAGATGGCCCGCATCGTGTGCAGCATGATTGACGATGCTCTGCTAGCCTTCGGGGAACAGGATATATCCCACATTGCAGATTTTAAGGAACGTGAAGATACAATAGACGCAATGCGGTATTCCATTTACAGGGAAGGCATATCATACATGATGGAGAACCCGAAATACATCACCCGGTGCACCCAGTACATACTAATTGCTAGGTATCTGGAAAGATGCGGGGACCATGCCTGCAAGATGGCTGAAAAGATACACTACATGGTCACTGGCGAGCACAAGGAGATAGACTACAAGAGTTGCTGTTCCCCGGTAATCTCATCGCTTCCATAATGATGATTACCGGCCATACGCATTGGGAGTGATTGTTTTCACATTGACTACCCACAGCGGATTCTCATGTTGCTTGGATAAAGTTGTCGAATCCACTAATTGCTGGATCATCGTTTTATACTGCCACAACCCTCGAAAAACTCATACATTGTTCCCGGGTGGGAATGCTTCGCGGCTGTTTGTTGCGAGCCGCATTCGATTCTTGCCGCTATTTGATTCCTGAACAGCTACTTCGAACATGGCATGGGGGGTGTCCCAAATGCCGAACCACAGGCCAAAATTAAATTAGCGTCTCAGCGATACTGTTCCGATACCATGAAGATAATCCATCTCTCAGACCTGCACGTGTCCAGCCCGAACTTCTACCCGGAATGGGGAGATAATGTAGTTCGATTTGTCAATGACCAGTCCCCCGACCTTCTCCTGATAACGGGTGACCTCACCAATGAGGGCCACCTCCATGAATATGAACTATGGCGGGAATATTTTCGCAAATTCAAAGTGAAGGATTGTGTCATAGTGCCTGGAAACCACGATGCCAGGAACGATGGCTGGGAACTGTTCGAGGAGATGGTTGGCCCGAGACATCCGCTCTGGCAGAATGAATCCGTTATTGTCCAGGGCATAGATTCCAGCGAACCGGACATTGATTCGGGCAACATCGGAAGGCACAATTACCCGATGATAAGGGATAGCATGTCCGCCGCCGGAAAATTGAAAATAATAATGCTGCACCATCACCTCATCCCAATACCCAGCACCGGCCGTGAGAGGCAGATACCGGCGGATGCAGGGGATGTTCTGAAGCTGGTAAGGGAATGCGGCGTTCATCTTGTCTTATCCGGCCACAGGCACAAGAACTGGATATGGAACCTGG
>JAWOHM010000118.1:0-11507 GCA_046485165.1 Thermoplasmata archaeon
GCACATGGTCAAGAGGATTGACCACATCGCGGACTGGGTGAAGAGCGCAGCCCGCAACATCGAGATAATAATCGAGGCAAAAATCGTTGTCCCGGAAACGGTCTGGAAGAACATCCAGAACCTGGGGCACAGGGTCGCGGAGACTGCAAAAGAGGTCAAGCTGTGCATGGATTATCTCGGAGAGGACAACGATAAATTCCTTGTCCATCAGCGCAATGTCGAGAGGATAGAGCATGAGATTGATGATCTGTACTTCGCCGTCAAGAAGGAGCTGATGATGTCCATGAGCCTGGACCCCCGGATAATGTTCGTGATGAGAGACATCATCCACGGCCTGGAGAATGCGGCAGACAACTGCAAGGAAGCCGTTGACCTCATGCATATCCTGATAACCGCCAACAAGTAGCGCCATTTCCAAGCCATATTCCGATAATTGGATGAGGTTACTGCGATTTCTATATATTTATTTATAAAAGTATAGAAAGGTTATTATCTCTATAGTGTATCATCATTTCCGGAGGATAACATGGAAACTCGAAAAGTTCAGGTCACCGGCGGCTCGTCCTACATAATCACACTGCCCAAAGATTGGGTGCTCTCCGCCAAGATAAAGAAGAATGACCCCATCGGCGTGATGGTCCAACCGGATGGCAGCCTTCTAATCACCCCGGACATAGACATGGATGCCACAACGCCAACCAAGGAATTCTGGCTGGACAATATCACCGACGGAACGTATCTGTTCAGGCTTCTCATAGGCGCATATATAAGCGGATACGCGAACATTGCCCTGAAATCCAAGAAAGGGATACCGCCATCTCTTCGCGACAGCGTCATTTTATTCACCCAGACGCTGATAGGCCCGGAGATAGTCGAAGAGGATGCGAATTCAATCGTGATAAAGGACCTCCTGAAACCGACGGAAATGCCATTCGATAAAACACTCAGGAGAATGTATCTGCTAGTCAAGAGCATGCATGACAGCACCATGAAAGCCCTGGCTGAGGCAAACAAGGACATAGCCAAGGACGTCATAAACAGGGACAGGGACGTGGACAGGCTCCAGTGGCTGGTTGCAAGGCAGGCACACATGGTGCTGGAGGACATCAGCCTGGCCGGCAAGATGGGCATAAAGCAGACTGACGTTGTTTTCTACCTGACCATGAGCCGGATACTGGAGAGGGTGGGGGACCATGCAATAATCATCGCCACCAACATGCCCAACCTAATCGAATCGAAATCAGATCCAAAGACTGTCGACACTGTGATCAACTCAAGCAACCTGGCGCTCAAAATGCTCTCGTCGAGCATGGACGCATGGCAGAAGAGGGACATAGTGCTTGCCAACAGCACGATAGAATCCCTGCCCAGCCTTGTGCGCTCCTGTAAAAAGATAAATGACATGGCAGCAAACATGACCGGGGAGCCGGCTGTCTCTCTCAGCTACATATCGGAAAGCATCAGGAGGACCGGGGAGTACGCAACCGACATTTCCGAATTGCTCATCAACACGCTGATTAATGATTGAAGATTTCGAAATGCGAGGGGCTAGGGGCTTTGTTTGCACATCGGGATAAAGGGTATGAGACCAGCTTTGTCTCCGCAAGCTGGCTGGGACATTTTATTGCATCTTGAACCCTTACAAGCAATCAATAATCCAGTCCCTTCGTCCCTTACAATCAATAACCAAGCCAGTCCCTAGATCCTAGACCCTGGACCCCGGTAATCTCATCGTTTGTAGAATGGTGATTACCGGCCATACGCATTGGGAGTTATTGTTTGGAAACTGACTACCCATGGCGAATGCTTTGTTTGCTGAATGTTCCAATTCGCATTCACCTATTGTTTACAGATTGTTCGAAATCGCTGAAACCCTTTGAATACAGAATGTTCACAGTCGGGTGGGAATGCTCCGCTGTTGTTTGTTGGGAATCGCATTCTATGCTTGCCTGGCATTAGGCCAGGCAAGCTCAGACCCTAGACCCTAAGAATCAATAACCAAGCTAGTCCCTAGACCCTAAACCCTACGTTCACGGCACATATTTTTATCGAAAACCATCACAGGATCCTCGGCCCTATGACCTGCCAGAGTATCAGGAACAGTATGGTGAATGCCACAACCAGGCCTATCCTGTCGACTGCTTTTGTCCGTTTCTCGGTGTCCGAAAATGCACTTAATTTTCCAAGTATTGAATCCACCCAGTCCTTGAATATGTAACCGCCGTCCAGCGGCACGGCGGGGAGCGCGTTGCTCAGCCCGACCATCAGGTTGAGCCAGAATATCCAGTAGCAGGCATTGGCCAGCACCCAGAACACGCTGTCCGGGAGGAAGGACCAGAACCCATCTATCTCATAGAATTCCATGACAGTGCCGTCAACCGGGCTCAATCTCTGGAGGGGGAGGGTTATGTAGAGGGATATGGAACTGGCAGCATCGCCCAGGGTCCTGGAATCCCCAATGGGTTTGAAGTAGCTTGTGGAAACGGTCATGGAATTTATTCCGAGGTATCCCTTGCCTGCATCTGAGTCCTTTCCGGTGTAGTCTGATTTATCCGAAAGATTGGCCATGAGAACGCGCTCGCCGTTCTGCGCATCGTAAACCACAATCTCGACTGTCTGGTTCGCGGAAGTCAGGGAGATTGCCTCGGTGAAATTTGCCTGGGTGTCTATTTCCGTGTTATTGAACCGGATGATTACCATCCCCTGCTCGATTCCATAAATGTCAGCGGCAGTGCCATCCCCAACGGCGGTTATTCCGACGCCCTGGACTATCGGCTGGACGCTGGACATCAATATCACCGAGAAGATGACAGAGAACACGCCCGCCACTATGATGTTGGACGCCGGGCCCGCGGAATACATCCTGACGCGCTTCTTCTTCTCTACCTTTTTTATGGCCTCCTCGTCGGGCTCCACGAAAGCGCCCATCGGGAATATGAAGAACATCACGCCAAGGGATATGAGCTTCACCTTGGCCAGTATCGTAAGAAGGCCGTGGGAGAACTCATGCACCACCATTGCAACGACCAGGCCCAGTATGCCGTACCACAGGGGTATCATCGGGTTGAGCCCGGGAAGCCCGAGCAGCATGTGCGGCTCAATGTCTATGTCCCTGGCCCTGGTTGCGACAAGGTATGCTGAAAGCAACAGAAGCGATGTCATGGTGACCATGGAAGCGCCCGTAATCCCGACGGAGATGCGCCCGTAGGCCTTGACCAGCCTTTTCTTTGAATTTGCAATATTCTCGATGAATTCCTTCCCGCGCTGGGTCTTCCACATTATGAATGGACCCATGCAGACTATGTTCCGCTTTTCCAGGGATTCCTTCCATTTGCTCCAAACGGCGGAGACCGCAACGGTCCAGAGGATTATTATCCCCAATGCCAGAAGATACCAGAATATCAGGTCCATGACTTTACTTCCAGATGGGCTGGAATTGGCATTTGCTTAATAAAGGTGATGGTGATTCGATTCAAAAACTATTTTAACTCACTATGAATATCCTGTCAAATCCAAGGGGATAGTGCAATGCCTGTTGAAAGAATCAAGAAAAACCTGATACTGCTGGGCGACGGAGCAGTGGGAAAGACCAGCCTGATAAAACGATTCGTGTTGGACCAGTTCGATGACAAGTACATCACCACTATTGGCACCAAGGTCACAAAGAAGGAGGTCTTTGTCGGCGACGAATCCGACGGCGCCGATATGACGCTCCTGGTCTGGGACATACTTGGCCAGAAGGGTTATAGGTACACACAGGCCCTTTCCTTCGGCGGTATCGAAGGCGCGATACTCGTTGCAGATACCACAAGAGCGGAAACGCTCGAGAGCCTCAAAGAATATTGGATACCATCAATATTGAGCGTGGCCGGCCCTGTGCCGATGGTCCTGCTGGGAAACAAGGCAGACCTAGCCGATGACAGGATGTTCGGCCTGGCCGAGCTGGAAAAACTGGCAAAGGAGACAGGCCAAAAGGAGATGGGAATGTGCTGTTACCTCACAAGCGCAAGGACCGGGGATTCCGTCGAAGACGCATTTTACAAGCTTGCCGAAATAATGAAGAATATCACAATTACTGTAATGGATGACGCCCCCCAGTATTTTGTGGATAGGAATGAAGTGCACACCCTCGTCGATGTAGTGGACCACATTGTCGCGGATTTCAGCAATCAGTTCGGAGGCCTTGAGAACGCCACACCAATAATCAAGCACCAGATGGAGAAAGTCGGCCTGGAACTTGAGAATCCTTCATACAAATCAGTCATCGAATTCATCAACGGGCTGGCCAACGCGGAATCCGGTTTCAGGACCCCCGAGCAGATACGCCTGAACCGCTCGAAGAGATTGTACATGGCGAACAATATTAGCGCAAAAGAATAAATCTATTTATCCTGCTTGCTTTGAGTCTGCCAGCTTTGAATCAACTCATCCAGCATCGGGTTCATCCCATCGAATTGCGTCATGCGCCCATTCCACTTTTCAAGGCCCGGATAGTCGGATTCTATCTTCGCGGTTATCTCCTGGGCCTGGGCCTGCAATTTCCTGTTCATGGAACCGGAATATATCAAAGCCAGATTGATGTTGTTTCCCCTTTCGAGATAGAGTTCCCTGTCTCCGAATTCAAGTTTCTTGACCCTGTCGCTCTTGCCGCTGGAGAGCGAGTCTGTGATGAATTGCTGCACCGCGGTCAGCATGGCCCCTACCAGGTCCCCGTCCAGTTCCGAGCCGTTGTCGGCGGCAGATTTCCTGTGGGATATCAGGCGTCCATCCTTGTAAAGCACGAAGACATCATCTATTGACGGGGGAATGGGCTTGAACACATACCAAAGCCCGAAGATGGTGATGGACAGTGCCAGCGCAATGCCTATGCCGGACCAGGGCCAGTATATCCGTTCCCAGACTGTGTATACTCTGTTTATTTGAATGGATAACTGGTTGGATTCGATAACCGGCAGCGTCCCATCCACCGGGTCATCGACCTGCATGGATACGAAGAAATCATCGGTTTGAAATAGCCTCGAACTCATTTTGTTTGCCTTGAAAGTCACGCTGAAGGAGCGTGCTCCCGGTCCAACGTCCAACAGTTCCCATTGGAGGTCCCCCTCGTACAATATATATTTCTCACTGCTGGTGACCAATTCAAGGCCATTCGGGATAGAGAGAACGAATTTGATGCGTCTGGCGCTGCCATATCCGGTATTATTGAAATGCACTGTCAGGACGACCATTTCGCCTGTGTTGGCTGTTTCCGCCTGGGAAACCAAAAACAACTCGAATCTGGAACGGAGCTTCGCATTGACCGCCTCTGAATTGGTCTCCCCATCCATGACAAAGCCAGCCGTGTCGGTGTAGGAGATGTCCAGCTTTACGGGTATCAGGGAATCCTGGAACACATTCTCGCCGAGAGTGGCATTGAAAGACAGCAAATTGCTTGAGTTACCTGGGACGTTTGCAATGGTCAACGAGATATTCTCTCCCCCTAGCCTGTCATCCAGGGTGCCGTTCAGCCAGACCGAAGTCGCAGTTCCGCGCCCACTGTTATTCACATAAACCATGTAATCGATGACATCGCCAACATCTGCAGTCTCGTTCAATGACAGGACTTCCGCAGAGATTACAGGCCCGTTCACGCGCAATGATGCCGGGCGCAGCAAGGATTCCACACGCTTTCCCAGTGGGTCCAGGTACTCCAGGGTGACCGTTGTCTGAAGCATCTCGCCGTCGCGGGAACCCGGCATCACGGCCGCATCTATCCAGAGGACATTCTGGCCGGATGGGATGTCAGCGAACACAAATTTCTGGATGCCATCATTGGAATCCGGGATGAAGGCTTTGAATATGCCGAGGGTTTGAGAATTGTTCGCGACATACTCCAGCTTCGAATCAAGATAAACATTCAGCCAGGCCGTGGAGGAAACGCTCTGGGCTGTGTTGTTGAAATGAACATACAATCTCACGGTCTCGCCGGGCGAGGCGCCGTCCGATGCCCAGACCGGTTGGAGGGAAAAAGCCGGGGACTTGGAAACATAGTCCAGGCTCATCTCCAGCAGCTTCGGGGTGACCACCGTGTCAGTCGTGTTCAGGGTCGCGCGGAACCTTATGCGCCCTGTGCTAACCGAAACTTCGCGAAGGTCATTGTCGGCCAGGACATCGCGCCAATTAACTCCGGAATCAACGGAATACTGAAAATTCACGGATTGGCCGTTCCTTTCCTCGCTGTGATGGAAGAAGCCCCACCGTACAATGGCGGGCGGCACGAAATCGTCCGTCTCCACATAACCGCTCAGATGGTATTTGTCATAGGTCACGTTGACGCTTTTCAAAACAGGAGTCACATTGGTGTAGTCGGTTGTGAACTCCGCACGGTACTGGAGGTACCTTCCCCAGGGCCTGCCGATTGCTGAGCCGGAGGCTTCCGTAAGCGGATTCGTCCAGTTGGACCAGATGCTGTCGGTGGGCACAGGCGAATTCCCTGTCCGGAGGAAGAACTCGATGTCGGTGCCATAGGGCAGCTCCTCCTCCCAGGAGATGTTCTTCCACATGGCATAAGAGCCGGCATCGAAGACGTTGGATGTGTAAGAACCGCGGTCCTTGTAGGCCGTGAAAAGGACAGAGGCGTTGTCCCAGTAATTCTCAACCGTAGGCATATCCGAAATGTCATATTCAGAGCTTGTGTAAGCGAATAATGTGAAATTATACATCCCAGGCATATTAAAGATGGATGTATCATTGAAGCTCATTATTCTATATCCGGAATAACTTTCGTTTAGCCATCCAGTGCTGATATTGAATTCGTTTGATGTGTTTAGATTTGTGACTATGATTTTCGCAAATGTTCCAGGTGATATCCTAGAAATATTAATGAAATTGTGAAACACAGAGACATTCATTGATAAAGGTGTGGAAGGAACATTGAATGATTGATTTAACCAGAGTATTCCTTTTGATCCCATTGTGGAATGGGGGTCATTAAAATTGATTTTCCAACAATATGGAATATCATCGGGCATGCCTCCGACAGTATTTCTTTGCGGGGTATAGGATATTGGAAAATCTGGTTCCAACAAATCAAATTCCCAATGATCCGCTACTCCCCCAACCGCAGGACTTGAAAAATTGCCGTTCTCAAGGAGCTCCAATGTCTCAGATATTTCCAGTGACATCTCACCGGTTGCTGATATCGATAGACCGGAGATTGAAGCATCAAGGCTGGAAAAATCCATCAAACTATTCTGTGCCCAACACGATTCGTTTCTGGCCAGAGTAATCAATCCTGGCTCGTTCAGCACATTATTAACATAATATGAACTCTCATTGCCGAAATTCCATGTGACCGTCCTTGTTCCATCTGGATTATCCAGCACGGCAGGTTCCGGCAATGAATTTCCAGATGCCGTTAGCAAGGACAGGGCAATTTGCAGAACCAACATCAGGGCTATTGATTTGAACCGTTTTTCTCTCATTGATTCCGACATGATATATTATTATAAATACTCGCCTGATGCATTACAGAAAATTATATATTGGAGAATTCATAAAGTTTAAATAGGAAAAAATACTAATATTGTACTATAAATCATTTTCTGAAAAAATTTATATATATACTCTATCATTAACATATTATACAATGTTACAACGTTCCTCTATTAACGCCTCAATATAGATTTCAAAGAGGAAACAGGGGATGATTAAATATCTCTGGCATACCGAGTGACGGTTATCATGTTTGCGGGATTGATGTTGGTTGCAGCTTCGGGCAACCCGACAAGCAACCAGCTTGAATCTTCAGCGATAAAATATATGCCCCAAGAGATCAACATGCAGCTTGATTCCATTCCTCTTCCGGAAATTATGCGCGGTCTGACGCCCTCTGTGACATGGACATCATACCCTACCCCTCCCGCGCAGAATCTATCATACACATGTGCAGAGCTTGCGGATATCAACCTTGATGGTTGTCTTGACATAATTGCGGGATATGATGGTCTTGGATTCCATATCTGGACAGGGAACGGGGGGGGTGAATGGACCCCATTCGCGCCTCCGAGCGGCAGTTATACGTTCAATGATGTCAAAATCGCAGACATGAACAATGACGGAAAGCCCGACATTGTCGGAGCCACCGAACTCGGCGTTTATGTCTGGACTGGAAACGGGGCGGGAGCATGGAACGATACCAGCCCGGCATTGGCCTCCAGACCATTTTACTCACTGGCACTTGCCGATATCGACCTGGACGGTAAGATGGACATCGTCGCGGGAAGCAAGGGCCAGGGGGCCAGCAAAGCTATATGGGTATATCTAGGAAGAGGTGGCGGCGTCTGGGATCGTGGAGATACAAACCTACCGACCTCCGGAACATACAACGGAATTGCCATTGGCGATTTCAACAGGGATGGAAAACCCGACATTGCCGGAGCCGGTAACGGCCTGAAAGCATGGTCAGGAAACGGGATTGGGGGCTGGACAGAAAGAATTCAGGGGCTCCCTGGCAATAACGGAGCATTTTCAGATGTTGAATTCTGCGATTTCAACATAGATGGCAACTTGGACATCGTGGCAACCACTCAAAACAATGGCGGGCTCAATGTCTGGAATGGTGACGGCTGGGGTATATGGACCATGAATTCAAATCTTCCATTAAACGGAAATTACAAAGGAGTGGAGGTCGCAGACATAAACATTGACGGTTACATGGATATACTCACAGCAAGTTCCAATTCAAATGATTGTGTTTGGACAGGAGATGGCCTTGACAATTGGTATCTTCAAATCGATGGTTTAGTGCCAGGAATTTATCACAACAAGATATCATCCGGAGACGTCAATAATGATGGACGTATAGACATCTGCATGCTGACCAGCACTGGAAGTATTAATGTCTGGACTTCTCATGTGGAAAGGGAAGTGAATCTCTGGTCGAATTTTCCAACGCCATCGACAACGGGAACCGTGAACGATATTCTGGTTTTTGATGTCAACCGAGATGGAAAGATGGACATTTGTTATGCATTTGAATCAAAAGGCCTTGAAATATGGACCGGAAATGGTAATGGGACATGGACCTCTTTTCCATCGCCTGGAACGGCAGGAAATTACAATTCGATAAAAGGTGTGGACTTCAACAAGGACGGGAAAATTGACATCATCGCAACCTCGGGGACTGGCGTCAAGGCATGGGCGGGTAACGGCAACGGAACATGGTCCCTCAAAGGAACATTGCCCAGCTCTAACAATTGGCTTGGTCTTACGATAGCTGACTTCAACAATGACGGGAATCAAGATTTGGTAATTGGAACCGGATTCAACATGGGACTGATGGTCTACAAAGGGAACGGAATAGATACTTGGAATCCGACCTACAGCCTACCGTTCACCGGGACATACTATGATATTTACGCAGCGGACCTGAACCGCGACGGCGCCATGGACATCATAGCCGCCAACGGCGGCATCAAAGTGTTCCTTGGCAATGCCAATGACGGCTGGACAGATTCCTCGTCCGGCCTTCCCGGGGTTTCAGATAATTACCATTCAGTTAAGGTTGCCGACATAAACAGCGATGGGATAATAGATATCATCGGAGCCTCCAGCACTGCCGGTGTGAATGTGTGGCTCGGGGACGGAACAGGCCAATGGTCCTTCAATTCGAACATAATGGCGTCAGATGGCTCCAAGATTGCCCTGGCCGATTTCACAATCGACGGTGAGCTTGATATCTGCATCAGCACAAGCCAGGGCGCCGGAATTCTCGGCAAGGGGAACGGAGGCATGACCTGGACGAATGTATCAGGCGGGCTGCCCCCTACAGGAAATTTCTCCGCGCTGAAACTTGCGGACATAAACATCGACGGATTGCTGGACATAATCACTTTCAACAATACGGCACAGGTCCCGCAGATATGGATTGGAAACTACATTGCGCCCCCGACGCCATCGTTCAGCATCGGGCCGCTCGTTGTGGGTTGGAACCTTGTCTCCACGCCATTGATGCCCCTTAACAATTCATTGCCCGGCGCACTCATGGACCTGGATGAGAATACGACCTGGAATGCCATAAAATGGTATAATGGCTCCTCCAAGGCCTGGATGACACACAGGATTGGAAGCGTCCAGACCCTGGCTTCCCTGGATATAACCATGGGCGCATGGCTTTACATTCCAGATATGGCTTCCCTCGGTGACGGGTACATCCGGCTGGAAGGGGAGGCTCCCGCATCCACGCCCATCCTGCTGGAGGCAGGCTGGAACCTGGTTGGCTATCCGTCGGCCACGCCCGGCCTGGGATCCGCCATTCTGCCCGCAGAGACAGATATCATCTCGGTTTTCCAACCAACCAGCCCCTATGCCCAGGACATCACGGACCTGAGCCTTGTGACCATGTCTGCCGGGAACGGGTACTGGGTGCATGTGACCGCTGACTGCATATGGACAGTGCCGCCGTAATACTTGAATGCGGTTCCGGACAAAGTGTTGCGAAGCATTCCCACCCGGGAAAGATGTATGAGTGTTTTGAGGGTTGTGGCAGTATAGAACGATGACCCGGCAATTAGTGGATTCGATAACAACAATTCAGCAATGCGAGAATCCGCTGTGGGTAGTCAATAAGAAAACAATGACTCCCAAAGCGTAAGGCCGGTAATCGGCATTTTACAAGCGATGAGATTACCGGGGTCCATGTGACCTCGGATACTGTTTGGAACGTTAACGGATAACAGCGATTCCCAACAGATATATATCAATTATCCATTCACCGGAACCATGGGGTCGGTGTCCAGGCTTCTGAAGAATACCACGGTCCTGCTGGCCAGCAACTTCGCTACCAAGGGCCTCAGCGCACTGTTCATAGTGTATCTGGCAATATACCTGGAAGATTACGGGTTCGGCAACTACAACTTCGCGCTCTCGTTTGCGGCGGTGTTCATAATCTTCTCCGACCTCGGCCTTGATGCCCTGACCATCAAGAACGTCGCACGCGAACCATCGCGTGCCGGGGAGTACCTGGAATCCGTGGGGATGCTGAGATTCGGGCTATCTCTCATCATGATAGCCTTATCCATCATCGCTGCCATGGCCATCGGCCTGGAGCCATATCTTCTGCTGGTGATTCTTGCCGCCGGGTTTGCCTATCTGTTCGACAAGATGTCTGGCCTGTTCTATGCAATATTCCGCGCCAGGGAGAGGATGGAGTTCGAGGCCGGAACCCAGATAGTTTGGAAATTGATTCAGATAGGCCTAGGATTCGGTGCGATTTACTTCGGCTTTTCGCTGCTTGGCATCATGCTGGTCCTTCTTGTTTCATCCGTGATAAAGACCATATTGGGGTTCACAATACTGATAGCAACCGGCGTGCGGCCTGCCAGAGGTGGCCTGTCCCAACGCAGTGTCTTAAAGGAAACAATGCCGTTCGCAGCTTACGAGGTCGGCAACGCGCTGTACATGAACATTGCCATCATCCTGCTTTTTCTCATGCAATCGCCCCAGGAGACGGGCTGGTTCTCCGCCGG
>JAWOHM010000172.1:0-11052 GCA_046485165.1 Thermoplasmata archaeon
GATGACGCCCCTGAGGCTCTCATCCCTGGACACTCTGATGTTGTCCACTATCATCTGCATCCTGTTGTTTATGTTCTCCAGTGTGGGCAGGAAGTCATTGTACGAGGCTATGTGATGGTTCACAATGCTCCTTTCCCTGAAGAATGCGTCCACAAGTTCTCTCACGGGTTCACCCCCTCACCACTACTCTGTAAGCCACGGAAACACCCGAAACGGAGTGCGTCCTGACGATTCTGATCAGGCGACCTTCCTCGATGTCGATGGCTTTGATTTCCTCCAGTATCTTTATGCATGGGTCGCTCTTTCTTATCTTGGGAAGCTGGTCTTTGCCGACATTGTACTGTTTTAAAATCCTTTCCTCATCGGTTTTCTCGACAAGATGGTGCTCAGGCACGTTATCATGTTCCAGAACATTGTAATCAGACATTCCTAATTCCCCCTGGCCAGACCTAACCCTAACGGGGCCATACTCCAAGCAATGCTTTTCTCAGCCATACTCACACCTCTGTTCTTTATGATTTGACGGGCCCGCGGGGATTTTCGACGATATCGCTGCATCCCGGCGAGAAAACTCGCCTGGGCCAGCTTGGCCGACGATGATGTATGCGCGCCGACCTCGATTCGAACCCCGGGCCACCTGGTATCTTCTCTAACCAACGCATTCTATTTGTTTCGTGCATCAGTTGAGTAAAAGCCAGATGCTCTTTCTAGAGGCCGCCTTTTGAGACAAACCTTACCTAGCTGAGCTACGGGCCCACCCAGTATAATGTTGGTTTAGGTTACCCCCGATTCCCTTCCCCCATATAAAGCTTACCGTATTGTTCTTAATTAAACAGTATAATATAATATGATGAGGGATGAATAGATAATTACCAAAAAAAATTCCGGTAATTTAAAAAAGCATATATACTAGAAATGGAAAATTTGTAACTGGCCTTCAGGGCGTGGCGCTTCCACCACCCATCTCAAGCGCCTTCAATTCCATGGGTGTCAGTTCCCTGCAGCTGCCCTCGGGCAGGCCTTCCAGGGTTATGCACCCTATCCTGACCCTTGCGAGATCGATTACCTCCAGGCCGAGATGTTCCAGCATGCGCCTTATCTGCCTTTTCCTGCCCTCATGGAGGACGAAAACCAGGTCGGTCGAGGACCGATCATGCCCCTTGATTGATACAATGCATGGGCTTGTGCGCCTGCCACCCAGCAATATGCCATCCGCAAGCCTTTTCACCGAAGTTCCAGAGACTTTTCCGGAGACCTTCACGAGATATTCCTTCTCCAAAGAACTGTGGGGGTGGATTATCCGGTTGGCGAAATCCCCGTCGTTGGTCAAGAATAGCAGGCCCCTGCTGTCAGCATCCAGGCGGCCCACGGGGAATATCCGGGCATCGGTTTTCACAATATCGGTGGCCAGGGGCTTTCCGGTTGTGCTGTTGAGGGAGCATTCGTAGCCGGGCGGCTTGTTCAGGGCAAAATAGACCTTTTCCTCGGGAGATATGGGTCTTCCATCAACGGCTATGATGTCCTTCTCCGGGTCGGCCGATTCCCCCAATTTCACAGGCATGGCATTCACAGTCACTCTTCCATCGCTTATCAGAGACTCGGCTTTCCTTCTGGAACAAAGGCCCGAATCTGCGATAGCCTTCTGGAGGCGCATCATCATGGACCGGGAATTGCGATGCGTGATTAAAGAATTGCCCCTGTGAAATAGATAAACTTAATATCGAATCAATCCTTGACCAATGTTATGTACATAGTGGTTACGGGAGGCGGCCAAGTTGGAACGGCCATTGCCAAGGCCCTTCTGAATGAGGGACACAGCGTGGCAATCATAGAGTCCGAACCGAAAATGTTGGAGGAAATGGAGTCCCTAGACGTCCTTGCCGTGAAAGGCAACGCGGCATGCCCAAAATGCCTCTCAGAAGCAGGGATAAGCTCCGCAAACATGCTGGTGGCGGTCACTGGCTCGGATGAGGTCAATATAATATCCTGCATGATTGGCAAGTCCAAGGGATGCAAAACGGTCGCCAGACTCCGCAATCCAGATTATCTTCACAACTCACAGATTCCGGATCGGCAGGACATCCCTAACATGGACCTGGTAGTATCGCCAGATGTCGTGACGGCAAATTACATTGCACGGGTCATCCTGCTTCCCGGCCTTGTTGGGTCCGAGGAGCTGGCTGATGGCAATAGCCTGATTATCGAGATAATGATAAAAACAGGGAACCCATGCATGAACAGGATGCTGGGGAGCATTGCATTGCCACAGGGAGCGATCGTGAGCATGGTATCGAGGAGGGGGCATATCCTCGAACCCAGCAGCGCAGGACCTCTGAGAGACGGGGATAGGGTCGCAGTAGTGCTCGAATCAAGAAGCCATATCAACGAGGTTGAAACGGCTTTCGGAGTACCGCCTGGCCAAGGGGACACAATCGGCGGCCGGTATGAGGAGGGTGTCGAGAAAATAGTGATTGTGGGTGCCACAAGGACCGGCATATTGGCAGCTCAGATATTGGAGAAGGACAGGCCGGTGGTGCTGGTGGACCAAGACACGGACAGATGCACTATGGCAAGCGAGAAACTTGATAGTGCCATTGTGATAAACGGGGATGCCACCAACATCAATCTTTTCAAGGATGAGGGGCTGGACAATGCCAATGTCTTGGTCGCTACGACCGACAACGGCGAGTACAACATGCTCGCATGCCTGCTGGCCAAGAAACGCGGCATCGAGCGAACCATGGCCACGGTGGACGATACCGAGCTAAGGCAGCTCTTCGAGGAGATTGGAATAGACCTTGCCGTCAGCCCGCGGCTCATGACTGTGGATTACATAGTGAATCACATCTGCGGGAAGCAGGTGTCCTCGACGATGACAACCCTTCAGGGCTCAGGCATAACCGTCATAGAAATCCCGGTCAAGGAAACCCATTGGATGGTTGGAAAGGAGTACGGCAACCTGAAATTGCCCAAGGGAAGCCACATAGGCTCGGTCATCAGGAACGGAAAGGCCATGGCGCCCACAAGGTTCGACAAGATATTGCCGGGAGACAGGATGATAATAATGGTCGCCCCCCATACATTGAGGAAGGTAGAGAAGGTTTTCTCCTATCATTCAGGAATTCTAAGGACGAGATGAGGCCGGATGAAAGTCAGGAAAGTTATTTCGACACTGGGTTACCTCTTGATGCTGTTCAGCGCGACCTTCGTCTTTCCAATGATTGTTGGCGCCATATACGACGAGGGACCGTTGTTCGTTTATAAGGCGTATGTGCTCCCCATGATGATATCGGCATTGGCCGGCTGCATAATGTGGTTCAACTCCCGCAACAGCTACGAGGAATTGAAGGAAAGGGAGGCTTACGTCATTGTCGGACTGGGGTGGCTCCTCATCACATTCTCGGGCGCGCTCCCATACATGACCAGCGGAGCCATACCCAACCCCATCGATGCGTACTTCGAGTCAATGTCCGGTTTCACCACCACCGGGGCCAGCGTGATAGACCCGGCCATAGGGGATTTTCTCACTGTTTATCCGCACAGCATCATGTTCTGGAGGGCTCTCACCAATTGGTTCGGCGGCATGGGAATAATCGTTCTGGGCGTGGTGATACTGGCGAAGTTCATGCACGGCGGCATATTCCTCTTCAAGGCAGAGGTCGCGGGTGCCTCGGTGACCCGTCTGAGGCCGAAGCTATACCAGACCGCAAGAATCCTCTGGGGAGTTTACGGATTCCTGACAGGGCTGTGCATAATCCTGTATCTTGGCGCGGGAATGCCTCTGTTCCATGCAGTCTGCACCGCAATGTCCACCCTGGCGACCGGCGGATTTGGCCTTCATGGTGACAGCATAGGTTTCTATGCCAATCCGGCGGTGGAGGCTGTGTCCATAGTGTTCATGATCATCGGCGCCACCAACTTCGTGCTGCACTACAGATTCATCACGGGCCGATTCAAGGATGCGCTGGAGGACCCTGAGCTGAGATTCTTCTTCCTGTGGATCATCCTGCTCACTTCGTTCGTGATAATGGGCCTGGCATTATCCGAAACCATGGGCGTCAGCGGGATACTGAGGAACGGCATATACCATGCGGTTTCAGCAGGAACGACAACAGGGTTCTCTATCGCCAATGACCTGGCACTCTGGCCGCCCTTCGTGCATATCATGCTGGTGTTCCTCATGCTCACCGGCGCCACGTTGGGCTCAACAAGCGGGGGGTTGAAGATATCCAGGATAATGATCCTGCTCAAGAACCTGAAGAACGGGATGATAAAAGCAATACATCCCAGGGCCATATTATCCGTAAAGGTAGGAGGTAAGTCGGTGCCTGAAAGCGTGGTGGCCAGAATTCAGATACTATTTCTAATTTTCATCTTGGTCTTCGTAGTATCCGTTATCCTGCTATGTGCATCCGGTATCGAAATCGTGGATTCGGTCTCGGCGGTCGCCAGCTGCCTGGCCAATTGCGGCCTGAGCATATTCGGCCCTGGGTACGGATTCCACGTTCTGAACCCGTTCGCCAAGGTGGTCCTCACGGCCTGCATGTGGATGGGGAGGCTGGAGATATTCACGGCGCTGATTGTGTTGGCCCCGAGTACATATAAAAAATAATTCGGGGCAACATATCAGCGCGTACCCGACCTCCCCGATTCTGTTTGAGCACAATATGCAATGCGAAGGATGAAAGAAACGCTCCAGTGCTAAATATGTGAAATATGTTCCACATCTTCCCAGACCATGGCTCTGGCACCGTCCAACCCCATCATGCCCCGCCTGACATTTTCGCATATACATATTAGGACGGGGTTGTGGACCTGGCTGGATGAGCCAGGTCAGGTGATGCATAGAGTGCTTTTATCCCCTAACCCTGGGTGTACGAGGGTTGTAGCTACCCGGCAATTTCCAAACATCAACCCGAGCCAGACGAGGCAAAGCCTCGTCCTTTCTCAGCCTGAGGGCTTCGAGCAAGCCGAATTGCGCCCAATTCGGCGCCGAGCCCAGTGGATTGGGGCCCTACCCCACGTTCACAGTGGCCCCCAAACACCCAGCTCTAGCACAGATGGATATTCTCTCATCCTTTTGTGTGTGCTTGTGCGGCACCCAACTAACCGGACCCTATAGTTTGGGGGTTGTTTGATAAACGCAATGCGAAGGATGAGAGAGAGGCAGCCATGCAAGAGTTGAGATACTCCCCGCCCTCACAGGCGGGGTTTCTTGCTTTCTGTATGCCATAAAATGATTATAACAAGCGCACTCAAAACGCTTGCACATCGAAACCCCACCCTCACAGGCGGGGCATGCTGATATCTTAACGCCTTTGGTGCCGCTGACAAATGTTGACAAAATTTTTGAACATGTCAGACCCTTGCTCGGTATGCTCTACCTCGGGATGGAACTGGAACCCGTAGTACGGCTTTTTCGTGTACTTGAACGCCTGCACCTTGCAGTTCTCCGAATGCGCCAGGCCGATGAATCCGTCGGGCAGGAGCTTTATCTCGTCATTGTGGGATTCCCAGGCCTTGAAAGGAGATTTCACACCGTCCAGGATGTCGCCGGGCTCGGTGATTGTCACATCGATGGCGCCATATTCGGGCGTATCTGCGGAATCGGCCTTCCCGCCGAAATGGAGGGCGATGAACTGCATGCCGACGCAAATTCCGAGAATGGGAAAATCCGCCCTGTCAAGAATGTCGGCTGTGTTGCCGAGCTTCATTGACTCGGTGCCTATCCTGGGGGCGCCGCCGGAGAGAACGAGCCCGTCCACTTTCAGGTCTTCAAATTTTGTGGTGTTGGGGAGTATCTTCGTCTCCACGCCCAGATATCTCAGGACCCGCCACTCCCGGTGGGTCCACTGGCCCCCGTTGTCGAACACATCGATTCGCATATGCTACCGGAAGCTACGCTGGTATATAATTTGTTTTCAGGGGCTAGGGTTCAGGGGCTAGGGTCTAGGCTTGCCTGGCCAAACACCAGACAAGAATCGAATGCGATTCTCAACAAATAACAACGCAGCATTCTCACCCGGGAACAATGAATTGGCATTATCGAGGGAGTAAACGGTTTAGAACGATGAGACAACAATTGGTGAACGCCGTATCAGTAATTGGATAACAAAGGCGTTCGCCCTGGGTAGTCAAAAACCAAACGACAACTCCCAAAGCGTTGGCCGGTAATCGGCATTTGAGAAACGATGAGATTACCGGTACACTGACCTCCGTTGTCGAACACATCGATTCGCATATGCTACCGGAAGCTACGCTGGTATATAATTTGTTTTCAGGGGCTAGGGTTCAGGGGCTAGGGTCTAGGGTTTAGGGGCTAGGACTGGCTTGGTTATTGATTGTAAGGGTCTAGCTTGGTTATTGGTTCTGAGGGTCTAGGGTCTGGCTTCTTTATTGCTTCCGAGGGAATAGTGAAAAGTGAATAGTGTATAGGGTCTAGGGGATAGGGAATAGTGATTAGGGACCGGATTTGCCTGGCCGTATGCCAGGCAAGAATGAAATGCGATTCCTATCACCCAGCAGCGCAGCATTCCCACCCGAAAACAATCTATTGGCATTATCGAGGGACCACTACAGTAAAGAGCGATTTCCCAGCAATTAGTGGATTCGACAATTTAATCCTAGCATCATGAGAATCCGCTGTGGGTGGTCGGTTTATAAACGAGGATTCCCATCCGTTTGCCGGTAATCGACAAACTCTAAGCATTTTGATTACCGGGGGCCAGTTCCTCGGACTCCTCGATGACCTCGGATTCCTCGGTCGCCGGGGCATCCGCGGGTGCATCGGTGGGAATGGGTTCGCCGCCCTCGGGCGTGTCAGGAACTTCCGGGATGAAGCCCGCTTTCAGAATCTCGGACTTGTGAATCTCGACCCTCTGGAGGGGGTGGATTGGTTTGCAGGCAGTCGCGGTAATCTTCGCAAGCTGGCCGGAGATTATGGCTCTGACTATCTCGTCCAATGGGCGGGATGTGCAGAATTCCGAGAGAACGTTGAACATGATGTGGCGTATCTCCGATTGTTGCGAGGCCCGTACCCGGTTTCCGGATATGGCCAGGGGTTTCAAGCGGATGATGTAGTCATCGCGAGTCTTTGCATCCACGACCATGTCGATCTTGCTCTTTCGCCTGCGGGTCATCCTCCGGACATAGTCGCTGCTCATGTCATGGCCGATGAAGTAGGTGTGGGCTTCGGTTCCCCGAACGTCGTTGACCTTGAATCGCAATTTGATGTGCATCTTCGAGAAATCTCCGTTGATATCCTGGACCGTTACCTCGGCCACACGGCCTATCAGGTTGCCTGGCTCGTCGGTCAGCGTCTCCGCTACCTTCTGCCGGTTGAACATTTCCGGCGCCATTATGTTGTACCAGTTTTTGGACTTCCATTTGTCCTTGGTCGCCCTTCCTTTCGCTTTTGTCTTCGGTGCTGGCATTTAGAGCCTCCCTTTGGGGTGAGCGGAGATATTGGATTTGTTATTTATAGATATGCCAACGGTCAACATTCAAAAACCTCATCATTTTGTCTCGGCCAGAGATTTCTCAAAATCACCGAACTTGGCTATCAATTGATCCAGCGCGTAGAGTATTGCGGTTTCTGGGTCCACGCTGCCATCCGTTTCGAATCTGAAAAGGTAATTGGGAGTGTCGGCATTCACTTTTACCGCTCCGATGCCGCCTATGTCCTCATGCTCGCATGTCCTGCACAGTATGCAGGCCTCGGGGTCGCTGGCTATGAGGGTTTTCTTGTTGACCTTGAAAACATCCTTGGGGCAGCTCCCGGCGATCCTTTCAGCATCCTTCACCTTGTCCTGATTTATTGTGATTTCAGGTATCGGCCTGTAACCGGCAGCGTGAACTGCCTGCCATCTGGCATGGGCCTTTCCTGTGCCAAGGTGTGCCGTAGCGTATATCAAGATGCCCTCATCCTCTGTCAGCTTGACAATCGGTATCTTTGTGTCTGTGGGTTTGAACATCTCATCGCCGAGCGGTTCCAGCTCTCCGGAATAAACAGTGCATGGCCCCCTCTTGTTAAGGGAATACATTATCTGACAGTTGGGGCAGCCCACGCCGGCGCATTCGCACTCGGCCTGGTTCTTCAGGTGGCCCTTGAGCAGCGCATCGCAATCCGTCGGAACCGGAACCATGCTCAATCTCTGGGCGATTATCTCGTCAAAAAGAGGCGTGGTGCTTTCATAGGTGCGGCCGTTCTCGTCGCTTATTGCCCCAAGGTGTATCTCGACATGGTCTATTGCCATCTTTGGAACGTCCACCATGAGCGAGCGCCTGAAGGCATTAATTATGTGTGGCTCCACATCCGTAAAAACCACTGTCGCCTTTCTGCCAGATATCTCTGTTTTAACGATTTTCATCGATTACACCCTTCTTCCGCGCCTTCCGCCCTTCTTTTTTGTTCCGTCATGGGGGAGAGGAGTCACGTCCTCGATCCTGCCAATCCTGAGCCCTGCCCTGGCAAGGGCGCGGATCGCTGCTTGCGCTCCAGGACCGGGGCTGGGTTCCTTGTTTCCGCCCTGAGCCCTTACCCTCACATGAATCGAATCTATGCCCTTCTCCTTGAGGATGTCGGCAACATGCTCCGCGGCCTTCATGGCCGCGTATGGCGATGCTTCGTCTTTCTGGGATTTAACGACCATGCCACCAGTGCACTTGGCGAGGGTCTCGCTGCCTGTTTGGTCGGTTATCGTGATTATGATGTTGTTGTAAGATGCAAATATATGCGCTATGCCCCATTTTGACATGTTCATGCCTCCTTCTTGGCTTCGACTGGACCTTCTGCTTTCTTATCTTCCGTCGGTTGTTCTGCTTTCTTACCTTCTGCTGCGGGTTGGGCTGGCGGTTGGGCGGGTTCGCCCTTGGATGGGTCGATTCCGGCAGATGCTCCAACAGGTTCCTCAGAAGCCATGGGTTTAGGCTGGGAATCTGCGCTCAGTTCGTCCTTTGGACGCGCCGGATGAAGGTCATCGGCCAGCGGGGAATGTGAAAGATAAGCCAGCGTCTCCTCCTCTGACCTCTTGACCACGTATCCCGGAATGGTGACTTTCCTGCCGTTCAGCGATATGTGGCCGTGAACGATGAACTGCCTGGCCTGCTTCGCGCTGTTGCTGAAACCCTTCAGGTACGCCATGGTCTGAAGGCGCCTGGCAAGCAGAATCTCGATATCAAGCGAGAGAATGTCATCGAGGGTAGCTTCCTTGCTGATAATGCCGAGGCTGTCAAGCCTCTGGATTAGCTCATCGCGTTCCTTCTCGGCCTGGGTATCGCCGTAACGAATCTTGGCCTGCAGGTCCCTTGCCCTCTGCCTGAAAATCTTCAGGACGGAGTTGACCTTCCAGAGTTCGGTCTTGTTCTTGAGGCCGTACTTCCTGACCATCTCATTCTCGGCCGCGATTCTCTCGCCCTGCCAAGGATGGGAAGGCGTGTTGTATTTTCTCCTGCTGAACTTTGGATCACCCATAAAAACACCTCAACATCATTCGCCCGGTCTCTTCTTGGACACACCGAGGGTAAGCCCCTTCCTGCCGTTTGAACGGGTCCTCTGGCCCCTGACCTTGTGGCCGCTCTCGTGCCTGATGCCGCGGTAGCAGCGTATCATCCTCATTCTGTTAATGTCGTCGCGCAGGACCAGGTCGAGCTCCGTGCTCACCAGGTGAAGGTCGTCCCCGGATTCGAAATCCTTCTGCCGG
Source organism: Thermoplasmata archaeon (assembly GCA_046485165.1). Lineage (GTDB taxonomy): Archaea > Thermoplasmatota > Thermoplasmata > SG8-5 > SG8-5 > UBA147. The sequence continues at coordinate 9,702 of JAWOHM010000172.1, forward strand.
TTGAGCATCCACTCGGGGAGGTTGTCCGACAGTTCTCCCAGTATCTTGGCGAGCTTCTCGGAATCCTCATCCGAGATGTGGCCAATCATCTTGTTAGGCGGAAAATTGATTTCCTTTATTGCGAATTGCGCAATCCTTTTCCCGACTCCCTTTATGCTTGTCAATGCCGTAATGGCCGGCTTCTCGCCGTCGATGTCGGTGTTCGCGATACGGACGATGTACTTGAAATCCTCGCCCTTATCGTCTTCCTTTTTTTTCGTGGGTTTCTTGTCTGCCAATTGAGGCCCTCCAGTCATTAAATCCTCTCTGGGAAGTGGGATTGTGTATAGATAGGGTGTATATAAAGATTGATGATTAATAGAAGCTGAAAGGACATATTACAGCAACATGCCCCGCCTGTACGAACTTTGTAGTACCCCATTGATGTGCTAACATCAAAGTGAGTGAGACGATAAGTCTCCTGGCTTATACTCAGGCTTATAGTTGTACGAGGATTGTAGCACTCAGCAATCTGTCAACATCAATCCGAGCCAGATGAGGCAAAACATCGTCCTTTCTCTGCCTGTAGAGGGAGTGCGCCTTCAATCAATCGGTTGCGACTCTAAATCTATATACATTACTAAATCTTCACGTATAGCATATGGTCGAATGGACCGAGAAATACCGGCCGAAGCGGCTTGATGACATCATCGGGAACCGCAAGCCGAGAGATGACCTCAGGAAATGGGCAGAATCCTGGCTGACGGGCGTGCCCGGCAAGAGGGCGGTGGTGTTGATAGGCGACCCGGGCATCGGCAAGACCACAGCAGCCCTGGCACTGGCCAATGACATGGGGTGGCAGGTCCTCGAGATGAACGCTTCGGACACCAGAAATGCGGATGCCATAATGGGCGTCGCCGCACAGGGGGCTTTGGGCGAGACATTCACCGACAAAGGGGAATTCGTCACCGTCAAGGAGGGAAAAAGGAAGCTCATAGTGCTGGATGAGGCCGATAATATCTTTGGAAAGGAGGACTTTGGCGGGGTGAAGGCCATAGCCCAGACCATCCTGGAAACTCAACAGCCCATAGTTCTCATTGTCAATGACTGGTATTCTCTGAAGAAGCGCTCATCCATAATCCAGAGCAATGTCGCCACCATCAAGTTCACGAAGCCGCAAAAATCTGATATCATCTCCCTGCTCAGGGCCATCTCGAAGAAGGAGGGCGTGGACGTGGCAGAGGATGTGCTCAACAGACTGGCCGAGAGGAGCGGCGGAGATGTTCGCTCGGCATTGAAAGACCTCCAGTCCATCTCGGAGAGCAGGACTAAGGTGGAATTGAAACACATCTCGTCGCTGGGCGAGAGAGAT
>JAWOHM010000018.1:0-7810 GCA_046485165.1 Thermoplasmata archaeon
GGCCGGCATCTCAGCCGGCCATCACAGGATTATAGAATCCCCAGTATCTCGGCGCCGTACTTCTGCGCCATGGCCTCGCCGATGCCGTATATGCCCTGGAGGTCCTCCAGTGTCTTCGGGTCCCTGCTGGCAATCTCGGCCAGGGTCTTGTTCCGGAGCACGCAGTACCTGGGCTGCCCGATTTCCGCAGATTTGCGGTTTCGCCATTCCTTGAGGATTGCCTTGCGGCGCTCCACCTCCGCCATGTCCAGCTTGGACTCGCCCTCAACGGGCACATCCCCGCCGGCCAGGACATCCAGGCCCTTGCTGGTGACGACCAGGACAGGGAATTCGCTGTCCTCGACGTATGCGAGGTAATTCTCCTGGATGAGCCAGTCAACGAGGCTCAATACCTCTTTCATGCTGGTCTCCTTGGCGACGCCGTAGGTGCCCAGCTTGCTGATGTTGATGGTCAGTATCTTCTTGGATACGGAGCCGGTGAGTATCCTGGCAATCGTGGTGCGGCCGTAGTTGCCGCCCAGGTCGAACACGCACTTCAGAATGCTCATGGCCAGCGAGTTCGTCTGCTTGCCGGAAGACACGCCCTGCATGGCCGTTATCTCGGTGAACTGGAGTGTCAGCTGCTGCCCGTCCTCGGTAGTCGCGAAGAACTCTATCTCCGCATCCGCGAGGTTCCGGGCGATGCTTATCTCCGCCCCGCCGTCGATGTAGCACAATGGGCGAACGCCGTTGCCCAGGTTGTGGACTATCACGGTCCCGTCCGGCCTGGCGCTCACCAGCACCTTGGCCTGGAATTCTTTCGTGACCGATGCATTGGCATAAGTGCCCTTGCAATCCCCCACTATGATGATGTTCTGCAGGTTCATTTCCTGCTCGTTCGTTTTGCTCTGCTTGCCGTTTTGTACGGTTTTGTCGTTTTTTGTATTCATTTGCTTCACCTCATTGTTGCATCCCGCTTTTTTCTGTGGACGCTTGTTGTTCGAAGCAAATCGGAAAAAGCCGCATTGGTATATAATGAAAATGAATACATGTAGCGTACAGTAGCAGAAAAACACGGCAAGCGCACAGAAAAGGATGAGAGAATAGTAAGTTGTGCAAGAGCTTCTACATCAGAGGCCTGGTAAGCGTTGAAGAGGCCTCAATCCATGGGCTTACACCCACGGTTCCTAGGGATGTCTGCAATTGGGGATATCACACCATCGAATTTTTGGAATTCGATGCATTACCCCGCCCTCACAGGCGGGGCATGGTCGGGTTGGCAGGTGCCGGGGTGAAACAGTTTCGGCGACCTCCTGTTCATCCTTTTATCCCCCGCAACTTTTATACATCGCGGGGCAATGAGATGTTCATGGTTGATCGCATCACCATGAACCACGGCGCCGGCGGCGAGGCCATGCAGGCGCTTCTCAAGACGTTCATAATCGGGCCCCTGGCAGACGCCCGGCCGGAGATAGGCCTTGAGGCCATGGACGACTCCGGCGTGATAGACGATATAGTCCTGACAACAGACGGCCACACCGTGAAGCCCCTTTTCTACCCGGGCGGGGACATCGGCCGCTTATCGGTTTGCGGCACAGTCAACGACATCGCCGCAATGGGCGCGGAGCCTGTCGGTCTCGCCCTCGGGATAATCATGGAGGACGGCCTTGAGCTGGATGTGTTGAGGAAGGTCATGGAGAGCATCGGCCAGACATGCGGGGAATGCGGGGTTCCAGTCATAACCGGCGATACCAAGGTAGTCGAGAAAGGCGCCATCGAGAAGATGATGGTCACTACCACCGGCATCGGTCGGATGTCGCCCACTCTGGAACACAACAACAGGGTTCTGAAGGAAAAAACCGGCCGGGAGCAGAGGTGGCTCCGGGACTGCAACCTCCGGGACGGTGATGAAATCATCATCACCGGGAACATCGGGGACCATGGCATCGCCCTCATGAGCTTCCGGGAGGGCTACAACTTCCAGACGACGCTGGAAAGCGACAATGCTCCGCTGAACGGCCTGATGAAAGAGGCCCTGGCCATCGGCGGCCTGGTGGCGGCCAAGGACCCCACCCGCGGTGGCGTGGCCAATGCGCTCAACGAGATGGCATCCAAATCCGGCGTTGGCATTCTTGTGCGTGAAGAGGCGCTTCCCTTCAATCCCCAGGTGAAGGCCGCATCCGACCTGCTGGGCATCGACCCGCTGGAAGTTGGGAACGAGGGAAAATTCATCATCGGTGTTGCGCCGGGGTTCACCGAGAGGGCGCTGGCGGCAATCCGGGAGAACAAGTACGGGAAGAACGCGCAGGTGATAGGCCGGGCATCCTCGGGCGTGAAGCGTGTGGTGATAGAGACGGCGGTTGGCGGGAAGCGCATCCTGGAACCGCCCGCAGGAGATCCCGTCCCCCGGATATGCTGACATGCCTTGGCCGAGAAGCCCATACAACCAACACTATTAAAATACCAAAACTATATTATATGAACAGTGATACATTCAGACTCAAGGTGAAATTGATGAAGCGCACCTGCACATTGTTTGTTGCGACATTGCTCCTTTCCGGTGCCTTTGCAGCCCTGGTGGGTTTCCCGCCCGCTGCGAGAGCGGTGGACTTCACGCCGGACCCAGTCACGGTCTCGGGCGCCACGAACAGCAAGTATTCCATCAGCATGAGCGCATCCGATGACGGCAGGATATACGTTGTATGGTCGGAGAAGTTCGCGGATAATTCCGACATCATGATGTCTTACTCTTCCAACAACGGCACTACATTCTTAACCCCGGCAATCCGGGTCAACCTCAACCGCAGCGGGGACCAGACAGGCAGCCAGGTGGCGACGTCCGGCGGCAATCTCTACGCGGTCTGGGAAGATGACCAAATGGATGGCGGCGACATCATCCTTGCCCGCTCCGAGAATGGCGGCATGAATTTCGAGGAGATGCATGTCAGTGATTATGAGACAGGGACGCAATCAACGCCTTCCGTGGCGGCCAACGGGAACAGCGTGGCGGTGGCATGGAAGGAAGAGCGCTCAGACAACACCATTCGCGTCTGGAACAGCACGAACGGAAACCTCGTCAGGGAATTTTCCGGGCACCAGGGCGCCGTCAGGAGTGCGGAGTACTCTCCCAACGGCACGTACATCGCATCCGGCTCCGAGGACCATTATGTGAAGATATGGAACGCGAACACCGGCGCGCTCGTCAGGAACATCACCGAGCACGAGGGCTCAGTAACAGCAGTCAACTGGTCCGCAGACGGCAAGCTGCTGGCCACCGGCTCATTCGACAATGACGTGATACTTTTCAACACGGCGGACTTCAGCGTCAACAGGACACTGAACATGACGAACGGAACCTACAACAAGAACTTCGTCAATGCCATTTCCTTCTCCCCGGACGGGAACCTGGTTGCCGTGGCATACAACGGCCGGTATGATACGGGCATGTCCCCGCCGGACGGCGACCCCAGGCATCCGTTCAACGTGACTGTTTGGAACCTCAGCGCCCCTCCATCCAGCAACAGCTGGACGCGGCACAGGGACATAGGCGGCGGCCATACCGGTTCGGTGACGGACGCGGCATTCTCCCACAACGGCACCTATCTCGCCACCGGCTCCAAGGATTCGACTGTAAAGGTCTGGGATGCGGCCACAGGCGCGAAGCTAAAGGACATTGCATTGGGCCCGGTTCACTCCGTGGCCTGGTCCCCGGATGACAGGTACATCGCGGCCGGCCTGGGCAACGGCACCATAGTGCTCGTGAACATGACCAACACCACCGACCAAGCCTGGCTGATGGGAAGCCATACCGGCAGGGTGAATTCTCTCGATTGGAGCATTGCGGGGAAAGACATCGCCTCCGGGGCATCCGACCCGATTGCCAAGATTTGGCTCAACGAGTCCGGCCCCAACGATAAAACTCCGCGCCTGAACATATCCGGCCATGTGAACAGCGTGTACTCGGTGGACTGGTCTCCCGATGCCCTGTCCATACTCACAGCCGGCGGGAATTCCGGGCAATACGGCATGGGCGAGGTTCAGATATTCTGCGCGGTGTCGGATGACCGCGGCAAGAACTTCTCTTCCCCGGCCATGGTGGCCGACACCTGTGCCGGTCGAAGGTTCGGCCCCAGGGTGGGCATCGATGCTGCGGGCGCGGTCTCCGTTGTCTGGTACGATTGGAGGGTTGATAAACACATATATTTCGCCAACTCGACCGATGGCGGCTCCAGCTTTGGGAAAAACATCGGGATAGACACCCAGTCCGACGAATGCACCACACCAGACATATTCGTGGACGATGCCGGGACAGTCCATACGGCCTGGCAATACGCAGTCCTCGGCAGAGGCATACGCTATGCCAATTCCACGGACAATTTTGCCAAATCCAGGATTATAGCAACCGGGAACCATACCCAGATGCCCCGCATATCCGGATCCCCTGACGGCTCATCCCTCTGGGTGAGTTGGCGGTCACAGGACAAGGTGACAGACCCCTATCACATCAAAGCCGCCCTGTCATGTGATGGTGGTGTCACCTTTATGGCCCCCGAATCCCTCAATTACAGCAGCACCTCGATGTACGGGCATGATATGTTCGTCGACCGGCACAACCAGACCTTCTTCGCCTGGGAACTGAGCAGAACCATATACCATCGGACCACGACCCTCTCGGATGAATGGCCGCCCACCATATTGTCCACATCGCCCAAGGAAGGCGAGACCGAGGTATCCGTGTTCTCATACATCACCATCCGTTTCTCGGAGCCCATGAACAAGGTGTCTGTCGAATCCGCATTCACATGGACCGACGGTACAACCACCTGGGATGTGGGAAATTGCACAGCGAACAAGGGAACATGGAACGACTACGGCGACACGGTCTATTTCCAACCCAAGAATGAGGATAGGCCGAGGTACCAGAAAAGCTATTCCTTCAAAATGGCTTTCACAGCCCGCGACATCTCCGGAAATCTCCTGGGTTACAATCTCACAGTCCATTTCACAACCAGCTCTGACACGGACCCCCCGATAATCGAACACTACCCCAGCCAGAACACTGTCAGCTATGACAAACCGTACAATGTGATGGCCGTCATCAGGGACCAGTGGGGGACCGTGGAATCCGCCAGATTGTACTATCAGGGCGTGGCCGATGCCTCCCCAGCAACCTCCGTGGAAATGACATTGACCGGAACCGATTCCTACCATGCGGTAATTCCCGCCCAGCAATCCCTGGGCATGGTTTATTACTATATCTGGGCGAACGACGCATTGGGCAATGCGGCCCGGAACCCGGTGAATTACACCAACCAATCATATCTGTACAATGTATCCGTGGTGGATGGCGTGAAGCCGGAGATAAGGCACAATCCCGTCATGGAAGCCGATGTATTCAGGGACATACCGATATGGGCCACAGTGGAGGATGAGATATCGTTGGAGAGCGTATACATAAACATCAGGGCCATCGGCGCGGTGGGCTATGCACGGATGCCCATGGAGTACAACAGCACTTCCGACACTTACAGTTACGTGATTTCCGCCCAGAGCACGATAGGGCAGGTCCAATACAACATCACGGCGATTGACAGTTCAGGCAATTTCAACACCACTATACTCAATCATGTCCAGATACTTGACCAGATTCGACCGGATATCAACTCGGTGATTCCGGAGCTCCTGTCCAACAACACGAAGGTATTGGTGAGGGCCAATGTCACGGACGATGTGGGCGTCGGCTCAGTAACCCTCTATTTCAAAGCCGTCGGCGGGGATGCGTGGGTCTCGCGGCCCATGACCCTTGTCTCGGGCGACCTCTACGAGTTCACCATCCCCCCCCAGCGCAGGAGCGGTTCAATATATTTTTATGTGAACGCGACAGATACAAGCGGAAATCTGGCGTCCACCCTTCTCGAGCAGGACCGGTTCGAGATAGAGGTTGTGGGCGTGGGCCCGGACAACACCCTCTACTACGTTCTGGGCGTGGTCCTTGCAGCCCTAATGGTGGTTCTGGCATACCTGCTCATCAAGCGATTCTCAGGCCCGGATAAATCAGGCATTGATGCGGCGGAAGAGCCGCCCGACGAGTGCGATGACCCACCGGAACCCGATGTTCCGGTGCCGGAAGAGATCGATGAGGCCCCATGAAACTGGAAGAGCTGGACATCGACCCGCGCATCAAGGCCATAATCGCGAACAAGGGCATCAGCGAGCTGTATCCTCCGCAGATAGAGGCATTGGAGCATGTGCTTCAGGGCAAGAACGTCGTCCTGGCCATACCCACGGCGAGCGGGAAATCCCTCGTGGCGTACATCGGGATGCTGAAACGCGCCCTGGAAGGGAAGAAGGCCCTTTACATAGTCCCATTGAGGGCGCTGGCATCCGAGAAGTATGACGAGCTGAAGGAGTTCGAATCCCTGGGGCTGAAGGTCGGGAAGACGGTAGGCGATTTCGACGCCCCGGACCCGGAACTGCAGAAACTTGACATCATCGTTGCCACTTCGGAGCGCGCCGACTCCCTCATGCGGCACAAATCCGATTGGATGTACGAGATAGGCGTGGTTGTCGCCGACGAGGTCCACCTGATAAATGACGCATCCAGGGGCCCGACGCTTGAGGTCACGCTGGTCCGGCTCAGGGAATTGAACCCGGATGCGCAGTTCATAGCCCTCTCGGCCACCATAAAGAACTCCATCGAGATAGCGGATTGGCTTCAGGCAAGGCACATCAAGAGCGCCTGGCGGCCGGTGTCTCTCAAGGAAGGCGTTTTTCTGGACGATGCCATCCATTTCACCGACGGCACGAAGAAGAAGCTGGAACCGAGCAGCAACGAGCTCTGCACGCTGGTCTGCGACACAGTGAAAGACGGCGGCCAGATAATGGTCTTTGTGAACACAAGGAAATCAAGCGAGAGCTCCGCGGACAACATTGCCAAGGTTCTGCGGAAGAATGTGCTGAGCAAGGAAGAGCTTGAGTCACTGGCAGAGCTCGGTACCCGGCTGGAGGCCACAGAGGATGAGCCCACATCCACAGGCGCAAGGTTGGTGAAGTGCGTTCAGGGCGGGACTGCGTTTCACAATGCCGGGCTCACTGACAATCAGAGAAGGCTGATAGAGAGGAGCTTTCGGGACCGCATCATCAAATGCATAGCAGCGACGCCAACGCTGGCCGCGGGCATCAACCTGCCAGCCAGGAGGGTGGTGGTGCGCGACACGACCAGGTTCGACGCCAATTACGGCAATGTGCCGATTCCGGTGATGGAGGTGAAGCAGATGTGCGGCCGTGCAGGCAGGCCGCAGTTCGACCCGTATGGGGAGGCGGTGCTTGTCGCCAAGAACCGGGGGGCAAAGGCCAGGTTGATGGAGGACTATCTTCTGGGAGAGCCGGAGTCCATCACATCCAAGCTCGGCACGGAAACCGCGCTGCGCAGCCACATGCTCGCCACGATAGCCACCGGATATGCGAAGAACCGGGAGGAGCTCATGGCCTTCATCGACAAGAGCTTCTTCGCGCACCAGACCGACGTCTGGACCATCGAGGGCCTGATTGACAGGATGCTTGAGTTCCTCGAGGCTTCCGGCCTCATAACAGTGGATTACGAGGAATACAAGGCCACCATGTTCGGGAAGCGCACCTCCGACCTTTACATAGACCCGCTTTCTGCGGTGATGATGAAGTCGGCAATCGACCGCTCCGAATCCATAAAAACCGATGAACTCGTCCTCGCGCCGCTGCACCGGGTGGCGGCGAACGTCTTCTACATCGAGCAGCTCTACGATCGCGCCATCGTCCGGCCGCTCCTCTGGCTCTCGCGGCGCGTGCTCTGGAA
>JAWOHM010000035.1:0-7727 GCA_046485165.1 Thermoplasmata archaeon
AAAAATTCACATCCGCCGTGCCTGAGATGACTACTCTATCAGCAACCAATTGAACCATAACATTAAACACATCACCAGTTCCATTGATTTTTACTTCACCGTAAGGTGAATAGATAGTACCCCTATATTCCGAAGTTGAGCCACCGTTGATGGTGATCACTGAAGTTGTGTTTGCAGGGTCAACATAGATCAACAACCCTAAAACAGCCGGTGGCGTTTCTCTGGGCATTGCGCCCGTATCCGGGTCTTTGCGTGGCGAAACCAGTCTGACACTCACCGAACCATTCACGGTAACATCTCCACTTCCCTTCCAGCTGTATGGTTTATTGTTCTTTGCCAGCTAACAGGGCTGTCGGGAGCATACACGTGAGAAAGGGAGATTACGACAAGGCCATGGAGTATTACGAGAAAAGCATGGCGGTCATGGAGGAAATCGGAGACATTTATGGCATAGGGGCTGCATTGAACAACATGGGCAACCTGCACATCTCCAAGGGCGAGCTCGACCGGGCACTGGAATTCTACATGCGGGGCTTGGGCATCTTCGAGAAGTTGGGGGACAAGGAAGGCATTGCGAACTCGCTGGGCAATATAGGCATAGTCTACAAACAGAGGGGAGAGCAGGGCAAAGCCCTGGAGTTCTTAGGGCGCAGCCTTGAGATTAGAGAAAAGATTGGGGACAAGATGGGCATCGCAAGCTCATTGGTGAACATCGGGATAGTCTACAAGCAGAGGGGAGAGCAGGATAAAGCCCTGGAATTCTACGGGCGCAGCCTGGATATCAGGGAGAGGATCGGAGAGAAATTCGGAATTGCGAACTCGCTGAACAACATCGGCGAAATATACTATGAAAATGGAGAACTGGATAAAGCCCTGGAACACTATGAAAAAAGCGTGGCATTATGCTTTGACATCGGAAATAAACGCTCGGCTATCTATGCCCTTTGTGGACTGGCAAAAGCCAAGCTTGAGAGGGGCGAGGCCCGGACCGCCCTCGAGCATGCGGAAAAGGCAGTTCATGTTTCCGTTGAGATTGGCGCCAAATCGGAAGAGAGCATGAGCCGCGTGGTATCGGGGATAGTCCACAGGGAGATGAAAGACTGGGATAGGGCCTCGGAAGAGTTCGAGAAAGCCAGGGCGAGCCTTGAAGATATGGGGGAAAAGGTGGAATTGGCAAGGCTATCGTACGAGCAGGCCATCCTTTCCAAATTCAAAGGCGACCACAATCATGCCAAGAAATGTCTAGATGAAGCCCTCTCCGAGTTCGAGCGCATGGATATGGAGCAGTGGGCTGGGAAGTGCCGGAAGGCCATTGGCGAATTGTAGATTGGGGCTAGGGTCTAGACCATCGTTCCTTTCTGTAGCGCCTTTACAATATCTTTTATATTTCTCTATTATATCTCAATAGGCATGGAAGAGTTAAGGATTCAGCAACCGGACATCATCGGCCGCGAAGCCGAACTGGCCAAGCTGAGGGATGCTCTGGATAATGCCATCTCAGGAAAAGGCTCCACATTCTTTGTGTCGGGAGAGGCGGGCATAGGCAAGACCCGGCTGGTCTCAGAACTAATCTCCGAGGTCGAAAAGAAAGGCGCCCAAATCATCCGCGGCTGGTGCCTGGCAGAGAGCATGGAACCGTTGATGCCTATCAAGGTCGCTTTGCGAGAAAGCGGTCTTTCCCATTTGATATCCGGGGACCCGCCACCCCTTGTCCTTTCAGCATACTTGATGAACGATGCTGGCATGCTAATATCCAAAGTAGAGAGATTGGAAACGAACATAGATTCTGACATCTTCGCGGGCATGCTCCAGGCTGTTGGTAATTTCATTCAGGATTCATTGTCCTCGACCATGGGCCGGGACAAGGGCGCGAGCCTGAATTCTCTGGGATATGGTGATTACAACATTCTAATCCAATCCGCTGGCAACCTTTCTTTTGCCGTGGTCATAAAAGGCACCAACAGCGAATTCTTGATAGAGGACATGAAGACAAAACTGAGAGACATCGGGAACCAATTCGACGGCTGGATTGGGGACATGGCATCTGCCCGAAATGTCCAGCCAAAAATATCATGGTTTGTGGATTCCGGCAAGTATGATGGGAAATTCCTTGTTGATGACCCGAAGATAAAACAGGAGAATTTATTCGATAATATCCTGATTGGCCTCCAGAGGGCTTCGAAGGATGCTCCTTTGATGCTCTTTCTCGATGATATGCAATGGTCGGATCCGACTTCTCTTAACCTGATACATTACCTTTCAAGAAACACAAGGGATAACAGGATATTGATACTCGGAACATATCGGCCAGAGGACATTATCGAGGGGTACGGAGGGGGTACCCATAATCTTGAAACAATCATGCAAGCTATGAGCAGGGAGGCCCTTTTTGAGAAAATTGAATTGAAGCGACTTGACGCCGATAACACGATGAGAATTGTCGAATCTATCCTGGGAAAAAACACCTTTGACAAAAGTGTCTTTGAAAAAATATTCAATGAGACCGAGGGCTCGCCGCTCTTCATTCTGGAGATAGTAAAGTTCCTTGCGGAGGACAAGGCTATCGGGTGTGATGAAAACGGCGCCTGGGAATTCATCAAGAACCCGAATGAGCTGGAGATACCTTCCAAGATATATGATGTGGTCAAGAGAAGACTGAACAGGCTCGATAAGGAACAAAAAGATATTCTCGAATGTGCCAGCATCATCGGCGAGGAGTTCAAGTCCGAAATCCTGGGAACCGTTACCGGTTTCAACAGGATGCAGCTTTTGAAGAACCTCAGTGACATAGAGAAAAGGCATCAACTCATCCATTTTGTCCAGAACCTATATCGATTCGATCATGCCAAGGTGAAGGAGGTTCTTTACCATGACATCGGCAAGGAACTGAGGCGCGAATAGCACCGTGCGGTTGGGGATGCCATATTCGAGATGAACAGGGAAAGACCAATGGAGGCAATAAACGAACTGGCATACCATTATTTCGAGGCAAGGGACAAGAAAGCATTGGAATATCTGTTGAGTTCCGGCGATATGGCCAGTGACAGATATGCCAATAGGGAGGCGGCACGGTTCTATCAAAATGCACTCGAGTTGATGGCGGGGGCAGATAATCCCGGAATCCAGGAAAAACTGGGAGATGCCCAGGTGCTAATCGGTGACTTTGAGGTGGCCATTGAGAATTTCACCGGGGCCATTGATGCCTCTGCGGAGAGGGAGATGAAGGCTAGAAATCTGAGGAAGCTTGGGGACGTATACGAGAAACGCGGTGAATATGACACTGTCCTCGAATTGATCGGAAAGGCAAAGAAAGCCATCATGGACGAGCGTTCTCTGGAATACGCAAGGGCCTGTGTGGTGGAGGCAAGGGTATTCTGGAGAAAGGGTGATTTCGATCTAGCATTGCCCATTTTCCACCATGCATTGGGCATATTCAGAACATCCAGAGGCGCGGAGAGGGATCAGGGGGACATTCTCCGGTTCATCGGAAACATTCATCTCAGCAAGGGCGATTTCGACGAGGCCCTTTTGAATTATGAGAAGAGTCTGGAGGCCATGAAGGATATTAACGACCCCTACGGAATCTCCAACGCTCTTGGAAACATAGGCATAATATACTGGAATAGGGGGGACATGGATGAGGCGCTGGAATATTATATCCAATCCATGGATATCATGGAAAAATTGGGGGACAAGCAGGGAACCGCAAGGCAGCTGAACAGCATAGCCCTCACCCATCTCAACAAAGGTAGATTGGACATGGCGCTCGAATACAATGAGAAAAGCCTGCGAATCCAGGATATGATAGGGGACAAGGAGGCCATTGCTAGAACCCTCGGCACCATGGGGATCATATACAAGAACAAAGGGGAGTTGGACCGTGCCCTGGATTATTTCGAGAAAAGTCTTGTACTGAGGGAGATGATGGAGAACAAAGATGGGATTATCAAATCACTTAACGGAATCGGAGGCATATATCACATCAAAGGCGATTCCAAGAAGGCCCTGGAATATTTTGAAAAAAGCCTTGAATTGTGCAAGGAAATCGGCGTGAAACGGCTGCTGATATATAATTACTGCTCCATAGCCGAGATAAAACTGGAACTCGGAGATGTGAAAATCGCTCTGGAACATGCGGAAACATCTCTAAAAATAGCCGAAGACATGGGAGCAAAACAGGAGAAAGGCATGAGCCTCAGGGTTATTGGAATGACCAAGCTGAAACTCGGCCTCTGGGAGGAATCCCTTGAATATTTCAACGAGTCCAAGAAGATATTCGAGGATATAGGAATCAACGATGAATATGTAAAAGTGCTTTATGAATACGGCCTTCTATGGATATCAAGGGGCGATGTGGAAAAAGCCCGTGAGCACTTGGAGAAAGCCCTCTCGTTGTTCTCGAGCATGGGCATGAAGCTCTGGGCAGAGAAGTGCCGCAAAACAATAGAGGAACTCGAAAATGCCTGACCTCGCTCTCAATCAGCCCAGCCTCATCGGCCGCGACGCGGAACTGGCCAAGCTGAGGGATGCTCTGGATAATGCCATCTCAGGAAAAGGCTCCACTGTCTTCATCGCCGGGGAAGCGGGAATCGGGAAGACCAGGTTGCTCAATGAGTTCAAAACATACGCATCCGAGAACGGCGCCAGAGTGTTGGCAGGGGCGGCGCATTCGGCCTCGGGACATCCATACCTGATGTTCCTCCGCGCTCTGGCAGAGGCCACAGACGAGCCGATTTTTGAAGAGCAGGAGCAGACATCATTTGCAGAGTTATTCGCGGTCAATGACGCGGGGCTGCTCCTGGCCAAGGTCTCGTCCGAGGGCGGCGGCCTTGATGCGGACATATTCGCAGGCATGCTGTCAGCCGTGCAGGATTTCATCCGCGATTCGTTCGGCGGGAGCGTAAACGGGCATACTGGCCTTGGGCGGTTGGAATACGGAAGCATGAAAATATTGATTGAACACGGCCAGCATGTTTTCCTCACCGCCGTCGTCAATGGCCAGGAGCACCCGGACATGAGGGATGCGCTCAGGCGCACTGTCCGGAACATAGAGACGGGAAGCGCCGAGGTGCTGGAGAGCGGGTCAGGGAAGATATCCGAGCTGGAGCCGGTCCAGAGGTCTGTGGGTGAGCTCGCCGGAACCAGCTTCCTGGTCAAGAAGGACATTGAGAATGTCAATATGGACAGCGAGCGGCTGAAGATCGCCGACAAGATACTGGGTGTGCTGACCGGCCTCTCTGAGAATCGACCGGTCCTTCTAGTTCTGGAAGACATGCACTGGGCAGATGTCCCGTCCCTGTTCGTCCTACAATATCTGGCGAGGAACATACACGGAGCTAGGGTAATGATGCTGGGCACGGCGAGGACAGAGCAATCGCCCCAACTGGCCAAGGCACTGGAAGCGATGAAGGCTGACAGCCAGATAGAGGAGATGACACTGAGAAGAATGAGGACGGAGGAGGTCTTCGCGCTCATCCATTCCATCTATCACCCCAACGATTTCCCCGAGCAATTCCTGGAACAGATGTTCGACACCTGCGCTGGCAACCCGTTCTTTGTCATCGAATTCCTGAGGCAGATGCTCGCCGACAGCCACATGGCCAGGGCGGATGGGGGATACACAATCATGAAGGGGGATTACTCATTGCCGACCAGCGTGGAGGATGTGGTCCGGATGAGGCTGGACGCTCTCGAACCTGAAGCCATGGCGCTGGCTGAGTACGCGTCATGCGCCGGAAGGGTGTTCGATACGAACATGCTGAACTCCCTTTCCTTCGTGTCGGATACCGGCAAGGCCTTCGAGAGGCTGAGGTCTGCTGGGCTGCTCGAAAGGCAGAACGGCGCATCAGAGTTCAGCCATGCGCTTTTCCAGGACTCTATCTACAGGGGGATATCGCCCAGATGGAAGGCAGCGTATCACAAGAGCATCGGCGAGTATTATGAGGGGGCGTACTCCGACAAAATTGACGATGCATTGTATGAGCTGGCCAGGCACTTCACTTTGAGCGGCGAGCACAGAAAGGGGTACGAGTATTGCCTGAAAGCAGCGGAGAAGGCCGAGCAAACGTTTGCATTCGAGCAGGCTGCATCCTACCTTGGCATGGCGCTGGACGCGCTTCCTTACCTGAGAGGGGAGAATCTTAAGGCAAAAACCAGTGTGCTGGAAAAGCTCGGGGACCTTGAGACCCTGCTTGGCAGGTTCGATGATGCCGCGGCGTCCTACGCAAATGGGATGGAAGGGGGCGACGCGGAGACGGGGGCGCGCCTTCACCGCAAGACCGGCCTGGTCCATCACAAGAGGGGACGGATGGACAAGGCAATGGAGGAGTTCGAGACCGCAAAGGCCCTCCTGGGAGAGGAGGAGAGCATCGAGGCCGCGCGCGTGTTAGTTGCGATAGGGCTCGTGCAGGAGGGGAAGGGGGACTTCTCCGAGGCTCTGGAGACTCAGAAGAGGGCCGAGGCCATCTACGAGAGGTGCGGCGCGTCGGCCAAAGACCTCTCGCTAGTCGTCACGAGAATAGGGGCGTGCCATCACCAGATGGGAGAGTTCTCCGAGGCGATGGTCCAGTACGAGCGCGCACTGGAACTTGGGCGCAGGTCAGGGGACCCGCAGCGGGTAGCGGCGGCGATGAACAACATGGGGATAATCCACGCAGTGCGTGGCGACTACGACGCAGCCCTGGAGTGCAGCGAGCGGAGCCTGGAGGCGCGGAAGAAGGCCGGGGACATCTACGCCCTTGGCCTGGTCCACAACAACATCGGCGTGATACTGGCGGACCGCGAGGACTTCGAGGGGGCCGAGATGCATTACAGGAAGTACCTGGACATCGCCAGGAAGCTGGGGGATGAGTGGGGAGAGGGGTGCGCGCTGAACAATATAGGGACGATGCTGACGAACAAGGGGGACAATGACGCCGCGGCCGGGTACCAGTCCAGGGCCGTCGCTCTTCTCGAGAAGGTCGGGGACAGGTACACGCTCGCCTACTGCCGCGTCGGGCTCGGTCATGCGCTGCTCGAGAACGGCGACATTGACGGGGCCGAGGAGAACTTCGGCAAGGCGCTGGATCTCGCACGGGAGGTCGGCAACAAGGAGCTGGAGGGGCGCGTCAAGAGGATGATGGGCGATGCGTCGTCCGCGCGGGCGGATTGGGCGCTCGCGGAGGAGCGCTACGAGGAGGCGATGAGGTTGACGCGGGAAACTGGGGCGACGCGTACCGTGCCGGAGGTGATGATGGCGCACGGCGTCATGCTGAAGGCAAAGGGAGATAATGCGCGTGCGCGGAAGATGCTGGAGGAGGCGCGGGAATTGTACGCGGAAATGGGGCTGACAAAGAGCGCTGAGAGGGCGGAGAGGCATATCGGGAAACTGTGAGGACGCTGGGCTAGTAGACATGCCGATGCTAATAGCAAAAAATCCATATATCTGTCCGATGCAGGTAATTTCCTGACCACAAACTCCCCGGCCCATGAGACATCGGCCAAGCCGTCCAAGAATCCAACGCGAAGGATGAGAGAAACGCTCCTGTGCAAGAGCTTGAAACTCCCCGCCCTTGCAACGAATCGCAAGCGATTCGTCTCACTCGCATCGACGTTGATAGACTGAAACGGAGCTACGATGCTCGTACAGGCGGGGTTTCTTGATTGATTTATGCATCATAAGTTTGGTACAAGCGCACTTGCATGGATATGTTTCCAAACCCCGCCCTGACAGGCGGGGCATGCTGTTC
>JAWOHM010000085.1:0-14768 GCA_046485165.1 Thermoplasmata archaeon
CTCCGGCTCGGTCAGGGGGATTGCGGGCACGATGGACCTGCATCTGATTGCCGAGGAGAAACTGGCCAGGTTCAAGCACACGGAAGCCGCGCTGATTTACCAGACAGGATTCGCCGCGAATGCCGGGCTCATACCCCAGCTCGTGGACAAGGGCGACATCATCATCAGCGACGAGCTGAACCACGGCTCAATCATTGACGGCGTGCGCCTGTCCAAGGCAGACAAGGGCGTGTACAAGCACTGCGACATGGGCGAACTGGAGAATGTGCTCAGGGAAGCGGATTCCAAGTACCGCCGGATTCTGATAATATCGGACGCCGTGTTCAGCATGGACGGCGACATCGCCCCGGCTGACCAGATAGTCAAGCTGGCGCAGCAGTACGGCGCCATGACTTACATTGACGATGCACATGGCGAGGGCGTCATCGGCCCGGATGGCAGGGGCGTGGGCGCGCATTTCGGCATAGAAGGTAAGATTGATGTGGAGATGGGCACGTTCTCCAAGGCATACGGAGTTGTGGGCGGCCTGATTGCCGGTTCCAATGACCTGAGGAACTTCGCGCTGAACAAATCCAGAACATGGCTTCTCTCGGGCTCACACCCGCCGGCTGTCGCGGCGGCCCAGATAGCGGCCATCGAGGTCCTGGAGACCGAGCCGAGGCATGTGAAGAAGCTCTGGAGGAACACGAAATACTTCAAGAAGCAGATAAAGAAGCTGGGCTTCGACACAGGCCACAGCAGCACACCCATCACCCCGATAATGTGCGGCGAGAGCGCGAAAGCCAAAGAGCTCAGCGCCTTCCTGTTCAATGAAGGCGTTTACGCGCTGCCAATCGTCTTCCCCATGGTCGCCAGGGACAAGGCCAGGATAAGAACCATGATGAACGCCGGCCTGAAGCGCGAACACCTGGACAAGGCGCTGGACGCCTTCGAGAGGGGCGGCAAGAAGTGCGGAATTATCTAAGCAAGCAATGGGCGGGGTTTGGCCCCGCCCTCCCTTTCAAAAATCATTTTCATTCAGGTCCTGGTACAACGTGGTGTACGGCTCGGTGCCGATGTAGGGGTACAGGAGGTATCCGCAGACGTAGTTGCCTTCCAGGTCCTTCACCTGGAGGGCGAAGTTGTGATAGGCGCAGGTGTAGACCTCGAACACGAAGGAAAAGCTGGTGGCACCGGGATTGATTATGCCCAGCCAGGACTCTTCTCCGTCTGCGTAGAGGTACACCCGGCACTCTGTGTAGTTTCCTGTGTAGTTCCCTTTAATTGTAACCAGCACGGTTTCCGGCCCTTGAAGGTCGATGTAGATGGTGATGGACGCGTTGCCGACGGATATGTATGATTGATTACTGGCCAGGAATTGGTGGGTATCGTCCTTGAGAACAAGTTTGAAATCATGTCCCTGGCTCTCGTTCACTTCCACGCTGAAGGAGTAATCGGTGTATCCGGGGTTGATCACGTAATCATGGTCCACATAAACATCGTCAACATAACAATCCACCTGGAACGAACCGTCCTTGCCGGAATAGCAGCCCAGGATGTTGACATTCACCTGTTTCACTTCCTGTTCCACGGGGAATGCCGCGAGGTCAAGGTAAACGGTGACCGGGTCGCTGCCCACATATATCGTTGTCTGGTTGTTCAGGGAGCCCTCGGTATAATAATGCGTCTGGACCATCAGAACATGCGACTGGTTACAGTAAACCGATTCCGTGAACACATACTCCAGATGGCCGGGGTACTGGCCGTATTCAGTGTCCGTCATTATGCCATCGAGGTAGAAATCCACGTAGGGGTTCAGGTTGTCGCCGGCGTAATTCCCCCGGACCGTTATCTGGGTGGTCTCCCCGTATATGTCCAGAAAGACATTGGTATTCTGGCCGTAGGGAATGTAAAGCGTCTCGGAATTGGAACCCTTGCCGTCCGAGGTTGTCACCGTGAACTCGTGCTCGGCATTGGCCGCCACATCCACATAGAACTGGAAATCATATCCGTAATAATAATCGGTATCCAATGGTGGGGGCCCATAGTCGAGGTACTGGGTTCCCGATTTCACTCCGTCGATATAGAGAAAACACTGCGTGGCATTGAAACCCCCCACATTCCCCATGACACGGACCCGGGCGGTGAACATTCCCTGGCGGTCCGCAAGGAAGAACAATCCCCAGGCGGAGGCAATAACCACCATGGCCATGATGAATATGGCCAGAATCATTCTTCTCGGGCGCGTTCGGATGCCGAAATCGATGGCCTCACCCCACGTTCATCTCTATGGTCATGGAGGAGGAACCCACGTACACCGCGGTCTGGTTGGTTGCCACCACGCCGCCATACGGGGAGGACTGGATTGCCAGTCTGAATATGTGAGTGGCCTTTTCATAGACCCTGGCAGTAAATGAATATGTTGTCTGGCCGGGATAATTTATCTGCTTCGTGCCGACGGTTTCATCGTCTGCATAGCAATAGAGTATCTGGCTGTAGTTGGTGCCCTGATATGAGCCCCTGACGGTCACCGAAACTATTTTCCGAATGATGTTTATAGACACATGAGAGCGTTGGCCGAATGACGTGTATTCCGTCATGGTCTCGGACTCCTCGCCCTCCGAGGTGACCACCTTGAACTCATGCTCCTGATTAGCTTCCACTTCCACATCATAGAAATTGTAATACTGGTTATTATAACTGTAGTAATCGCCTCCGAGGCTTTTGGTGGACTCCTTGATGCCGTCCACGAAGAGAGAACATGAGGTCGCATTGGAATTCTGGATATAGCCGCTGACCGAAACATCGGCCTTTATGAGCCCCACGTAATCGGCGGAAATGAACACGCCGCCCACCGATGCCACTATGATGATGCCGGTGATGAACATGGCCAGTATCAATTTCCTGGGCTGCATGCCGCCGTTCTCGCTCAGAGGTCCCACCCCCAGAGATAGGTCTGGGCAAGTATCAGCCAGGCAACGGTGAACATCAACGAGAGAATACCCAGGGAAAGACCCGCCAGGCCCACCGAGCCCTCGCCATTCTCCCGGACATGGTCCTTGCGGAGGATTTTATGAACCGATATGTAACCGAAAATGATTGCCAGTATGGAAAGTATCAGGGGAACAACGAATAGAAACAGGCCCCATTGAAAGAGTGCCACCCAGTGTATGCAGATGGCTATGATGCCAAGGATGCAGGCGGCAACCTCCAGCGCCGAAATCTTCCTCTTCTCATCTGGATACGGCGCTACCTGGACCCAGGCAGTATGGGCGAACAAGGAATCCGGGGCCGGTTTGGGCAGAGGCGCAACGCCCTGCTTTGCGGGCTTCTCATCCGTCTTAATAATAATACCCCCAGGACAGACGTATCATCACCAGTATGACGGTGAACACCAGCGAGAGTATTCCCAGGACGAGGCCGGCGCCTGCCGCAACCTTGCCGTTCCTGGCCCTGGCCCCGTTGCGAAGCCCTATGCCGCCGAATATTATCCCGAGAATGCTCATCACGATGAAAATGAGTGCCGGGAATAACAGCAGGCTGAACCAGCACATGGAGATGCAGATGATGCCGAGGACCAGGGACGCGATGCCGGCCCAGTTCGCCCTGCCATTGAGCGGAGCCGCACCGCCTGGGCCCACATGATTCGCCAGCATGAAATACGGGCATACGAGTTCCGAACCCGAGTCCTGATAGTACGGGCATTTCGGCTTTATGCCAATGTCCTGTTTTGTCTTCACGCCTTCCCTGATATTCTGAGTTGCGTTCCCCATGTTCAACACCGGCCCGTTTCAGGCCGGGCAATGTTATGCGGCACAGCACATAAATACCTTTCCTTCACATGTCAAGTTTATAACAACGGAATGCAATCCCATGTCGTGAAGTTCCCCTACCCCAGGCAGCATTACATCATTCATTTCATGATATTGACAGCCATGCTGGTCATCGCCATCTTCCTGTTGCCCGCTCCCGATGGTATTGCCGGAGGTTACTTCATCGCTTTCTGCGCCATGTGTTTCATCAGCATCATTGTTTTGACCATAACCCCGCTGTTCACGGCCCACGAGATGAACAATGTGGGGATTCATCTCAGGAACGGCCTGGTATTTACCATCAGCATCCGGTTCGAGGATGTTTCCGGCGTGGAAGTGGCCGGTTCGAGGCCCTGGGCCTTCGGTTTTATTCCCACTGCAAGCAGGGGCCGGGTGATACTGGCCAACGGGAATCGCAACCTTGTTTCAATAAAACTGAAGAGACCGAGAAGGTTCAGGTCGCTGCTGGGGCGGTCCTTCGATGAGATAATCATCGACCTGGTAAGCCCGGATGATTTTGTGAAGATGGCCAATGAAAAAATACAGCGATGAATTCAGGGCCGAGGGACTAGGGTTTAGGGTTCAGGGTTTAGGGTAGAGGGTTGCTTGGATAAGTATACGAAACTGGCCGTGTCAAGGCCAGTTTCAGACCCTAGACCCCCTATCCGCATTCTACAGCGATAAATCCGCTTCCCGCCAGTCCTGCCCCACTGTCCTGGTCCCTATCTTCGGAATCAGCCCCATCCTTCTTTTGTGGACGCTCTTCTTGACCAATTTCCTGACGTGCGCAACCTGCTCCTTGGTGACCTTGGCGCCCTTGATTATTTCGGGATTCTTCATGCCCAACTCGATGCCGAGAAGTATCCGGTCCAGGGTGGCGTAGTCGATGCCCAACTCCCCCTCGTCTGTCTGGCCGGTCCACAGGTCGCCGGACGGCACCCTGGCAATGACGGTCTCCGGGATTCCTATCTTGCCGGCCAGCTCCCGGATCTGAGTTTTATAGAGGTCCCCCAGGATGTTGATGTCGTTGCCGCCGTCTCCCCATTTCGTGAAGTAGCCTGTGAGAAGTTCCGACTTATTGCCGGTGCCCAGGACCAGCATATTCCTCTCGCTGGCAAGGTTGTAGAGCGCCATCATGCGGCATCTGGCCTTGATGTTGCCCAGACGGCTTTTGTCCTGGCAACCTAGATTGTGGGAGATGCTGTTGACCATCTCCCGGATGTTGATTTCAAGAACCTCGATGCCCCAATCCTCCGCCATGGCCCTGGCGTCCGCCATGCAATCGTCGGGAGTGGAGGATTCAGGCATCAGAACCCCCAGGACCCTCTCCGCGCCAAGCGCGTCGACCGCCAGCTTTGCCGCCACCGAGGAATCGAGGCCCCCGCTCATTCCTATGACAATTCCCTTGGCGCCGGAAATGCCGAGGTGGTGCCTCAGGAACATGGAGATGACCTGCTGGGTGTCGTGTTTCAGTACCGGCCGGAGCATGAGGCAGAATCGCCCAACTTACATAAAAAGATAAGTATCCCTTATTGTATCGCGTGGTTATAACAGAATAAAGGTGAGGAAAATGAAATCCAAAATTTTGGCAGTATGGATGTGCGCGATGCTGGTGTTCAGCAGCGTGATTGTGATGATGGACAGCGGAGCGGAAGCGGCCAGTGTCGGAGCGAAACCTCTGTTTACCGGCGACGGTTCTGGGACTGTGGGCAATCCATACATCATTAACACCACGGCACAGCTTCAGGAGATGAACTTAGATCTGAATGCGAATTACATTCTCGGTCGAGACATTGATGCGACAAACACAAGCATACTGGGTAATCTTTCCAACAACGGAGGACTGGGCTTCGACCCGATAGGCAACAACACAATGACTCCGTTCACTGGCAGCTTCGACGGGCGCAACCATACCATCTCGAATTTGTTCATGAACCGCACCGGCGGTCTGAAAGGCATGTTCGGCATGATATCCGGCACTGGCAAAGTCACGAACGTCACTCTGCTAGGCTTCAACATCACCGGAACAGGCAACTATGTCGGCACTCTCGCAGGCGACAACAAGGGCTCAGTCCGATGGGTGAACGCAGATGGGAAGGTCAGGGCATTGGGATTGTTCTCAACAGCAGGGGGCCTCATCGGAACTAACAGCGGCATGGTGTCCGACTGTTTCTCATCCGGAGATGTTCAGACGGACCTGAGCAATGCGGGCGGTTTGATCGGTTACACGAACAGCCATGTCACCAACTGCAGCTCCTCGGCCAACGCTACTGCTGGCAGCCATAACGCCGGCGGGTTGATTGGCCGGTGTGTCGGCAACTCCCTGCAGATAACGAATTGCCATGCAACCGGCACGGCAACAGCCGCGATGTACGCCGGCGGCCTTGTCGGTGAGAACTTCGACAGCATAATCTCCTATTGTTCCGCTTCAGGCAGCGTGAACACGACAGGCATGGGAACTGCCGGCGGTCTCGTGGGCACGAGCGGCGGGACCATTGCCTTCTGCTCGGCCAGCGGCTTTGTCCAGGGGTTCGCCTCACTCGGCGGCCTGGTTGGAGATAACAGCGGAACGCTGATTGACTCCAATGCGACCGGCCCTGTTTCAACGCTGACTGCCAACACAGTCGGCGGAGCCGTCGGGTACAACGGCGGATCTGTTTCGAGGTGCCATGCTTTCGGCGATGTCACAGGGGCCAACTATGTCGGTGGCCTCACTGGCTCCAATGCTGGGTCCATAGCCAACTGCTCTGCCACCGGGGCAATCGTCGGAGGCAATTATGTCGGCGGCCTGGTGGGCCTGAACCACGTTGGTTTTTCAGTTGTTTACAGCTTCAGCACGGGAAACGCCAGCGGGACATTGGAAGTTGGAGGCCTTGTCGGAACCAATAAGGGGCCAATAGACCGCTGCTTCGCCCTGGGAGATGCCAACGGCATCGGCAACAACATCGGCGGGCTGGTGGGCTACAACGATGCCGCGATAACGAACTCCTACGCCCACGGCTATGCTATCGGAAATGAGAGGATCGGTAGCCTGGCAGGCTACAACTTTGGTGCAATTTCATTTTCCTACGGTACCGGTCCGGTTTCGGGCAATTTGAACATGGGCGGCCTTGTCGGATGGAACGACGCCACAGTCTCGGATTCGTATTACGATTCCAATACCACCGGCATGTTGGACGATGTCAGCAAGGGCGACCCGAAGACCACGGCGGAGATGATGAACAACACAACCTTCGCCGGCTGGGACTTCACCAACATCTGGGACATCAAGGATGGCTACACCTACCCGTTCTTCCTGTGGGAACAGTTCAATTCCGAGCCGGTCGCCATGGATGACAATTTCGACACCGACGAGGACACTATCCTGGAAGGGAACATCACCGCAAACGACGCGGACCCGGACGGCGGGCCGCTGGAAGTGGTGGCAGTGAACGGGAACTCCACCGCCATTAACGGGACCATAACCCTGCCCTCGAATGCGACGCTAATGCAGTTCGCCAACGGAACGTTCATCTACAATCCGACAGGGGCGTTCGATCATCTGGAAGACGGAGAGTGGTACAACGACAATTATACCTACACGGTGATGGACGCCAACACGACTTATGACAATGCGACCGTTTACATCAATGTTAGCGGGGTGAACGACGCGCCAATCATATCCGGCGCCGGCGGAACCCTGGCCTACACGGAGGGTGGCGGACCAGTTGTGATAGACAACTCGCTGAACATTACGGACGTTGATGATACCCACATCGAAGGCGCGACTGTCCAGATTACCGACAACTATCAAATCGGAGAGGACGTTCTCTCGGTCGGGACTCCGGGTTCCATCACATGTGTCTGGAATCCGCCTCTCGGTAGGATTGAGATGTCAGGCACAGAAACGCTGGCCAACTACGAAATCGCTTTGGAGAGCATCAGATATAACAACACCAATGAAAACCCAAGCATACTAGCCCGCACCGTGAGCTGGACCGTAAGCGACTCTTCTGCAAACAGCAACACCATCACCAGCACCATCACGGTCGCCAGCGTGAACGACGCTCCGGTGAACAACGTTCCCGGGCCGCAGGCCACGGACGAGGACACATCACTGTACTTCAACGTTGCCAACGCGAACCTCATTTCCGTGACGGAGGTGGACGCGGGCTCAAGCCAGATACAGGTGACACTTACTGCAACAAATGGCTTGCTGACGCTGAGTCAAACCACGGGGTTGAGTTTCGTCTGGGGAGATGGAAATTCCGATGCCACCATGAGATTCAGGGGCACTCTGGCAAACATCAACTCCGCCCTTGCGGGCATGCGCTTCGCCCCTACCGCGAATTATAACGGGGCAGCAACGGTACAGATATTCACAGAGGACCTGGGCTTCACCGGCTCGGGCGGCGCGAAGTCCGACACGGACACAATTGACATAACCGTGAACAGCGTCAATGACGCACCGACAGACATCGCACTCAGCGATTCCAACATCGCCGAGAACGCAGGGGCAAACGCGGTGGTCGGAACCCTCTCCACAACGGACGTGGACGCCGGAGACTCATGGACATACTCGCTGGTCGCCGGAGCCGGAGACACCGACAATACGGCGTTCAACATCAATGGCACACAACTCCGGGCAAATGCCAGCTTCGATTTCGAGACCAAGAACAGCTACTCGGTCAGAATTTGCACGACAGATGCTGGAGGATTGACTTACAACAAGACCTTCGTCATCACGGTCACAGATGTGAACGACGCGCCGACCGACATCACGCTGTCCAATAACAACGTGGACGAGAACATGGTCCCCGGAACAGCAGTGGGAACCTTTTCGGTCACGGATGTGGACGGGGGGCCAACATGGAACTACACACTGGCCACAGGAACAGGGGACGCTGACAACTCTCAATTCCAGATAGTCGGAGACGAGCTGAGGACCAACGCCACATTCGATTTCGAGACAAAGAGCGCATACTATATTCGGGTACAGGTAGATGACGGCAACGGAGGGACGTTCCAGAAAAACTTCACAATAGTGATTAACGACGTCAACGAGGTGCCGACTGACATCGCTCTCAGCAGCTCAAGCATCGCCGAGAACGCCGGTGCCAACGCAGTAGTCGGAACTCTTTCCACCACGGACGTGGACGCCGGAGACTCATGGACATATTCCCTGGTCGCCGGAGCGGGAGACACTGACAATGCGGCGTTCAACATCAATACCAATGAGCTACGCGCAACGGCCAGTTTCAATTTCGAAGTAAAGAGCAGCTACACCGTCAGAATCCGAACGACAGACGCCGGAGGGCAAACTTACGAGGAAGTTTTTACAATTACAGTAACCAACGTCAACGAGGCCCCAGTCATAAGCCCGATGGCCAACCTGAATGTTGACGAGGGTGCGCTGCTGACAGTCATTGTGCCTGTAACCGACCCGGACGTTGGCAACATTCTGGTTTATTCTTTGGTCACTGCGCCCTCCGGTGCCAGCATATCCGCCGGCGGCGTGTTCACCTGGGTTCCGACAGAGGCCCAGGGTCCGGGCACTTACACCGTGACAATCCGCGTCTCGGACGGCGAGTTTGAGGATTTCGAGACCTTCAGCATACAGGTCTTCGAGGTCAACACGCCCCCGGTGACGGCCAATGACGCCTTCACCATCCTGGAGGACAGCGGGGCCAATGCCCTGGATGTCCTGGCCAACGACTACGACCGGGACCTTCCGGCCAACACCCTGACCATAACCGCTGTAACCCAGGGCGCCCATGGCACGGTGGCCATAACCGGCAGCGGGACAGGGCTGACCTACGCCCCGAATGCCGATTATTACGGGACGGATTCCTTCACCTACACGATAAGCGACGGTGAGCATACTGCCACCGCCACGGTTTCCCTGACAATTCTGAGCGTCAATGACGACCCCACCGCAGTGAACGATGCCATAACCATGCCGGAGGATTACGGCCCGATGCCCATCCTGGTCTTGAAGAATGACAATTGCCTTCCCGATTCAGGGGAAACATTGACCATCGTCTCAGTCACCGATGGAGCCCATGGCACAGTCACCATATCAACGGGAAAGGCCTATGTGCTGTACACGCCTGACCCTGATTTCCACGGAACGGATTCTTTCACATACACCATCTCCGACGGGAACGGCGGCAGCGCAACGGCAACTGTCGCGGTAACGGTCACAAACGTGAATGACAGTCCGGTCATCACGACCAGCGATATCACAAATGCCGTTGAGGGCGATTCTTACAGCGTGGACTATGCGGCGACAGACATCGACGGGGATTCACTCACATGGATGCTTGTCACCAATGCGGACTGGCTGTCCATCGAGCCGACAACGGGATTGTTGAGCGGAACTGCAAAGGCCGGACAATACAATGTCCAGGTCACCGTGAGCGACGGAAAGGGCGGCTTCTGCTCGAATATATTCACCCTGGCAGTTGCAGAGAAGGATTCGGATGAGGATGGCGTGCCGGACTCGAATGATGCATTCCCACAGAATCCCAATGAATGGCTGGACACCGACGGAAACGGCATCGGAAACAACGCGGACCCGGATGACGATGGCGACGGCGTGCCAGATACAGAGGATGCTTTCCCACTGAACCCAGCCGAATCCCTGGACACTGATGGGGACGGCATCGGAAACAATGCCGACCTTGACGATGATGGCGACGGCGTGCCTGACACGGATGACAAGGAGCCGCTCAACGCCTTGGTCACCGGGAATGAGTACAAAACAGTCTGGCCATACTGGTCGGTTGTCATTGCCATAGCCGTGGCCGCCCTCATCGGGCTTGTCGGCCTGACGGTATTCCGGTACCTGAGAAAGGAATGAGCACCGATAATCTATTAAGCCGAAATTAAATCACAGGCCGAGGCAAAATGATTAAGATAATCGGCACCCTGGCGATATTCGGCGGGCTGGCGTTCTCCGGTCTTGGAGCGATATTCATCATAGCGGGCGGCTCGGACAATTATCTGGTCGGCGGCGTCCTGGTGGGATTGGGGCTTCTGCTGTTCCTGGCCGCTTATATGATGGTGCGCGCCGAGGCGAAGCGGCCGACACATGTCACCCAGAACATCCAGATGTCCGGGTCGGGAGAATTCCGCGAGAAGGCGATACAGTGCCCGGGATGCGGCGGCAATGTTGCCGACAAGGACATCAAGCTGATTGACGGCGGGTTGATGCTGAGCTGCCCGTTCTGCGGAAAGTTATCGGCTTTGGAAGAGCAGCCGAAGTGGTAGGTGGGGCATGCTGAGAAAACTTGCTGGGATGATTGTTGCGGCAACATTTCTTGCCCTGGCTTTCCTGCCCGCAATGCCTGTTTCGGAGGCTCAGCTGAACTACGACTTCGCGCTCACCCATGAATATGTGGACGTGTTCGTCAACAAGGACGGCAGCGTGGGAATAGTGTATGAGTTCCATTTCATCAACTATGGGCAGCTGGACGGGGTGGACATCGGGCTTCCCAACCAGCACTACGACCTGTCAAGCGCCGTGGCCGCGGTCAAGGTGAACAATGTGACATACACTCCGTCCTACATCCACACTTCACCCTGGATAGACATCGGCGTGGCCGTGGAGTTCGACAGCCAGATAAGGAATGCCATTGAAGTCTCCGGCCAGGAATTCGTCCTGCACTTCACCATCTTGTGCGGGAAGATGGTCTGGGAGAACGAGCTGGTGGAGGGCGGCGCGGGCGTCCATTTCAAGCCCACATGGTTCGACCCCAATTTCCAGCGCGGGAACACCGGGTACCTAAGGGCAAGGGTGTTCTTCCCGCCCGGGTTCGGGAATACGACTGAAGCTGTGTGGCTGTACAACCAGCCCTGGGATGCCATCGAGTTCAATGTGACAGCGGGGCTGGTGATGGCCACCTGGGAGGAAGAGGACGTAAGCATTTATCAACAGATGGACGGCTCCTACAATTTCGGGGCCGGGTTTCCGTCGGGCTATGTGGACAAGTTCTACACCAAGACGATATGGGACAGGGCGGGGGCGGTGCTGGCCTCGGTGGGAGAATTCCTGTGCGTCAATATCTGCTGCATCATACCGGTGGCGCTGATTGCTTTCATCATATCATACCAGATTTGGTGGAACAAGCGGAAGAAGGATTACTTCAAGCCGAAGCTGAGCGTCGCGGGTGCGGGTCCAAGGCGCGGCCTCACCGCGCCGGAGGCGGCTGTCGTTCTGGAGCGGCCCTTGGATATGGTGGCCACGATGATACTGTTCGGCATGGCGAAGAAAGGCTTTGTCGAGATAGTGCCGGAAGTGCACGGCTTCAGGCTGGTGAAGAGGGAGGAGCCCGCAAGGAACGACAGGGTTTACGAGAAGGAATTCCTCAATGCCATTGACGGGAACGGGCGCACAGACCCGAAGAAGCTGGAGAGTGTGATGATAGACCTCATCCAGGATGTGAGAAAGAAGCTGGAGGGATTCGATTACGATGCCACCAAGAAGTATTATGCCGGCATCTGCGAGAAGGCCTGGAAGGAAGTTCAGGACGCGGGAACGCCGGAGATGGTGGTGGGCAAGCTGGACGAGCAGAGCGAGTGGCTGATGCTCGACAGGGATTACGATAAACGCATGAACACGTTCTGGGTGTACCACCCCGTGTTCATCCGCCATCATCCGCACGTCGGGACAGGAGCGCCCATCAACATCCAGGGCATCGCCCAGGGCTATGTTGCCAGGGTCAGGGGCACCAGCGCCAGCCTGGTTTCCAACCTTGAATCGTTCGCCGCGGCGGTGACTGGCAAGACCAACAAGGCCACGAACATACTGGGCGAGACCGCAAAGGCCCTGACATCCATGGAAAGCGGATCCACTGGCGGCTTCAAGGGCGGAGGGGGAGGCGGCTGCGCCTGTGCCTGCGCTTGCGCCTGTGCGTGTGCCGGGGGAGGGAGATGATGCGGATAGAGGAGACCGATTCAAAGGCCCTGAGGTTCGACGGCCGGGGGGATTTTGCAGGCCACAGGTTCCATCTCCGCATAGACTCGGAACACAAGGGCGTGCTCATCGTGGATGCATCCAGATTGATATTCCTCAACGGGACGGCTGTTGATTATGTCGCCCACATACTGGCCGGGGATGATGCGGTTAAAACATACAAGGCGCTGGCCCGGCGTTACCGGGGCTTGAAAAAGGATGATGCCATGGAGGATTACGCCATGGTGAAGAAGCAATTATCCAGCTACCTGGCCGGGGATTCGGACATCATCGAGAGTGTCGGCTCGGAGAGCCCGCTGGCAGGGGCGGACGAGCTTCCGGCGCCATACCGCATGGACATCGCCCTCACCTACCGGTGCCAGAACCGGTGCGGGCACTGCTACAATGAGAGCAAGGATAAGCCCGAGATGAATCTGGATGAATGGAAGAGAACGCTGGACTGGCTCTGGGACGCCGGAATACCGCACATCGTGTTCACCGGGGGTGAGCCCACCCAGTATGAGGGGCTGAGGGAGCTTATAGCCAAGTCCGAGGAACTGGGGCAGATAACCGGCCTGATAACCAACGGCAGGAACCTGGCAAAGCCCGGATACCTGAAGGGATTGGTGGATGCCGGCCTGGACCATGTCCAGATAACCATGCTATCCCACCTGGAGAGCCTGCACGACGGGATGGCCGGAAGCGCCGGCGCATGGAAGGAAACAGTGGCAGGCGTCAGAACGGCACTGAAGGAAAATCTTTATGTCAGCACCAACACCACAATCATGCGCAAGACGCTGGCCGGCGCCGAAGAGACCATGCGGTTCCTGATATCGCTGGGGGTTAGGAACATCGCATTCAACGCGCTGATACGCTCCGGGCAGGGCAAGACCGCCGAGGGCATCACATTCGAGGAGCTGGCCAGTGTTCTGGAGAAACTCAAGGCCATTGCAGAGGAGAAGGATATCAACCTAATCTGGTACGCCCCGACGCCGTACTGCGAGTTCAACCCGATAAATTACGGGCTGGGAATCAAGCAGTGCACTGCCTGCTCCATCAACATGGCCATGGAGCCGGATGGAACGGTGATACCATGCCAGAGCTATTATCAACCTCTGGGAAAGGCCCTGGGGAATTGGAAGGACATCTGGAACCATGAACTGTGCAAGAGAATCAGGGAGAGAAAATACATGCCTGAGAAATGCAAGGGCTGCGAACTCTGGCAACTCTGCGGAGGCGGGTGCCCGTTATCCATCGAGCATGGGGATTATCTGTGCGGCGATAGGTTCTCCAATCCATGATTATTTTCTGGCAATGGCCCAGAAGACCGGGTTGTACTGAAAAGCGATTCCTTCCCCAATTGTGGCCAGCATCTCTCTTCTCAGGCCCGGCCTTGCCGATTCCTCTGCCCAGCCCAGCTCCCCTTCCATCTCATCCTTCAGCTTTTCAAGCGGCCACACGCCCTGGTGGACGCCTATCTCCGGTTCCAGGCCAGTTGCCGAGAATATCGCCCTGAGCTTCCTGCCCACGAAGGGGTCCGCGCCCATGGATTGCAGGTCGCTGGCCATGGCCTTCCCCAGGCCCCCCAGTTCAGGCGGGTGGTCTATGCGCCCGCCATAATCGGGTTCGGCCAGGCATATGACCCATTTTCTCGAAACGCGGGCCATTTCCCGCACCGCCTTCTCGGGCTCGGGGAGCCAGAGCAGGAGGAACGAGCAATACGCTATGTCAAAATTATCATCCCGGAAAGGCAGGTTCGCGGCATCCCCGAACTGCACGTCCAGGCCCTTTGCCTTGCAGACGGACACCATGTCCGGGTCGCTGTCCACCCCGGCAACATCCATGTGTTCCGATAATATCTCCATGACATGCCCGGCCCCGGTGAATTGTCAGGTCCTTAGGGTCAATGTCCAAGGGTACTCTCAAGGGAGTGAACCGGGGGATTATATAGTGGTCAAAGGGCCTGCTTTCCGCTTGTTTTTTAGGATTGTCCCGATATCGGATGGGGCCGCATTGCATGAACAGAATCGGGTGATGTCCAT
>JAWOHM010000004.1:0-16228 GCA_046485165.1 Thermoplasmata archaeon
CTGGAATTCTGAGAATCAGTGCTTTCTGCATGAAACCTTATTATATCGCAATAGCATTCTATCTGTTGTGATAACATGGACTGGGGCATGAAGAACAGATAGAATGCTATTGCGATATAATAAGGTTTCATGCAGAAAGCACTGATTCTCAGAATTCCAGAACAGATTGTGACAGCATGCCCCCGCTGTAAGGCGGGGGTTTCGATGAGCCAGCAATTTGAGTGCGCTTGTCCCTTCATTCTGGGACGTTTTTCAAACTCCCATTTGGGCAAACCCCCGCTGTGAGGCGGGGGTGACAGGCACTCGCCCCACCAGTGGATGTGGGGTGAAACTCATTTTCAAACTCTAACACTGGAGCGTTTCTTTCATCCTTTTCTTCTTGACATGCAAAACATAACATTTTAAATCCGCACACCCATCCCATTCCGATGGATGAAATTGTCGACGCGATGCTCGCAATCCTGCGGGCAATCTGGCTCATGGTTCCCATGCTCATACCCAATTCCGCGGCCGTGCTTTTCGGCGGCGGCACGCCGGTGGACTTCGGCAGGACAATGAAGGACGGAACCAGGTATCTCGGGGACGGCAAGACCTGGAACGGGCTGATAGGCGGGACCCTGAGCGGCATGGGCCTCGGCATGATACAGGTCATCATCATGAACCTGCTGGACAAGCCGGAATGGACATACGGCCCCTGCGTTCCCTGCACCATATTCATCCTTTTCCTGCTGGCCTTCGGGTCAATGTTCGGGGACATGCTGGGCAGCTTCCTGAAGCGCCGCCTCAAGATAGGGCGCGGCGTCAAGGCGCCCGGCCTGGACCAGTACGATTTCTTCATCGGGACCATGATACTGATTATCCCGCTGCAGTGGGCCTGGTTCAGGGCGAATTTCCTGGAAGGCGTTTACCTGGTGGGCTTCATCGGGCTGATAATCCTGATACCTGTGATGCACAGGGCCGTGAACATCATAGGTTTTAAAATGGGAAAGAAGGATGTGCCGTGGTAGGTGAATGAATGCTAGAAGAGGAAATTGTCAAAGCTGGGGCCTTCAAGATGGGCGAATTCACCCTGGCGTCAGGAAGGAAGAGCGATTACTATGTGGATATGAGGGCCGTCACCACGCGCCCCGAGCTCCTGAGGAAGATCGCAAAGGCCATGGCCAAGCATGTGGGGGAATGCGAGAGGATAGCGGGCGTTGAGCTGGGCGCGGTCCCGATAGCCGCGGCGCTTTCCCTGGAGACTGACATACCGTTCCTCATGGTGCGGAAACACAGGAAGGGGCACGGCGCCGGGAAGATGGTGGAAGGATCGCTGGCTCCCAACGACAGGGTGGTTTTCGTGGAGGATACCGTCACGACCGCCGGAAGCCTGGTCAGGGCCATCAATGCGGTCCGGGAGCATCGCGGCATCGTGGAGAAGGCCATCGTGATAGTGGACCGGGAAGAGGGTGCGGAAGAGACCCTGGCCGGGATAGGCGTGGAGCTGGTGTCCGTGGCCAGCATTGCGACGCTGAGGAAGCTGGCAAAAAAATGATGAGACTGGAAACCATTTTTAACCAATAGTTGTATAGCCCGGCGATACAATGAAATGCATAGTAACCGGTGGCTGCGGCTTCATCGGCAGCCACGTGGTAGACAGATTGGTGGGCGAAGGCAACGATGTCTCGGTAATAGACAACATGACCAACGGGTAGAACGAGAACGTGCAGCATCACCTGGATTCCGGCAAGGCCGAGCATCTGAGGTTCGACCTGGGGGACCTGGAGAAGACCGTAGATGCCCTGAAGGGCGCGGATGCCGTCTTCCACCTGGCGGCCAATGCTGACGTGCGCCATGGACTGGAGGACAACTTCCGCGACATCGACAGGAATCTGGTCGTCACCTACAACGTTCTTGAGGCCATGCGCCGGAACGATGTGAAGAAGATTCTTTTCTCTTCGACCGCGGCAGTCTACGGGGAACCGGATTTTTTCCCGACCCCTGAAACTTATCATCCGCGCCAGACATCCTTCTATGGCGCTTCCAAGATGGCATGCGAGGGGCTTATCGAATCGTTCTGCGAGGCTTATGGCATGCAAGCCTGGATGTACCGTTTCGTTTCCATACAGGGCGAGCGGCATCCCCATGGCGTGACTTACGACTTCGTGAAGAAGCTCAAGCAGGACCCGAAAAATTTGGAGATACTGGGCGACGGGACTGCGAGAAAATCCTACCTCTACATTGGAGACTGCATTGAGGGGTTCTTCCTGGGGTTCCGGAAGGCCGCGGCGAGAACCAACCTGTTCAACATCGGCCACACGGAATTCGTGAACGTCAGGACGGTTGCCGACACCATCACCGGCGAGATGGGGCTGAAGGGCGTGAGATACAATTTCACAGGCGGGGAGCGTGGCTGGGTAGGGGACTCGCCATTGGTGCATCTGGACACCGGAAGGATGCAGGCCCTGGGCTGGAAGCCAAAGGTCAGCATAGACGAGACTGTCAGAAGGACTGTGCGGTGGCTGCTGGCAAACCCCTATGTTTACAAGAGGTAAGGCATGAAGGCAGAGCAGGCAGTGATAATCTGCGGGGGCCTGGGCACCCGGCTCAGGCCGCTGACTTACGACATACCGAAATCCATGGTCCCCGTGAGAGGAAAGCCATTCCTCCAGTTCATTGTGGAATTCTTCCGGGAACAGGGTGTCGGGAGGTTCGTTTTCTGCACTGGCAAGCTTCACGAGAACATCGAGGCGCATTTCGGCGACGGGAAGGGCTTCGGCGTGGATATCGCCCATTCTGTCGAGCCTGAGTCACTGGGCACGGGCGGCGCGCTGCTGAATGCCAGGCACCTGCTTGACGAGAGGTTCTTCGTGGCATACGGCGACAGTTACCTGAACATCAAACTCGAAGAGCTGGTGAGCATTTACGATGCGAATAAAGCGCATGGCGTCATCTCAGTCTACGAGAACAGAGACAGTATCGCGCCCAACAATGTGCGCATCGCAAAGGACGGCAGGGTGCTGGATTATGTCAAGAGGAGCCCGCCGAATACCATGAACTGCCTTGAAGCGGGACTGGCTCTCTATCACAGGGACATACTGGACCTGGCCCCAGACAGAAAATTCTCTCTCGAAGAGGCGATTCTGCCACAATTAATAAATAGAGGGCGCCTTTTTGGATTATTGACGCCCAGGCGGTTCTACGACATGGGAACGCCGGAAGGCCTGGAACGCGCAAGAAGGGAACTTGAATGACCATTGTAAGCCGCTCACCTGTCAGGATCAGCTTCGGAGGCGGGGGCACTGACCTCGCATCCTATTACGGGAAGTACGGGGGCGTGGTGGTCAGCGCAGCCATAAACAAGTATTTCTACACAATACTGGAGATAAGGCTGGACGACCGCATCCAAATCATCTCATCGGACCTGCAGCTCAACCAGACCGTGAATGACGCATACCACCTGAAATTCGGGGAGGGACTGGACATCCCGGTCGCCGTGCTGAAGCATTTCAATATCCAGAGGGGGCTCAACCTGTTCATGGCATCGGAGATACCCCCGGGCACCGGCCTCGGCTCCTCCGGCGCTGTGACCGTGAACATCATCAACACAATAAACGCCCTTGAGAGGCTGAAGCTCACAAAGCAGGAGATGGCTGAGCTGGCCTACAAGATCGAATATGAGGAACTAAACCTGCCCATCGGAAAGCAGGATGAGTATGCCAGCGCTTTCGGCGGCATCAATTTCATGAAGTTCAATCCGGACGGCAGCGCGGAAGTCGAACCCCTCAAGATACCCAGGGAGGTCAGGGTGAGGATGGAGAGCGACATCATGCTGTTCTTCACCGGCCGGACCAGGGAGTCATCCAAGATACTGAAGTCCCAGGACAAATCCACAAAGGACGACAGCGGCGTGGTCGTTGAGTCGCTGCATTCCATCAAGAAGCTGGCTTTCGAGGTCAAGAAGGCCATCGAGTCCGGCGACCTGGTGGAATTCGGAAAGCTTCTGGACTGTTCCTGGCAGGAGAAGAAGAAACTGGCCACAGGCATATCGAACACGAAGATAGACAAGATTTATGACATGGCCAAGCAGAACGGCGCCCTGGGCGGCAAGCTCACGGGGGCCGGGGGCGGCGGTTACATCATGCTGTACTGCGAGAGGGCATACCAGAAAGCCGTGACCAAGGCGCTGGTGGGCGAGGGCATGAGCCCGCTGGACTTCCATTTCGACAAGAAAGGCGCGACAGTGATCAACGGAGAATGATAACATGGATGAATTCAGAGAAAAGTTCATAGACGAGTACCTGAGCGACATCATCCGCATACTTGGGGAGATAAAGGCCAACAACGCGGGCTTCTTCGATGACCTGGCCAGGATATTCCTGGATGCCAGGGCAGACAACCGCAAGATATTCTTCTGCGGGAACGGGGGGAGCGCGTCCACGGCATCCCACTTCACCAGCGACCTGGCCAAGGGCACCATCGTCGAAGGCATGCCACGCTTCAAGGTATTGTCACTGGCAGACAACATCCCGCAGATGCTGGCCTGGGGCAATGATTCGTGTTATGAAGATATTTTCGTGGAGCAGTTGAAGAACCTGTTCGAGCCGGGCGATGTCGTGGTCGGGATATCAGGCAGCGGGAACTCCGAGAACGTCCTCAGGGCAATAAGATACGCCGCCGAGAACGACGGGATAACCGTCGGGATCACTGGCTTCGACGGCGGCAAGATAAAGGACATGGTGGACCTTTGCCTCATCGTTCCGGTGCACAACATGCAGAAAACAGAAGATATTCACATGCTGGTTGACCATCTTACCACCCTCATGATAAAGGAAGAGGAGTTGGCCAGGCGTGGATAGGGCTGTTTTCCTGGACAGGGACGGGGTCATCAACCTGCTCCGCATGGGCAATTACATCACCAGATGGGAGATGTTCGAATTCCTGAAAGGCGCAAAGGAAGCGATTGCCAGGCTGTCGAAATCCGATTACCTGATTTTCATAATCACCAACCAGTCGGCCATCAACAGGGGCTTGATGACGGAAGCCGGTCTTGAAGTCATCCACAACAACATGCTATTCGAGATCGAGGAAGCAGGCGGCAGGATAGATGGCGTGTACCACTGCCCGCACCGGCCGGATGAGGGATGCAAATGCCGGAAACCGGAAACCGGGTTGTTCGACAAGGTCAATGAAAAGTTCGACATCGATTACCCAAAGTCATGGTTCATAGGGGACTTCGAGAGCGACCGGCAGGTTGCCGAGAGGATGGGGTTGAGGTTCATACTGGCCAGTGGCGACGGGGAGTTGGAGAAGGCTGTAGAAAATATCCTTGAGAACGATTGAAGGTATCTAACGTTCCCACTTAGCCGGAGGCAGGCGCTCCAAATCGAGCCTTGAAGATTCATTGCCCTCTGCGGTATCCTCAGGGGGATGGCCCCCCGGCTCATCCGAGGGCATCTCCCATTTCCCTGGCCCTTCCTTTCCCGGCTCCGGCGGGTCCCGGGATGATGCGACTATCAGCAATATCGCCAATGCGAGGATGATTGCTGCAAAAACCCACCAGAATTCGGCCAGGATGCTCTCGGTCCCCAGCTCGGCCTCCGGGGGCATGCCTTCCAGTTGGAATTCCACGACGTTGGATGACACACCTTCGCCGACGCCATTGACTGCCCTGACGCTGTAATGGTATGCCTGGCCGGGGATGATGTCAAAATCGACCCATGAACGGACATTCCCGATGGATGCGACCAGGCCCATGGAATTGCTGGAAATGCCCCGGTAGATGTTGTATCCCTGGAGCATTGAATTCCCATCGGACAATGGGGGTTCCCAGGCCAGTACCGCCGAGTTATTGCCGGGTATCACGGCCAGTTCCCTGGGGGCCGACGGCTCTGACGAACCCACCATGGGCGTGGCCTGGACCATGGCAGACCTTTCCCCCTCGCCGTTCGCATTGGCCGCGCTGACCTGGTAATAGTATGTCATCCCATTGACAACAGCCCTGTCCACGTAACTGAGCGCTGCGCCGGAAGCGCCCATGTAGGCAATGTCATCAATGGATGTACCCCTGTAAACCCGGTAATCCAGCACCGGGGATGTCCCGTCATAGGAGGGCGGGGACCAGTCCAGCGTCACCCTTCCGTCGCCCGAGGAAGCCTGAAGGTTGAGCGGCTCGGAGGGGACCGCGGCCGGGGTCACATATATGCCCATCGACATCTTTCCCTCACCCTCGGAGTTCAGGGCGCTGACAGTGTAATAATAAGTCTGGCCATTAGTGACCGCGCCGTCCTCGTAATGCGTCAGGTTCCCGATGCTGGCAATCACCGCGGCGTCATCCGGCCCCGAGCCCCGGTAGACCTTGTGCCCCGTAATCGGAGAGCCGCCATCCGATTCGGGCGGGCTCCAGGTGAGGTTGACCTGGCCGCTCAATCCAGTCCCCTGGAAGTTCAAAGGCTCCAGCGGCACTGTGGTCTGGCTGGTTGTGATCCATGCATTCAAAGAGGTGAACGGCCAGAGGTCATGGTTCACGCCGCCGAAATCCTGCCAGCAATCATAATTATCCGTGAAAGCCCCGCCTTTCTTGGTTATTGAAAAGGTATAGCCATCAGTGGTGAGAATGATATTGTCGCTGACAACCCTCCCGTCACCCGGCAGCATCGGGGCTCCGTCCCCGGGCGTGGTGTAATACATGAAAGAGCCGGTGGCCTTGACGCGACTGTATGCGGAGTAGGTGGGATGGCCATTGCCGTTGTCGTAGCCGGCGGAGAACACGGACGCCTTCGGCCGTATTGTATTCATGAAATTGGTGTTGGAGCTGTAGGCGCTCCCATGGTGGTTCACCTGGTACACCTCCACCCGGCCTGCGTCTGGAGCCACAGTGGATTCGATGTCGTTGTGGCTGTAGTCATTGTATCCGCCGATGTCGCCGCCGAAGAATGCCTGGAACGCACCGAAGTCCAGCCTCAGGGCGATGCCGTATTCATTTTCACCCTTGAGATTGGATACACCATTTCCATTGAGCCCCAGGCAGGTCAGAGTTACACCGCCGCCAAGGTCCAGGACGTCCCATTTCTTGATTTGCCTTCTTTTGGCGCCCACCGCATCCACGTAATCATAGTACATGCTGGTGTCATAGAAATAGCCCCTGTCATAGCAATACCCGGTGATGGCCGTGGAACTCCCCCCGAGGCCGTAGATGACCTCGTCCATGGACCCTATATGGTCCTCGTGGTAATGCGTGGCCACGGTGTACTTTAATTTGCTTATCCCATAGCTGGCCATCACGGCCAGGGTGCTGTCCCCGTTGTAACTGCTGCCCGCATCTATGAGCATTGCCTCGCCCGAGGGAGAGATTATCAGCGTCCCGTCGCCGGTGCCGACCTCTTCGAGGAATATTATCGTCAGGGTGCCTGTCGGCTCCACGCCCCTTACCTGGTAATGCTCGTCAACGAAACCGTCGGAATCGGCATCTGGGGATGTCCAGTCGGACCAGTGGTTGCCGCCGGCGGGATAGCCGGCGTGCCAGGAATTTGTGCCGTCGTCATAGGCCTGGACATCATTAATCAGAAAATTGTTGTGAGTGACTGTGATATTCTCGCAGGATGCCAGGTGAATGCCGCAATGGTTGGATTCCAGGGTGCTGTTCTGCACCGCCCCGTTCCTGGCATTGTAGATTATTATTCCAGAATTAAAATAATTATCATCTGCCACGGAGCCCGGGACATGATGAATGTAACAGCCCAGTATCTTGAAATGAAGGGTCGTGTTGCCGATGTACATGCCATAAGGCTTGCCGGAAGATGTCCCATTCACCTCGCAATCCTGAATGATGTATGGGTCCGCGGAAGCGCCTGAGCCAGGCCAGGACTCGGCAGCGGCCATGGCGTGGAACGCGGAATCTGAATCAATGCGGAACGGGGCGGTAAGGGCGGGGGCGCCCGATGCGTGGGGGAACAGCAATTGCCCTGAAAACAAAAAGAATATGAGTGTGATGACAACGAGTTTTTTCATTTTGCCTACCTGCGTGGACAATAATGCGGATTAACATAATAAATAATTTGCAACGGTTTCGCACGATTAATAAAGATGCAGCCCTTCTTCAACCTTCCCCAGCTCAATCGGCGTCGTCGTTTCTCCCACCAGCGCCCCCCTGGAATTGGCTATCATGCAGGCCCCGACCTGCCCGGTTCCGTAGTTGGCAGTGCAGAGTTGGGGTTTCACTCCGAGCACGCGCTCCATCGCTTCCATCTCATAACTCGAGGTGTGGGGGTGGCAGATGGCGCCCTTGTTCGTTGCGACAGCTGACGAGCCGACAGTGGTATAGCCGGCGATGGTCCCGCGCTCCACCGGAACCTTCAGGGCCTTGGAGATGAGCTCGATGGTCCTGTCATCGAAATCCGGGTGGCAGATGGCGCCGTTGTCATTGGCCAGCACATTGTTGCCCATGGCATTGTGCCTCTGGGCGATCCTGGTGACCTTGATGTGCGGTTCGATTCTCTTTATCTCATCATCGGAGACGGATTGCGACACTATCGCGCCGTTGGAGTTCATCCGAATCAGGGAACCAAGGGTGCTGCAGCCGTCCACGGACATCCTGATGGCCAGTTCCACGCCGAGGAATCTTGTCACCAGTTCGGGAAAATTGTGTTCTGTGGCGAAGGGTATGATGCCGATGCTCTCGTTGGCCGCGCAGAAAACACCCACGTAGGGATTGCCGAATATCATTCCCTTGCCAAGCATGTTGAGACGCGCCTACTCTTCATCCGGGAGCAGTACCTCGACCAGGTCCTCTCCCTCCACCCATGCGACCTTCAGTGTGATCTTGTTCGGGGGGTTCTCGATGCCCCTGGACCAGACGAACTCGTTGACTTCCTTGTCTATCCAGACATTCTCCGGGTCGGCCTTGCGGTGCCTCACAACATACTCCCGAATCAGCTTTATCGCCTTGGGAGCCCTCTTTGTCCTGGGGCACCTGAGCAGGTCCCGCAGCGGGATGGTGTATGTGACTTCCTTGAATTCCTTTTCTTCTGCCATTTTTCATCCCTCTAGAGCTTCAGCTTGTTCCTCCGCCACGACCTCTGTCTCGGGTGGCGCATGAAACGGCGGTTCGTCCTCTGGATCACCCAGGCTGGAACGCGCCTGTTCGAGTTTGTGGCTTTGTTTAGCCGCATCTTTCTGGCCAGTGGTTTGTTTCTTGCCATGTTATCCCTCTTATCTTCTCTTGATCGTGATCTCCCGCTTCTCGGGTGTCAACCGCTCCAATATCTGGACGAGGTTTGCGTCGTCGATGACATTGCGCAGCTGCCCGGATTGGGCCAGCATTATCAACTGGTTCTCGACCGCCTCCGCGAATTCCGCCCGCGCAATCTTGAGCCGGGCCATGCGCTCCCTCGCTTCGGGGGAGAGTATCTGCCTCAGTATCGCCTGGCGTTGCTGTTCGGCCTGCTGGTCCACCTGACCCTGGACCTCTTCCTGGGCCTGGTCCTGTTGCATGGCCTCGAGCTTCCTGCGTCTTATTTCCTGAAGCTCCTTGTCATCATCCACGGGAGCACCTACTTGCCGTATTTCGTCAGCTTAGGCTGTTCCTTTGCCAATTCCTTGAATATGGCGTAGGATGCATTATCCAGCAATTTCTGCCCCTGGGGCGATATCACGCGGCCTCTCTTCTTGTAGGGCTGGATGAGGCCGGACAGTTCCAATTGCTGGAGAGAGAGTCTTATTATTGAGCGGCTGCCGGACCATGCATGCGATGGCTTGGAGCCCTTGTCCACGGGTCCGCCGAACTGGGCGGAAAGCTTCTCGGTGCCTATGGGGCCGTAGATGTATACCTTCCTCAGTATCGCGGCTACCCGGGTGTACCACCAGTCCGGTTCGCCCGGTGCCTTCTCCCTGTGAATTCCAGTCTTCACGAGGTTGGACCATTCCGGCGGCTTGATGGTATCATTTTTCTTCAGTTCTTCGGCGATGCTCGCAATGAGCTTCTCGGCAGGTATGTCGTATGCAGTTGTCATTTTCTGCCTCCAGTATATTTGATATACTCTGGAAGTAGTGCCCCTAAAGTGCATGGGGTATTTTATGTTTGTCCTGTTTGAAATTGTAGATTTGTTGATTTTAGATTTTAGATTTGTTTGATTATTACAACGGATTTATCTGGCCGTTAGTGACGGCCAGCCACCGTTAATCGTAAATCTGCAATCTACAATCCCTAAATCTAAAATCGTCCCCCTACAATCCCCAAATCTACAATCCGTATGCCATCTTAAATCTTAAGTATTCGCCACGCATTCACGGTCGCGCAGAAGGGATGCAGAGGGATGCAAACGACCTTTCAGAACACCGCATTTTGACCTCTAACCTGCCACGAGGGTGAGACGATGATGGACATAGCCGAGAAGCTGGCGAAGCAGCAGAAAGAGATTTCCATAGCAGAATTCTTCGAGAAGAACAAGCAGATACTGGGTTTCGATTCTCAAACGAAGTCGCTCATCACAGCGGTGAAGGAGGGGGTGGACAATTCCCTGGATGCTTGCGAGGAGGCGAGGATCCTCCCCGACATCTATGTGGAACTTGTCGAGACCGAGAAGGGGATGTTCAAAATTATCATCGAGGATAATGGCCCCGGCATCGTCAAACGCCAGATAGCAAATGTCTTCGGCAGGCTTCTTTACGGATCGAGGTTCCATGCCATTCGCCAGTCAAGGGGACAGCAGGGCATCGGCATTTCTGCCGTGGTCATGTACAGCCAGCTCACAACTGGAAAGCCGGCCTTCATAATCTCCAAAACCAAGACCGAGGAGGTGGCGCATTTCGTCAAGCTGGTCCTGGACATCAAGCGCAATCGACCGGACATCATCGAAGAGGATTTCAAAATATGGGACGGCAAGGAGCACGGCACCAGGCTGGAAGTATATGTCAAAGGCAGGTACATAGCCGGCAAGCAGTCCATCCTGGAATATCTCAGGGCAACCGCAATAGTCAATCCCCATGTGCAGATCACCTTCAAGGACCCATTGGGCGGCCTTGTCACATTGCCCAGGGTGACAGAGGAGATGCCTAAGGAGACCGTGGAATCCAAGCCTCACCCGGAGGGAATAGAGCTGGGGCAGCTCATGAGCATGGGCAAGGCCAGCGAGCACAGGAAGATGACCGCATTTCTGGTGAATGAGTTCTCCCGGGTGAGCCCGAGGGTGGCCAGGGAGATATGCGAGGCCGCAAATGTGCCAGAGAACCGGAGCCCCAGGCGAATGTCGCTGGAGGAGGGGGCCGCGATACTGAAGGCAATCGGCACCGTGAAGATCATGGCGCCCAAGACGGATTGCCTCACGCCCATCGGAGAGACGCTCATCAGGAAGGGCCTCAGGAACGTTCTGGAAGGGCTCAAGCCGGGTTATTACGCCCCGCCGGTGTCAAGGTCGCCGTCGGTCTACTCGGGGCACCCCTTCTCGGTGGAGGTGGGCATCGTCTATGGCGGCCAGCTTCCCAAGGACCAGCAGGTCGAGATACTGAGGTTCGGCAACCGCGTCCCGCTTCTATATCAGCAGGGCGCAGATGTGATAACCAAGGCCATTGCGGAGGTTGACTGGCGCAGGTACGGCCTGGAGCAACGCGGCGGGAAGGGGATTCCATTCGGGCCGGCCATAATCCTGGTTCACGTGGCATCCACGCAGCTGCCATTCACGTCCGAGGCAAAGGAGGCCATCGCCAACATGGACCCCATCCGCGAGGAGATAATACGGGCCATCAGGCTCTGCGCCAGGAACCTCAAGACGCACCTGGGGAAAAAGGCCAGGCGCTCGAAGACCAGGGAGAAATTCGACATCGTCCAATTGCTGCTTCCGGAGATTGCAAGGAAGGCGGCAAGCATAGTCGGGAAGCCAGTGCCGAACCTTGGCAAGACCGTCACCGGCATCATGAATGTGATATGGGTCGACGACAAGGTGGAGTATGCAAAGCGCCGGCACAAGGTCACCATCAACATCCACAATTACATGGCCACCGGCCAGAAGTTCAACATACACGCGATCGTGCCGGCAAAGGCGCTGGAGAGAAAGCATGTCTCACCGGAGCCGGACCAGGTCAACGGCGACAAGCTCACCTGGAACCTCAAGAGGATACCCAGCACCGAGATAGTGAACATCTCGTTCGAGCTGGCTGGCCTGGACCAGGACGAGTACTCGGATGTGGAGGTGTTCGTCAGCGGCATCAACCATGCCAATGTGATA
The DNA here is from genome assembly GCA_046485165.1 of Thermoplasmata archaeon. GTDB lineage: Archaea > Thermoplasmatota > Thermoplasmata > SG8-5 > SG8-5 > UBA147. The sequence continues at coordinate 12,201 of JAWOHM010000004.1, forward strand.
GGGGCGGAGCCGCTGCCTGGTGATTGGGACCTGGACGGCACCGGCCAGTACTCGCTGTTCTCCTTCGGTGATGCCGCCGAGGAGGATGAGGTCCTCGAGGAAGCGGAAGACGATGACGAGAACGGCGTGGATTACGATGAGCAGACAGAGGTGATCTCGGATGAAGAATGAGGACAGGCACCACAGGGCAGTGGACGAGCTCTACAAGATAGCGGACGACATTTACAACCAGATTGACAGGGCCAGATACCGAAGATGAGCATCCCATTGCGTTCAAAGAAGAACATCCAGTTCGCGCCCAGGAAGGGGGTGTGGAAGTACGGCAACTTGCATGGGGTGAGAAGCGCCAAGAAGATGACTGGCGCCTACATGTTGCTCAGGACCATGTACATGCTGGAGTTCATCAAGGACATGGTGAAGGACCAGAAATCGTCAACCCTCAGGGAGATGTATTACATATCCGAGGGATGGGGCAATGCCAAGTTCGGCTCCCAGGACGAGAGCAACAACCTGGCCGAGGACCTGGAGATAGTCACCACTTGCATGAGGGAGGACTTCAAGCTCCGGCCGGAGGAGGACGGCGCCAGGGTGATAGGGAATCTGACCTTGGAGGAGACCAACAGGAAGGGCGAGAAGAAGAAGATCAACCTCAGGGATGATGTGGGGGATTCTGGCTACGGCATACCGTTCAACGTGGAGAAGGACAAGATCAAGCTGCTGGAAACGGATGCGAAATTCATCATCGCCATCGAGACGGGCGGTATGTTCGACCGTCTTGTGGAGAACGGATTCGATGAGAAACACAATGCGGTAATCCTGCATCTGAAGGGGCAGCCGGCGCGCTCCACAAGGAGATTCATGAAACGGCTCAACGAGGAGATGAGCCTGCCGCTGGTGGTGTTCACTGATGGAGACCCGTGGTCGTTCCGCATCTTCTCATCCATAGCGTACGGCGCCATCAAGACCGCGCATATCTCGGAATACCTGGCCACTCCGACGGCCATGTTCGTGGGGATAACCAGCTCGGACATATTGAACTATGAGCTGCCCACCGACAAGCTCAATGACAAGGATGTGAAGGCATTGCAATCGGAACTCACAGACCCCAGGTTCAAGGACAGGTTCTGGAAGGACGAGATAGAGCTGATGCTGAAGATAGGGAAGAAAGCGGAGCAGCAGGCGCTGGCGAAGTATGGTCTGGATTTCGTGACTGACAAATATTTACCGGAAAAGCTGACCGAACTGGGAGTATTGTGATGGAAACGAATATGATTTTCGAGCAGGTGAGGGCGAGTTTCTTGTTTACTGAATATTTTTCTTTGGAGCCCGAGCCGGCGCAGAAAATCACAAAGAAAAATACTCAGGCCGAGCAGCAGGCGCTGGCCAAGTACGGCTTGGATTTCGTCACCGACAAGTATCTGCCGGAGAAATTGACCGAACTGGGGGTCCTCCAGTAGGGAGACATATCATGGCTGAACTGAAACTGAGGCGCAGGAACAGGCTCCGGCGGAAGGAGGTGGAGAAGCTGGCCTCCGACCTGAAAGAAGCCCTGGGCATGGAGACGTTCCAGCCCACCGATGCCGTGGAAACGGGTGAAGCGGGCGGCAACGAGCTTTTCGTATTTCAGGGAAAGCCAGTCGGCATTTTTATTGATGGAAAGCCATTCCTCACAGTCCACGGCCTGCTGATGTTCAACGCGGCCAAGAGATATGTCACCGTGGACATGGGCGCGGTCAAGTTCCTGGCCAACGGAGCGGATGTCATGGCCCCGGGGGTTGTGGAAGCGGACCCGGACATAAAGGCCGGGGACGGGATCTGGGTCCGGGACCAGAACAACAAGAGGCCGCTGCTCGTGGGAATCGCTCTCATGGACGGCCCAAAGATGGTGGCGGAGAAGGGCGGAAAGGCAGTCAAAACGATACATTACGTCGGCGACAAGATTTGGAACCTGAACTGTTAGGGTCTTGGCCTACGCCCAGCCCTCGGCGATGTACAATTCCTTCAACCCCGTTTCCGGGTTCAATTTCCTCCCCAGCTTGACATCCACCTTCTTGATGAGGATCTCATTGAGAACGCATGCCTTGGCCGAGAACAGATGGCCGCCGACTATCTGATGATTCTCATTGGCCAGGCCGCAGTGCAGGTGGATGATGGTCTCGCCCATGGTGGAGATGCTGCCCTGCAGGGATATCATCTCGTGAGGCTTGTCCAGATGCTTTTTCTCATAGCCCTTGCCGGTGAAATAGCCGATCTCGGCATCCCTCAGCATGCCGACGCCAGCGGTCACGAACGCTGAACTTATATGAAAATCCTTGATGGCCTTGTGCAGGCATTCCATGACGTCCTCGCCGTCATCCAGCTTCAGCACCATAAATCCATCCGCAGTTTCCTTTCCCTGCATGTCATTTCCTCCTTCTAAGCGCGAATTCATACCTGGAGGGCAGCCGAAGATTCTTGCTCTCCGTCCAGTACTCGCATTTGGGGCATCTGTACCCGGTGGTTATAGTCTTGCCGTACACGGTCATGTTCCTTGATGCGGTCAGTTTCTCGCCGCAGACAGGGCAGCCGTTCATCTTACCTGGTTTGCCGGTGGCCTTCGTGTGGACCTTCAGCCGCGCCACGCCGGATATCACTGCCAGCTTCCTGACCCTTGTCTCTCCGACATGGAAATTGCCGCCGCCGAAGTTCAGCTCCTGCTCCACCTTCTCCCTCAGTTCTCTCTGGGAGCGCACAGCCCTGTAGCGGGCCAGCACATTTCGTATCGCCAGGACGACATCGCCGTCCTTCGGGACGCTGTACATATTGGGGGCAAGGATGTTTTTATATAAAACGTTTCACAGATTTTAGATTTTAGATTTTCGATTGATGCTTCTAGTATGCTGTTTTATCAATTTTTTTAGTGAAAAGTGAAAAATGAAAAATGGAAACCCGAGCATTTTTGTCCTTGAGCACCGATTCTCTCATCATTTACCTCCCAGCATCACTTTTCACTATTCACTTCCCCACTTTTCACTGGTCACAAGCGCCTCGATCAAAATATCTGGCTTATCGGTGATTATGCCATCAGCGCCCATTTCGATGAATTTCCTCATCTGCCTGGCGGTGTTGACCGTCCAAATGTTCACGTCAAGGTCGGCTTCATGAGCTTGGATGATGAGTTTCCGGGTGGCGATGCGGCGGCCCAGGTGCAGTGCCTGGGCCTTCAGGCTCAACGCAATCCGCACGCAGTCCATCTTCCTGTCCTCGGATACGAAGGCCGCTTTCGCGGCGGGATGCCGCAATTTCAACTCCACAAGCCAGGGTCCGTGAAACGAGGAGAAAGTGACATCATTCCAGAGTTTCAATTCTTTCACAAGGGAGCAGGAAGCGCCTGCCGAGCCGTGGTCCTTGAGTTCAAGGATAAGATAGGCGCGCCCCTTGAACCGTTCAATTACATCTTTCAATGGCGGGACCGGCTCTCTGTTCCTCAATCGCAACTCTTTGATTTCTTGAAATGTCATTTCGGAAACCCGGCCATGGCCGCTGGTTGTCCTGTTGACTGTCTCGTCATGCATCAGGACGGCCTCCCCGTCAAGTGTGGTCCTGACATCCATCTCTATCGTATGGGCGCCCATCTCCAGGGCTTTCTCGAATGCTGCAACTGAGTTCTCCGGCTCCAAGGCGGAAGCGCCCCTGTGGGCGATTATCCCGATGTCCTTCATTGGCAAGGAATCGGGCTCCGGCTATTTATTATTGCCCGCAAGAGGTGCATCAGAATGAGGGCTCCCCACGGCTACAGTCTAATACTTCGCCATATCTGCCAGTAGTCGCATTGGACTTCTAGCGAATGACTGGCATTCAATTGCTGTAAACGTCATTCGCCATAAAGCCGGGGGTATCCCTTTCAGTTGTCATCTTTTTTGAAAATGTCGAAGAATGGCATTCGAAAAAGATGTGTCCAATTTTGACATTGAATTTATATGTTTTGTCAAAATTAGACATCACCCTGAATTTCGTGATTCCAAATTGTGTAAAGTCATTCAGGAGGG
>JAWOHM010000068.1:0-13391 GCA_046485165.1 Thermoplasmata archaeon
CTTCGGAGACCTTTTCTTCCTCGGGCTCTTCCTTCTTCGCGGCTGCGGCCGGAGCTCCGGCCGCAGCCGCGAAGAAGGAAGAGCCCGAGGAAGAAAAGGTCTCCGAAGAAGAGGCCGCCGCAGGCCTGGGCGCACTGTTCGGCTAGACGTGAATCTAATAATTTTTTATTATTTTCACGTCTCACTAAACATGCCTTGCCTGGATGCTGCGACCTTCAGGTCTGCAGATGAAAGGCAATGAGAAACAGTTCAAAGCCATTCTGAAGGCAAGGATTGTTTAGTTAAGGCTCCCCATAGTTATCATCATGTTTGAAACAAACACGAAATGAGCTGGATGACAAATTTTAACTAATCCATATATATCATTCAGCATGAAACGATTGAGGATGCCCTAAATTTATCTGTGGGGAGCCTCACCCAGGCCACACCAGTGAGCACTGGGCACCGGCAGACGCCCAGCTTGCAGCATCAGGCAGGATGCTGCAGGCCTGTCAATGAATATTTTATGATTTTCGAAAGCCGGCTCACGAATTGAAACGATTTGATCAATTAGGAATGCTGTTATGGCAAACCTGGCACTCGGTCATGTCGCCCGATACCCGTGCGCCGCAGTACGGGCACAGGGCCGGAGCAATTGCCAGTGCCTTGATTTCATCATCATTCGCATCCTTCCCGGTGAACCCGTAAACGGCCAGGCCGATGCCGAATCCGATGCATGTCGTTGTCATGATAATCGAGAACAGCCTGACCTCGCCCGCGTTCATGGCCTCGCCGATATCGTCCGTTATTTTCAGCATCATGTAAGGATACGCCGCCCAGCCCGCAGCCATCCAGAACCAGAGCGGCGCAATCACCCTCGCCAGGCCTTTGAATGTTCCCTTCGGCAGTTCCATCTATCCCACCACCGTGGCCGCCAGATTGTAAAGTCCGTGCAGCAGCATTGAGATGAATAAACACCCCGCGAAGTATTTTCCTTTTCCCGTCTTGGCCCACAGCCCGAAGCCGAATCCGGCGATTGCGGTGGCCACCATGTGCAGCGGCAGAAGGAATCTCAGGCCCAGCAGCCAAATCGAAACCTCTGTGCCGTAGCTCAGCATCATGGCTGCATATAGAAAATTCTCCACCACCGCAAAACCGAGGCCGGCCATTGCCCCGAGGAAGGCCCACTCTTTCAACTCGAAATCCGGCTTTTCCTCAGCATGGAGGAGATAAAGCCCGATGGGCTTGGCCAGTTCCTCGATGAATGGCGCTACTATCACTGCCATCAGGAGTGTAAGCGCCGAACCGTCATCAAGCGTGAACGGCAGGAGCACGGGAGAGGCGTCCAGCATGAGGCCAAGCGATGCCCACGAAGCTACAAGCGTCGACAGGGCTCCGAGGCCGAAGGCCATGACGATATGCACCGTTTTCAATCGGGGGAATGCCATCCTGCTCAACCATCCGCCTGCAATTTCTTGACCAATGCGTTCTCGAAGTTCCACTGGTTCGCAATATGCGTGTTCATATCCACGATGTTGACATACCACCAGTATGGAAGGAACAGGCCCAGGGTGAGTATAGTCAGGACCACATAGGCGGCAACGTCCCGTTTGGGGAGCGGCTGCCAGAAAAAGGAATCGTTCCCGAGTTTGCCGGCCTTTGCCAACCCGACCTGGTACTGGTAGTTGAAATTCCTCTGCTTCTCGTCATGCTCCTGCATATCCTTGGTCAGAAAAACCTGGCAGTAGATGAGGAATATCACTCCGATGAATGGGATGATGGGAAGGAGGGCGACCAGCATGGCCCACAGGCTGGCTGAGCGCTCCTGGGTGTTGCCGGCGTACATGATGGTGTTCAGTGTCCATCGCTCCACATTCAGGTCCACACTGGTGTTCAGCGCAACAGCCCCCAGATACTCAGCCATGCCATCGTTCAGGATGCGATCGCGCTTGAAATGCTCGTCCCGGCGTTTCACTAATTTATACGTGAGGACGGCATGCGTTATCGCCAGGCCGATGGAGACCAGCAGTATGGCGAGTATGATGAGCATGAGGGGGCCCGTGTCAGTGATGTCGAACCCAGTATCGACGATAAAGGCATATATCGCAATGATTGCCGAAAGAGGCAGAATTATCTGGAAGACGAGTATTATCCAGGCCCAAAATGTTGGTATGACTTGGTCCGTGCTCTGCCGCATCATGAATGAGCTGTAAATCTTCGACCTGGCATTCTGCGGGCTCGGCCCAACGGCAGGCGGCTGCTGGAACATCACCGGGGGCGCATAATACTGCTGGTAATACGGCGGCTGCTGGTAATACCCAGGGTAGGCCGGCGCCTGATAATACGGGGGAGACACGGCCTGCTGGAGGTACGGGTACGTTCGGCAATATGGGCAGTACCATTGCTGGTATTGCGGTATGAAGCTGACCTCCTGGCCACATGTCGTGCAGAGCGGCATCTTAACATGGGCAATATCCCGTAGCATTCTAAAAACGTTTGTACGGATTGGCGCATCATTTCAGAATTTCTAGCATCCGTTCCTTCATCCTCTTTTTTGTATGATAATCGTAGATGATTTTTATCGGCTTCATGGTTCTCGGGTCCAGGCCGGTCCAGTACATGCATGTCGAGAGGGTCATCGGCGTCGGCGTGAACAGCTGGAAGTTCTCCACGTTGCCCAGCTCCCCGGCCTTCTTCACCAGCTCGTCCAGGCTTTCCCCGCTCTCGCCGGGATGCCCCACCATGAGGTAATATCTCAGGGCCTGGCCGGTCTTCCGGTTCAGCCTGTCGAATATCTCCACGAACTCATCGAACCGTTTTCCGGGCTTGTTCATGCACGCAAGAACGTCTTTCGAGAAATGTTCCGGCGCGACCTTCAGGCATCCCGAGACATGGTGCTCGCTCAGCTCGCGGATGTACTCAGGGCTGTTCACAGCCAGGTCATACCTCACTCCGCTGCGCACGAACACCTTCTTGACGCCGGGCACCGCCCTGGCCCTTTCCATCAGCTTCATCAGGCGTGCATGGCTCCTGTCCAATTTATCGCAAACCATGCACCGGCCGCCGCAATTCGCGCAGTCCATGCCGTACATGTTGGCCGACGGCCCGCCCAGATCATCGATGACGCCCTTGAATCTCTTGTGCTTGGTAATTTTCTCAATTTCCGCAATTATGCTGTCCTCGCTCCTCGAGATTATCCTGCTGCCCTGGTGCAGGGCCAGCGAGCAGAACGAGCATTCGCCGATGCAGCCCCTGTGGGTGACCACCGAGAACTGCGCCATCCACAGCTGGGAGTCCGGGTGGAGTTTCCGGGAATAATCCAGGCCGTAGACCCAGTCTAGGTATTCAGCCGTGTATTCCGGGTACGCATATTGGAGCAGGTAATTCTTGTCATACTCCTGCGCCAGGTTCCGGCCGTTTGAGAAGCCGTTCTGCATCTCGCAGAACTTTTTCTTGTCTGCCTTCACCTCGTTCCAGCTCGGCAGGGTTTCGAATCCCTCGGGAACCTTCTTCGCGATGACGCAAGTGCCCCGAACGCCGGCAAGTTTCTCATCCATGCTCGCTCTCTCCACCAGCTCGGCTATCTGCCTCTCCCCGTTCCCATAGACCAGAACGTCCGCCCTGGAGTCATACATGATGCTGCGCCTCAGGTCATTGTCCCAGTAGTCGTAATGCGCGAACCTGCGCAGCGATGCCTCGATGCCGCCGATGACAATCTTGCAGCCCTTGAACAATCTCCTCAGAACGTTGCAATATACGATGATGGCCCGGTCCGGCATTGCGCTGTGCCTGGAGTGCTTGTCGGCCGCCCTTTTGCGCTTCAGCGGCGTGTAGTTGTTCAGCATGCTGTCGATGGAACCGGCAGTCACGCCGAAGAAGAATTCCGGCTCTCCCAGCCGCTCGAAGTCCGCCTCGGCCACGGGCTTCTCGATTATGCCCACGGAGTAACCTTTCGCGTCCAGAACCCGGGCTATCACGCCGACGGGCGAGAGAGGGTGGTCGTCCCAGTATTCCGCCGAGACCAGGATGATGTCAAAATCCGTGCCTTTTCTGGAGATGGGCATGTGGGCTGTAACAGCGAACCTAGAATAAAAGGTTACGATTGCGCTCCATTCAAAGATAACTCATGCAACCGTCGCAATACCATCGTCGGTATTCCGGTACCCAGCGGGCATATCTGCCGCACCGGCCGCAGAGCTGTGAGCCGCCCAGCTCCCTGTCCAGGGCCTGGCCGAAGCCCGTGATTGCCGAGGACAGCCGCTGCTCGTCTGTCTGGTATCCCGCATATATCTGGCAATTGTCGCACCACCACTGGCTGTACTGCTCCACCCACCTCAATGGCATGCCGCATCTCTGACAAGGATATGGTCCGTTCATGTCATGCACCTTAGGGGAGAATCCTGCATGGGGATAAAAGATTTTGCAGGTGGTTTCAAATGTTGACAAAAGTTTATATTCAATATGCTTATCGGCCGATACAATCAATAATGGGCTTATAGATTGCAGCTAACCCTCCGGGTTGGCTGCATCTATGACCCCGTTATGCCTCGCAAAACGGGCTCATAGATCAGACCGGTAGATCGCTTCCTTCGCAAGGAAGAGGCCGCGGGTTCGAATCCCGCTGAGTCCATTTTTCTTTCTTGAATCAATAAAGATACAATGAAAAATGGTTAGCCTAATCGCCAGTACAATGTGGAACGCGATTAGGCGCAACCGACGAACTAGCGATTGCTAGCATATCTCAGCGTAGTCTGTTCGTCGAACTTCCTTGATACTTTTCTCTCATCCTTCGCATTGTATTTTCCAATCAATGAAAAATGGTTAGCCTAATCGCCAGTACAATGTGGAACGCGATTAGGCACAACCGACGAACTAGCGATTGCTAGCATATCTCAGCGTAGTCTGTTCGTCCTCCCAGCTCTTGCATAGAAAGCGTCTCTTTCATCCTTTTCGTTGCATTAACAACGAAAAATGGTAAGCCGAATTGCCCGCAGCATATTTCACGCAATTCGGCACTATCGTCAAACTAGCGACTCACAACATATGCCAATAAAGTCTGTTTGACGAGAGTCCGAATTATAAATTGCAACCAACGGCATAATTCGGACGAATCGACGAACTAGCGATTGTTAACATATTCTTCTGTATTCTGTTCGTCGAACTTCCTTGATACGTCTCTTTCATCCTTCCCGTTGCATTTTCCAATCAAATCCCCCCTCCCCCGAAAGCTTTTTTACCAGGACATCCTATTCGTATACAGGAAGAGTGCAATCATGCCCCAATCCCTTTCAGAGGAACTGAACAGCATAATGAAATCCGAGCTGGGCGACATGGGCCCGTTCATCATCAAGAAGCAATGCAAGGACCTCGAGATAGACCCCGACAATATCCAACAGTCTGACCTGCCCAGATTGGCCAATGCGCTCTCCGGTTCCATGAAGCTTTTCGGCACGGAAAAGGCCAAGAACCTTTACGGCAAGATTCTAAAATTAAAGGATCTGGACAGCATGGTGGAGAGTGAGGCTGATGCCGGCAAGAAGCTGGATGACCTGATCCATCTGGGCTCTGCGACTTCCAACGCCGGGGACTGGGCCGCGGCAGGCAAACATTACGAGGAGGCCCTGGCATTGGCCATCGAGCTTGGGGAACTGGAGAAGCAGGCGAAGATATATCGTGCCATTGCGAACCTTGCGCTCCGCACCGGCGACCACAAGACTGCGGGCGGATGCCTGAAAACCAGCCTGTCCATATCCGAAGAGCTGGGCAATTCCAAGGATGTCATAGAATCCCTGCGGGGCCTGGGCAATGCTCATTGGCGGAAGGGGGAGTACCAGAGGGCGCTCGGCTATCTGGACGATGCCCTCCATCGGGCGCAGATGATACGGGATGACGAGGCAATGGCACAGGTCTACATGGCCATGGCCAATGTCTACGACGAGAAAGGGGATTATGAGAAGGGCATAGGATACGCCAAGCAGAGCCTCAAGTTCTTCGAGAAGGCCGGGAACATGAACAGCGTCGCCACTGTGCTCAACAACATCGGCGTGGCTTATGCCAGAATGGAGAATTATGAAGAATCCGTGAAGCACTATGAGAGATGCATCAAAGTATCCAAGGGGGCCAATTATGTGCTGATGCACGCATGGGCCAAGTTCAATGCCGGCGAGGACTATGCCAAGCTGGGCAAGTTCTCCAAATCCATCAAATGCTGCGAGGAATCGCTTTCAGTGTTCAAGAAGATGAAGGACAAGCTCGGCATGTCCGGGGCGTACATGTCCTACGCAATCGCCTATCAGCTGAAAGAGGATTTTGCGAAATCCTATGAATATTTCAAGAAGACCATCAAGCTCCGCGAGGAACTAGGCATGCCTTACAGGCTGGCCGATGCGTGCTTCGAATGCGGAATCATGCTGACCAAAAAGGGAGACAAGAAGTCGGCCAAGCAATACCTGGAGCGCGCCCATAGAATATTCACGGATATCAACAGCACCAAGATGATGGCGCGCACGGCCAGGGCCATCGAGTCACTGAAATGATCAACGCAGGTCCTTCAGGGCCTTATCCACGATATTGATTGCCTCTCCGATGTAATTTTTTGGGTCCAGGATGGCGTCTATCTCTTCCGGCTTGAACATATTGGAGGCTGACTCATCAGCGAGCATCTGGTCGCGCAGATGGGTTCCGGAATCCGCGGCCTTGAGGGAGAGCTTTCGCATCATCTCGTGGGCCTCTTGGCGGCCTATGCCCTTGGCAACCATTGCCATCATCGCGGACTCGGCCATTATCAGGCCTTTCGAAGCCTCGATGTTCGCCTGCATTCTTGCCGGGTACACTGCCAGGTTGGCGAACACCCCGCTCATCTTGACCAGCATGTCATCCACCAGTATGCACGTGTGCGGTATCGTGAACCGTTCAGCCGCCGAATTGGTCAGGTCGCGCTCGTGCCAGAGCGGGACGTTCTCATGGGTCGGGACGATGAACCCCCTCACAACCTTGGCCAGGCTGCACACGTTCTCGCACTTGATGGGGTTGCGCTTGTGGGCCATTGTGGAGCTCCCCACCTGTTTTTCCGAGTCGAAGGCCTCTGCCACTTCCCCTATCTCCGACCTCTGGAGGTTTCTGACCTCCACCGCGAACTTCTCCAGGCTGGATGATATATTGGCCAGCAGGGAGATGAATTCCACGTACCTGTCCCTGCCAACGAGCTGCAGGCTGGCCTCCTCCATTCCCAGCCCGAGTTTTTCCATTACCATGGCTTGTATCTTTGTCGCATGTTCCCCCAGCGCTGCGCCCGTCCCAACGGCTCCGCTCATCTTTCCGACGCATGCCCGGGGCCTGGCCTCCCTGAGCCTGTCCAGGTGTCTCTGCACCTCCCTGGCATAGACGGCCATCTTCATCCCGAATGTCAGCGGAACAGCGAATTGCCCATGCGTTCTTCCGACCATGACGGCGGATTTGTGTTTCTCGGCAAGGTCCAGGAGCGTGTTGAGGAGCAGTATCAGGTCGTCCTCGATTATGGCCAGCGCATTCTTGAACTGCAGTGCCGTCACAGTGTCGACGATGTCGTTGGATGTGGCGCCCAGGTGCACATAGTCCCCCGACGGCCCGCATTGTTCGGTGAGGGCCTTGACCATGGCCATGATGTCATGGTTCGTGCTCTTCTCTATCTCCCACACTCTATCGAGCTTCACAAAGCCGGTGGTCGCCTTTTCCGATATGGCTTTTGCATCCTCTTCCCATATGTTGCCCACAGCCGCGTGGGCACCGGCCAATGCGGCCTCCACATCCAGCATGTGCTGCAGTCTCCTTTCCTCGTCGAAGACCAGTTTCATGGCCTCCCTGCCGTACCTGAAATCCAGAGGGCATACCTGCATCTCGTTCACCGGCACCCCCATTGCGCTAAGGGGTTATTGCACTTTCGCTAACCCGGATGAAAAGCTATAATACCTGAAAAACGATTGAGGTTCGATGACAGGGGACGAAATCGGTTTCAGCGAGATATCTGATGTTCACAGGAACGAGAGGCGCAGCAAGGTGCTGACAAAGCTGCCCCCCCATTTTCACGAGCGCGCGGCCTATCATCTCCAGACGCTCAGGGAGGAGCACTGCACGGCCATCCAGGTTCCCGGCAATCCGAATGCCATGATGCTCTGGGATCAGGTCAGCAAGGTTGACAAACGTTTGAAGATGATATACGAGCTCAGGGAGAGGAAGATAACCCTGGCCGCGCTGGACCGGATGGTGGGCGCCACTCCGCCGGACAACATGACCAAGGTGGAGAAGGAGCTCTATGACCGGCTGGTCGAGACATTGTCCCTTTTCAGGAAGGGAGAAGATGCTGTTGCCAAAACCGAATGTGTGCCCTCGCCCGTTTCCTCCTCGTTGCCGAAGCTAGAACCGGAGAAGCCGCTCCAGTCGAGCATAGACATAATGGAGCCCAGTCCCGAGGAGCCGGTTGTCGAGGCCGAAGAGACTAAAGTGGTCCATGTCCTGGAGGACATACCCGGGTTTGCCGGACTGAGCACGGATTATGACCTGAGGAAGGATGATATGGTCACCCTGCCCTCCCAGTTCGCCCAGCTTCTGTCATCCAGGGGCCTTGTGAGGATAGTCTCCGGTTGAACCCCTTCTCATATATTACTATGTAATAAACTATAAATAGAGTATTTCTTAATCCCCTGGTTCCACAGTGTGCAGGTGTTTGACTTGGCAAGAGGATTACACACAGCTAGAAAACTCGAAAAGAGCAGGCAGCAGTTCAGATGGAACGACCGCTATTACAAGAAGCGGATACTCAAGCTCAAGGAGAAAGCGGACCCGCTGGAGGGCTCAGCCCAGGCCAGGGGCATCGTTCTTGAGAAGGTGAACGTTGAGGCAAAGCAGCCCAACTCCGCCCTCAGGAAATGCGTCAAGGTCCAGCTCATAAAGAACGGCAGGCAGATAACCGCCTTCGCCGTGGGCGATGGCGCAATCAATTTCATAGACGAGCACGACGAGGTGCTGGTTGAAGGCATAGGCGGCAGGATGGGCCGTTCTTACGGCGACATTCCCGGAGTCCGGTTCAAGGTGATTCAGGTGAACAACGTATCGCTGGACGAGATGGTCCGCGGCAGGAAGGAGAAACCAGTGAGGTGATGACATGGCCGATGAACAACCCAAAGAAACCAAACCAGAAACCGCTGCCGAGGAACCGAAGCCAGAGGTCCCGAAAAAGACTCCGGCGCCGGTCGAGGAAAAGGCCAAGCCCGAGCCTGTCGCAGAACCCAAGGTCGCCGCACCCGCGGAACCGGTGGAGCCCGCCCCAAAGGCCGAGGAACCCAAGCCAGAGGCTCCCGCAAAAAACGTATCCGAATCCAAGCCGGAGCCAAAGCCAGAATCACCCGCAAAGCCAGCAGCCGAACCCAAACCGGAAACGCCCGTGGCTGAGAAGCCCCAGGAACCTTCCAAAGCCCTGACCCCGAAAAGGATTGTCGGGATACCGCCGGACAAGCTCAAGCTCTTTGACAGGTATGACATCTCCGAAGTGGTTGTGACAGACGCAGGGCTGGCCAGGTACATCAACCTGGACCCGGTCATGGTGCCGCACACCGGTGCCAGGCACGCGAACAGGCCGTTCGCCAAGAGCAAGATGAACATCGTAGAGCGCCTGGTCAACAACATGATGAGGAACGAGAACTACACCGGCAAGAAGACCAAGACATACAGCGCGGTGATGGATGCATTCTCAATAATAGAGTCCAAGACCAAGAAGAACCCGGTCCAGGTATTCATAGACGCCCTGGAGAACACCACTCCGAGGGAAGAGGTCACCAGGCTGAAGTACGGCGGTGTGTCTGTCCCCAAGGCCGTGGACATAAGCTCATCCAGGAGGCTGGACATCGCTCTCCGAAACATCTGCAAGGGCGCCATGAGCGCATCTTACAAGAACACGAAGCCCATAGAGATATGCTTGGCCAACGAGATAATGCTGGCAGCCAAGGGCGACATGAACAGCTTCGCCATCTCGAAGAAAGAGGAGACCGAAAGGGTCGCGGGCTCGGCCAGGTAATCATTCAAAATCGTTAGTTAAATCACCCAGAGGTGTTTGAATGGGACGCAAGGAAGACAATATCAAGAAGGCACAGGCTCTGATGAACAAGCCCAAGCAGATAAGGAACCTTGGGATATGCGCTCACATAGACCACGGAAAGACCACGCTCAGCGACAACCTGATTGCAGGCGCAGGCATGATGTCCGAAGAACTGGCTGGCAAGCAGCTCATGCTGGATTTTGACGAGCAGGAGCAAGCTCGCGGCATCACCATAAACGCGGCAAACGCGTCCATGGTCCATGAGTTCGAGGGTGCGCTTTACCTTATCAACCTGATAGACACGCCAGGTCACGTTGACTTCGGCGGTGACGTCACAAGGGCCATGAGGGCAGTCGACGGCAGCATCGTCCTGGCCTGCGCGGTCGAGGGCGTCATGCCGCAAACGGAAACCGTCATCCGGCAATCGCTCAAGGAAAGGGTGAAACCCCTTCTGTTCATCAACAAGGTGGACAGGCTCATCAATGAGCTGGAAGTCACGCCCGAGCAGATGCAGCAGCGCTTCATCAAGATAATCACCGAGGTCAACGGCCTGATCAACAAAATGGTCCCCCCGGAATTCAAGAAGGAATGGGGCCTCAGGGTGGAGGAAGGGAGCGTCGCGTTCGGCTCCGCCTACCACAATTGGGCCATTTCCGTGCCTTACATGAAGGAGAGCGGCATAACATTCAAGGACATATTCGAATACTGCAAGCAGGGCAAGCAGAAGGAGCTGGCCAAGAAAGCGCCTATACACAAGATCCTGCTGGACATGTCCATAAACCACCACCCGAATCCCCTTGACGCCCAGAAGTACCGTATTCCCAACATCTGGCACGGCGACAAGGAATCGAAATTGGGCAAGTCCATGGCCGACTGCAACCCGAACGGCCCGGTGGCATTCATGGTCACCAAGATTGTATTGGACCCACATGCCGGCGAGGTGGCCATCGGCCGCCTGTTCTCCGGGACCATCAAGAGGGGCGAGGGCCTCCATATCCTGGGAATGCCAAACCCCAACAGGACCCAGCAGGTCTCGCTGTCTGTCGGCGCCGACAGGATTCCGGTAGAATCAATCTGCGCCGGGAACATCGTGGCAGTCACCGGCCTGAAGGACGCTATCGCCGGTTCCACCGTATCGGACGACCCGGAGATGGAGCCGTTCGAGAAGATAACCCACTACTCAGAACCCGTGGTCACCGTGGCAATCGAGGCCAAGCACATGAAGGACCTGCCGAAACTGGTGGATGTCCTCAGGAGCGTGGCCAAGGCCGACCCATCCATCCAGATAGAGATAAACCATGAGACCGGCGAGCACCTGATGTCCGGAATGGGCGAGCTTCACCTCGAGATTACCGAATACAGGATCAAGAACGAACACAAGGTCGAGATAAAATCATCCCCGCCCATTGTGGTTTACAGGGAATCCGTGGAGAAAGTGACACCAAAGGAATTCGAGGGAAAATCGCCCAACAAGCACAACAAGTTCTACTTCACCACAGAGCCGCTGGAGGAGAACATAGTCGAATTCATAAAGTCCGGAAAAGTGCCGTCAGAGGGCGGCAGGATAAAGGATTCGAAAGGCCTCCAGGCCCAGATGCAGGAGCTGGGGATGAGCAAGGACGAGGCAAAGAGCATCGTCGCCATCTTTGGCCCCAACGTCTTCCTGGACATGACCAAGGGCATTCAGAACCTCCACGAGACGATGGAGCTTTGCAGGGAGGGGTTCATAGAGGTCATGAAGAAGGGCCCGCTGGCAGACGAGAGGGTCATGGGCGTCAAGGTCAAATTGCTGGATGCCAAATTGCATGAGGATACCATCCACCGGGGCCCGGCCCAGGTCATCCCGGCGGTCAGGCAGGGAATCTGCGGCGCAATGTGCCTTTCTGGACGCACGCTGCTGGAGCCCAAGCAGAAGGCCCAGATAAACGTCCCGCAGGACGTCATGGGCGCGGCAACCAGGGAGATGCAGCAGAGGCGCTCGGTCATAGAGGACATGTCCCAGGACGGCGACATGGTCACGATAAAGGCCAAAGCACCGGTGGCGGAGATGTTCGGATTCTCCAATGCCATCCGGAGCGTCACCGGCGGACGGGCGCTCTGGAGCACAGAGAACAGCGGCTTCGAGAGGATACCCAGAGAGTTGCTGGACGAGGTCGTCGCAAAGATAAGGACCAGGAAAGGCCTGAAGCCGGAGCCGTACAACGTGGATTACTACTCGGCGTAATAACTGCAAAAGAATCGGGCTGGCCATAAGCCAGCCCTTCCTTTCAATATTCTATGACATTTTATGAATGATCGAATTAATTGGTTGGCCGGTGCCGTGGCTTCGGAGCCGGGTTGAATGGATGCCTGGTAAGCACACACAAAAGATTGAGAGAATAGCCATCTGTCCTAGAGCTTGCAAAATGGGGGGCCACTGTTAGCGTTGGGTAGGGCCCCATTCCACTGGGCTTACACCCAGGGCTAGGGGATAAAAGCACGCTGTGCATCACCAGACCTGACTCATCCAGCCAGGTCCACAACCCCGCCCTCCATCTGATAAAATGGGATATTCAGACGGGGCATGATGGGGGTGGCCGGTGCCATGGGACGGGTACGTCTCATTTTAAGCATTATAGAACCAGCATGCCCCGCCTGTGCAACTAATTGCGAATGGATACAATTCTGGGCAATTAGTCTCATTCGCATTGATGTTAACAGATTGCCATTGAGCTACAATGCTCATGAGGGCGGGGTTTGGATGTATTTTAGTTTCAAGTGCGCTTGCCCCAGCATTCTGAGGCATTCTAGAATTCCATTCTGCCAAGCCTCGGCCGTAAGGCTGGGGTGCCTGGTACTCGCCCCGCGTTTCGAATGCGGGGTGAAACATCTTGCGCGGATCTAGCATTGGGGCTTTTCTCTCTATCTTCGCGTTGCATTCTCGCGAAAAATATTTTAGCATCAGTATGACCCTGCGACAAACGCCAGCTCCTTTAGGGGCTGGGAGTTTGCGTCACTGATTCTCTTTCACCAGTTCCCGCACCTTGGCTTCGATGCAGTCCCTAGCAATGCGGTACGCCCCTATCGGTTGCTTATGGGGATCTGCTATCTGCCAGTCCTCGAACATGTCCAGGTATATCGCAGGGCAGGAATTCTCGACACCGCAGCCCATCGAGATACGGAGGTCGGACCATTCCACCAGTTCCTTCGTGAGCGGTTTCGGCTGCTGGCCCGATATGTCGATGCCCTTCTCCCGCATGGCCTCGATGGCAAGGTCGGCGACCTTGCTTGCGGGTTTGGTTCCCGCGCTGCGCGCATCGATGATGCCCTTGCCCATTTCCCTGGCGAATCCCTCCGCCATCTG
>JAWOHM010000114.1:0-12961 GCA_046485165.1 Thermoplasmata archaeon
CCCGGCGTTGACGCGCTGGGGTACACGCCCGACGTCGATGTCCGGGACTGGGTCTCAGTTCCCGGGATAATGGCCGAGAGAGGGCTGGGGCCCAACGGCGCGCAGATAGCTTGCGCCGACATCGCGGGGCTGCATTTCCCCGAGATCAACAATGTGATAGATGGATTTAGCGCGGATTATGTGCTCATCGACACCCCCGGCCAGATAGAGCTGTTCCCATTCCGGGAGGCAAGCACCGTGTTCCTGGACGCGAAGTCATCGACCCAGAGCATCATCGTTTTCGTTCTCGACCCGGCAGTCGCAAAGACGCCGGCAGGGCTGGTCTCGCTGCTCATGCTATCGAGCTCCATCCAGTTCAGGTTCAGCACCCCGATGGACCTGGTCCTGGGCAAGGCCGACCTCCTGACTATAGATGAGATAGAGGAGATACTGGAATACTGCGTCAACCCCGAGGCCCTTCAGTTCGCACTGGGCCGGGGGGAGATGGAGATGAGGGCCGTGGCCGCGGCCGAGTTCCTGAGGGCCATGGAGACGCTGGGCGCCCAGAAGGTGCCGAAGCCGGTATCCAGCACGGAGATGTCCGGCATCGAGGACATCTACAATTCCATCCAGCTGGTATTTTTCGGCGGCGAGGACCTCGCGAGCGATTGATTTTTCAGCCATCGAAAATTTTATCGTATTGTGACAGTATGCCCTGGCGAGTTGATAAAATGGCCAGGAACATCAAGGCGCCGAGAGGAAACAAGCTCTCCTGCAAGAACTGGAGGATAGAAGCCATATACCGCATGCTCCACAACAATCTGGAGAATGCCGAGCGGCCGGAAGACCTCATAGTCTACGGCGGCACGGGAAAGGCTGCCAGGAATTGGGACTGCTTCGATGCCATCACAAAGAGCCTGAGGGAGCTGGAGCCCGATGAAACATTGCTCATCCAGTCTGGAAAACCCGTGGGAATTTTCAGGACATTCGAGAACTCGCCCAGGGTGCTCATCTGCAATTCCAACCTTGTCGGCAACTGGTCCAACTGGGAGCATTTCAATTCGCTTGAATCCCGGGACCTCATGATGTACGGCCAGATGACGGCCGGCTCATGGTGCTACATCGGCACCCAGGGCATCATCCAGGGCACATACGAGACATTCGCCGCCCTGGCCACCAAGCATTTCAAAGGCGACCTGAAAGGGAAATTCTGCCTCAGCGGCGGGATGGGCGGCATGAGCGGCGCCCAGCCTCTTTCCATAAAGATGGCAGGCGGCGTCGCGCTCATAGTCGAGGTGGACCCGAGCCGCATCCGCCGCAGACTGGGTGCGGGATTCTGCGACTACATGACGCATGATTTCAAGGAAGCCATGGAGATGGTCAATAACAGCGTGAAAGAAAAGAAGGCCGTGTCCATAGGCCTCGTGGGCAATTGCGCCGACATACTCCCGGAAATGCTGAGGAAGGGCATGATTCCCGATGTCGTCACCGACCAGACCTCTGCCCATGACGAGTTGAACGGCTATGTCCCGGCCGGGTACTGGGGGGGCAACCTGAAGGAATGCGACGCTCTCAGGAAATCCGACCCCAAGGGCTATGTCGCCCAATCCATGGGTTCCATGAAGGCCCACTGCAAGGCCATGGTGGGCATGCAGAAGAAGGGCGCTGTCGCCTTCGATTACGGCAACAATCTGAGGGGCCAGGCCCAGAAAGCAGGATTCAATGACGCCTTCGCCTACCCCGGTTTCGTGCTGGCTTATGTGCGGCCGCTGTTCTGCGAGGGCCGCGGGCCTTTCCGCTGGATCGCCCAATCCGGAGAGCCTGATGACATCCTGGCCACCGACAAGGCCATAGTCGAGATGTTCCCGAAGAACAAGCTCTTGATGAACTGGATAGAGCTGGCAGAGGAATATCTTCCATGGGAAGGGCTTCCAGCCAGGGTGTGCTGGCTGGGATATGGCGAGCGCCACATGTTCGCGAAGCACATGAACGGCATGGTGCGTGCCGGAAAGATCGGACCGATTTCCATCACCAGGGACCACCTGGACTCCGGCTCGGTCGCCTCTCCGTATCGCGAAACCGAAGGAATGATGGACGGCACGGACGCGGTCGCGGACTGGCCATTGCTGAACGCCCTGTTGAACTGCGCATCTGGCGCGGACATGGTGGCCATCCACAACGGCGGCGGCGTGGGAATAGGGCTCAGCCAGCATTCGGGCATGATTGTCGTCTGCGACGGAACCGAAGAAACAGATGAGCGCATCGAGCGCGTCTTCAAGAGCGACCCCGGCTCGGGCGTGATGCGGCACGCGGACGCGGGGTACGACATCGCGAAGAAGACCGCCCGGGAGAAGGGCGTGAAGATACCGATGCTGTAAAACAGATTGTGGGGTCTAGGGTCTCGGAACTGGCCTTACACCGGCCAGTTTCGTTTATTTATCCAAGCAACTCGACCCTAACTTTACCTAACAATAATACACTAACAATCTATATTTATATTATAGTAAGTCATTCATCGCCCGATGAAGCTAACTCGTCAGAGGACTTGGGTGCACCGCAACGAGATGGTGGAGAGCATCCTGCTGGAGGAGGGCGGCAAGATGAAGTTCTACAGCCACACATACATGGTGCGCACGAAAGGCAGGTCCTGGACGCCTTATGTCAAATGGGACAACTGGGACAGGCAGCCCCACGTGGACAAGTTCGACGGCAGCGGCGTGATGGTGGAACAGAAGCCCTGCAACGAGAAGAACCTTGACGAAGTGCTGAAACTCGTCAACATATTCAGGAAGAACCTCCTGTCCATGGAGCTTTCCCAGCTTTAGGTGAACTCATGAAGGTAAAGATAGTGAAGAGGTGGAAGCCGTCCGAAATCGAGGGCATGGCACTTGCCTGGGAGAAGAAGTACGGGACGCTGCTGTCGCTTCAGCAGAAGGTCCTCATCTCCAAGTGCACCTCCCCGGAGCAGATGGGCGATTACATCATGTGGAAGCATCTGTCTCAGGGCGCGGAGTTCCAGGACATCATCATCGTCAAGGACCCGGACATTTTCGAGACCCTTTCGCCCAAGAGGGTGGAGATTCTCGAGCACCTGATGGGCAACGAGGCCAAGTCCATCCGGCATCTCGCCAACGCCCTTCACAGAAACTACAAGAACGTCTATGACGACCTGATTGCCCTCTCAAAGTACGGGCTGGTAGACCTCTCCCCCTCCGGCCGCTCGCTCAAACCCTCTGCCGCCGCCTCCCGCATCGAAATATCTCTCGACGCCTAATTTACCATTCATACCATAATAATTTGAAAAAACATCTGGCCTTCTATTTTCTTTTTTATACCATATACTTACCGCTGCTCGCAAAATGGGCAAAATCTGCGAAATATATTTAAACAAGAACTGTATTACAATGAACTAATAATAGAGGTAGTGGAGATGAAGGCACAAAAATACGAGAATGTCGAATTCGTCATAAACCATGCAGGAGAAGACGGCATCAAGCTCAGTTTGGTATGGAGGAAGGGCGGCCTCTATCTCTCGCTGTCCGGCCTTTTCCTGACAGACGGTTCGACATGGTACGAACTCCCCGTCAAGGACCTGGAGAATATTTCCGTTCTCAGCGACGAGCCCCTGAAGCTCAGGCTGAAGATCCCATCGCTCGACATCATGATTTCCGGTCAGAGGGCGGAGCGCCTGCTCGCCCTGAGGCACTTCCTGCTGCCATCGCTCTCCGATGAGGGCGGGAGCGACAAGCTGAAGTCCCTTTTGAGATTCAAGGCCTTGGGAATAAGGGAGCCCGAGCTGCTGTCCAAACTGCTCAATGTCGAGCTCCAGAAGGTGGAGGACCTCACCAGCATTGCCAAGGAAAAAGGTTTCATGAACGCAAATGGAACGTTGACAGACACAGGAAACACATTCATCCAGCCCGAACATGAGGAGGGATGATTTGACACGGGATGCAAATGAATTCAGCAGCTTTGCCGAGACCATCGCATCGCTCGGTTCCCTGACAAAGCTGGAATCTGCGATATCCACTGCCATCAAATCCTCGCGGGTCCCGGCCAAGGAGACAAGGAAATTCCTCAAGTGCATGAACACGCAGGAAGCTGGCAATACGGCGCTGTTTCAATTCATGCAGAACCTTTTCGAAAAGGTCGGCGTCGGCCAACTCGAGCTGATAAGGAACGACATATTCAGGTATGATTTTGCGGTGGAGAATTCCCCCATCTGCAAACTATACCCCCATGTCAAGGGCAAGAAGACATGTTACATAACGGCAGAATCGCTCTCCCAATTCTTCACCAAGGATCTCAGCCTTCCGGGCACGGCCGAGGAGACGGCCTGCCGCAATGCCGGCGACAAACGGTGCGAGTTTGCAGTCTCGCTTCAACCGCTGGCGGTATACCAGCTGGCCCTGGACGCCGTTGATAAATCAATAATCAATGGGATCATGAACGGCGAAAACCGAAAGAGCATCTCGGAATCGCTGGAGATGGCCGATGACGAGATAATCTTCCGCATGAACATCCTGAAACGGTACAAGATACTGGACGACGTTTATCAAATGACAGAGATAGGCGAGACCTATCATAAATACGGAGAGGGCATGGGCGGCGATGAAGAGGATTTCGAGCCGCCATGGAAGGACATGGCCAGGATATCCAATGCCATATCGGCTTCTACATCTTTCGCCGAGGCATTCACCGAGACCGCCAGCAAGGAGCCGCTGTGGGATGTCAAGGAGAAGGACATAGTCAATCTGGCCGATGAGGCCAAAAAGAGCAAGAGCTTTGCGGAATTACTTTCAAAGCAAGTTAAGAGTGATAAGGAGGAATAGAAATGTCAAGAATAAAGACCGGGATATTTGGGTTGGATCAACTCATCGAAGGCGGAGTGAGGGACAACACAGCCATAGTGATTGTGGGTTCCAGCGGTACTGGTAAGACCACATTTGCCATGCAGTTCCTCATGCACGGGATAGAGAACGGGGAGCAGGGGCTTTATGTGACCATGGAGGAATCGCCCGAACAGCTGATGAAGGAAGCGGAGATGCTTGGCTGGGACATGAAGAAGCACTATGAGAAATCGCTGTTCTTCATCCACCTGAAGGGCAAGAATTTCAAGAAGATGATTGACGAGCAGATACCGCAGCTGGTCAAGGCCAGGAGCGATTACGACATCAAGACCAGGGTGGTCATCGACCCGATGACGCCGGTGATATGGGCAACCGAGGGCAAGCTCCAGCAGAGGGAGCTCATCGGCAAGCTGTTCTACACGCTGAAGGAACTCGGGGTAGTCATGGCTACCGTGGAAGAGCATTCCAGGCCCGGCGAGATAATCGGCGAGGATGTGCTTCTGCCGGTGTATCTCGCGGATGGCGCCATCAACTTGGAATATTACCCGATTGGCGGCGCGTTCAACAGGACTCTCAAGATAATCAAGATGAGGGGGACCCATCACGGCGAGGGCGTGTACCCGTACATATTCGCCAGGGGCGCGGGCGCCATAATCAGGACATCCTCGGCCGAGGCTGTGAAGGCATCGGACAAGGGAGAGGATTTCGGCGCGACATTCGACAGGGCCATCAAAACGGCAGAGGACATTAAAGCCCCGGAGAGCGTCATAGTCAAGCTCAAGAAGATGAAGGAGACATGGACCTACAACTACTCGCCGGAAGAAGTGCTCCAGGTCATGTTCGATTCCTACGGTCTCAAGTGAGCCCGAAAGGGAGGCCTTGAATGGTAGAGAAGAAGAAAATAGACAAAAGAATGGAAGCCAAGACTGTGGTCCAGCTCAAGCACATGTTCGACATGGAGCTGAAGCGCATAAAGGACGACAACAAGATAGACATAATCATGTTCGTCGGCATCGACGGTCGCATATTCGCATCCATAATCCCGCCGACGCTGGACCCCCTGCAGTTCCGTTTCCTGAACCTGCTGAAGGCCGACCTCATCTCCATATGCAGCCAATTGAAGGGCGACAAACTGAAAGTGAGCATACAGCAATATGAAATGGGTTCTGTTGTGATATCCGGCATCGGCGCCAATTGTTTCCTCGCATCGATATTCTCAAAGCCCCTGTCCATAGACACAATGGGCCCGACCATCAACAACCTTGTCAATGGAAGCACAGTTCTCAACCACCTGTTCGAGCAACGCCCCATAGCCCCGGAGGACCTGGCAGGCTACGACCCGGCGGTCATCGATGAGCTGGATAAGCTGACCAGGCAGTTGTTCGTCGAGAAGTTCGACGAGACCCGCGAATACAAGAGGAACATGGAGCTCCTCAAGTTCCTGAAGCAGAAGATAGGGAATGCGGTGGGCATAGGTGTCGTGGACGAGATAGTGACCGTGACAATGAACGAATTGGGCACCAGCGCGGCCTACATGAAAGACGCGGACTGGCTCAAGTTTGTGGAACGCATCATAGACCACCACATAAAGGCGCGATGCGGCGAGTTGGTTGCCGACCAGTGCCGGAAGACCTGGGTCCCTGAGGTTGAAAGAAAACTCAAGTCCTTCGTCTGATGCAAGGGATGGGAATGGCGAGAAAAAGCGCAAAGAAAGCACGCAAGAGCGGGAAAACCGACCCCAAGAAGAGCAGCCCCGATGCTGAAAAGAAACCTCCAGCAAAGGCCGCCAAAGCCAATACCGCAGGCGCGCCCAAGAAGGCAGCCATCCATTGCCAATTCTGCAACAAACCCATGAAAAACGAGAAAACCAAGAAGATTCACGAAGGGAATTGCAAGGCGAAATCCCCCGCGCAACAGGCTCCGAAGCAGAATGATTTCGAATCCGCGCTTCTGGAATTGAAGGACCGTTTTGATGACGATCGCCAGAGATTGGCGCAGAGCTTTCAGGAAAGGGAAGACCATATGCAGAGGGAACTGGAGGAGGTCAAGACCGTCCTGAGGCTCGAGATAGACAGGCACAGGAAGGAGCTGGAGAGGATAAGCAAGGTCGAGAGGGAAGTGGAGGAGAGCCAGGCCCCGGAGCCGAAACCCGAAGAGCCCGAGAGCCCAATCCCAGTTGAAGAAATCCCGCCCCCCATAAAGGAAGAACCTCTCCCCGAACCGCAGCGCATGCGCAGCCAGCAACCGCGGGCAATCGACATGATTCCGCTGCGCATCCCGACAATTCCAAGGAAGGCCATTCCCCCCATGGATGGACGGGAAGCCATACCGGACATAGATGATGAACTGCCACCCAGAGCAGAACCCGGCTTGGGCAAGGAAGCCATCGAGGAAATAGTCCGGAACACCCTCGAGCAATTCACGCCGCAGGCAGCCGTTGCGCCGGACATCGGAAAGCTGGAAGGGAAGGTTGGCCAGATTGCCGGGAGATTGGATGACCTGGATACGAAGCTCGAAAGGGGCACGTCAGAGCTCCGAAAAACCATCGAGAAAACCGGCAAGGGCCTGGAGATCAGGAAGATAGAGAAGGACCTGGAAAAGATATCCGAGCGGGTCATGGACATCATGGAGGATTCCGGTTACGGCGAGAGCCTGAGCGTGTCCAAGATACCGCCAACGATACTGGAGATAGTCTACCAGGCCATACTGGATGATGTTCACATAGAGATAATCCGCACCAAGGGCCCCCAGGACGCCGAGCGCATAGCCAGGAGCGCACTGGAGGAGGTCCGGCTCAAGACCAGCGGCAGCGAGCTGTTCAAGTTCGATGGCAGAAAGATAGTCACGGACAACCTTGCCAAATCCATAGAGTCCACCATGATATCTGCAAAGCAGATACAAACCACGTACGACGTGCTCATGGAACGGCTGCTGGAGACAGTCCCCCACCACAAGGCAAAGAATTTCAAGGGCATGATAAAGATCAAGAGCCAGGAGTTTGCGGTGGACAGGGCCACCAGGCTGACCAAGGAATTCGGGAGGATGGAGAAGGTTCTGGAATCCACCAGCCAGATGGTGGCGGCCATGTCGGCAAATTTCAATTCACAGAACCTGGATATCCACGAAAAACTCAAAATCTTAACCGAAAATACCATGGCAACCAAGGCCGAGCAGGAAGACCTGAATGCCCTGAGGGCCAAGCTGGAGGAGAGCAATGAAAGGATAATCAAGCTCGCCGATGAGATGGCCATGCTCAGGGCGGAATTGGACATGAAATCCGCCATAAAGGAGAAGGAAGAGGCTGTCGGCGATGACGTGTTTCTCACTCCCGGAGAGGAACCATTCGTGTCTTCGCCGGACATTCCGGAGGACGGCGTGTTCACCGCGCAGCCCGCCCCATCGGGCTCACCGGATTCAACAGATGCCCAGGCCGAGGACGTGCTGGGCGCTGTGGCCGGGGGCGCAAATTCCAAAACCGCCATAATCAAGAAGACCGGATTGAACGAATCGGCTGTGAAGGAGAAGCTCGCGGTCTTGATAGAAGCCAGGAAGATAATCGAGAAGAGGGCGGGAAAGAGAACGATTTACACCACCCTGGAACTGGAACTGGAGAAGGCCAAGGAAGATGAGCCGCCCCAAAAGGGGAAGAAACCCGGGAAGAAGGCGCGCGGCAAGGCAGCCAAACCTGCCCCGGAGCCCATGCCCGAGCCAGCCCCGGAGGCAGAGACGCCGCCGGATATAACAGGCCCGGGCGTGGTGGTCCTGGACGATGATGGCCCCGAGCAGGCGGCTGAGCCTGTGCCGGAAGAGCCGGCCGAATCTCTGCCCGAGCAAGCCGTTGAACAGGCACCGGAAGAATCAACCGAACCCCCGGAACCCGTTCCGGAGCAGGTCATTGAGCCTGCGCCAGAAGAATCGGTGGAGTCTCCCGAACCCGCCCCGGAGCAAGCCATTGAGCCGAAATCAGAAGATTTGATTGAACCCCCGGAGCCGGAGAAGAAGCCAGCATCTGCCTCCAAGAAGAAAAAAGGGAAGAAGAAGCCAGCCAAGCAGGAAACCGACGTTCCAGAACAACCCCGGGACGAACCGCCCGAATCCCCCGAGCCTGTTCCGGACAAAGGCGGCTCCAAGGCTTTCGACGACCTGCCGGTGGTGAAAAAATCCCTTTCAGAGCTATCGGAGGATGAGCATCGGGTACTCGATGCCCTTACCGAGGACGCCATGGCGCTCTCGGGCATTCAGTCGAAAGTGGGCAAGGGCATGAAACGGTTCGAGCTGCTGCGCGCACTCAGGGTACTCATTGACTCCGGCCATGTGGGCATAATCGCCAAGGGCCGCATGGAACTGTATCAAAAGATCACTGTCGAAAAAATGTATATACCGAAAGAGAAGAAAAATAAAAAGGAGGTGAAGTGAATTGCTAGATGTAGCATTGGTCTCGCTTATTCAGGATATGAGCGAGAAGGCTGGTGTAGAAGGCACCATCCAATACTGGGCTAGAGTAGGTGAAAGCCTGGCCAAGAGAATGGGAAAGGAAGCGTACATGGGCTGGCCCTCGTTCAACGTGGCGTTGAGAGAGGGGCGGACCGCCTTCTCGATAGAGGGAAGCGTTACGGCCTTGACCGATCTGGCCATTACGGACGTCGACGGCGATGTGGTAGGGTACATTTATGCCCTGGAGACCTGTGTCTTCAACCCCACTATCGTGCGCATAAGGTACAGCGTGGGCGAGCTTCCGAGGGCGGACAGCGCTGTCGCGGAGGAGTACAACAACAGTGTTCGCGACACGGCGGTCTGCAACTTCTGCGTGATACACCAGAGGTTCAGGGAGGAGGTGGCCAAGAACATCTCCATCGCCGACCAGAGCCTTGATTGCGTCCAGCTGGCGAACCGCGGGTTTGCCGGCGAGACGAAGATAACGGAAGACGCGCTCAAGAAGATAGGCATCAACCCGGAATACGTCCGCAGCTTGCTGAGGAACTACGCCTGCGTGTACGCCATAATGATGCGCGGAGCCAGGCTGAAGGGCGAGGCAGAGGAGGACTGATTGAATGAACGAGAGAAGGAAATTCCTGATAGATGACAACCCCTTCGTGGATGTCGCAGCCTGCCTGTTCCTGGAAGATATCGCGGACAAGCAGGGCGCCAGCGGGATGAACAACTACCTGGTGAGCCTCGCAACATCCCTGGCCAAGAGCATGCCGGAAGAGGAGTACCGCACCTGGGACGCGTTCTTGGATTCACTGGTGAAAGGGGAATCCATCATATCCGCGTTCGAGGATGTCATAACCATCACGCCGCACTGCGCCGTGACCACCAAATGCCCGTTCACCAAGGGCTGGCAGGAGTACACCAAGAGAATCGGAACATTCTCCAAGATACACACGGACGTTGCCGAGTATTACAACTCGGTGTACAAGCCAGGCACGATAAACAGCATGTGCATCATCCACCAGACATTCAGGAACGCTGCGGCAGACAGGATCAGGGTTGCTGGTAAACCCCTGAAGATAGCGCAGATAGCCGCGGTCTGGGAGGACGGCAACAGGAAGATCGCCCCTGAGGAATGGATGCCGGTGCTTCTGGAGAAGGCACAGATATCCCGCACTGACCTGAACATGATTCTCAGGAACAACGCAGACGTCTGGGTCATGTACACGGACTGATGTTGCCCGCACAGGCAGCAATCCCCAATCCAACGCCGCGGCGAAACCGCCGCGGCACAATTTCCCCCACACATCCCGAAGGTGTATAATTGCAGGAACTGGCCAAATCCGGAGATCTCATATTCTACAAGCTCGAGGACGCATCTGAGGTAAATAAATTCAGGATTCTGGGCATGGAAGACGGAAGATTTCAAGGCGGCGGATTCGAGTTCTTCCGCGGCCTGGGCATCATTGGGTATGAGAAAACGTTCAAGATATGGCTCAGGAAGTTTCCCAGGCCCATATTCCTGGTGGCGGTCAGGGCCGGCGAGATAGTTTCCTGGGTGTTCCTGGAGGAATGGGAGGGCTCCGCGACCGACGGCATGGCCATCTGGGTTCTCAGGGCAATAGAAACGCTCCCCAGCATGAGGAAGAGGAAAGTTGGCTACAAATTGCTCATGCTCAGCGCCCAGCAATGCGTCGGGTACATGGTGACGAAGCCGCTGACGCCGGAAGCCAATAAATTCTTCAAGGAGGCTGGGTTCATGGAGCCGGCCGAGTTCAAGAAACCGCCGTTCGACCTGTCCAGGCATCCCGGGTATCTCATCATGCCGCCGTACAAGAAGGCGATGCTGCTGGAGAAGTTCTCGGAGCATTTCAGGTAGCGTTGTCCGTATCCCCACCTTCACCCACAAAAGGATGATGAAAAGCTAGCTGTGCAAGAGCTGGCAAAATGGGGGGCCACTGTTAGCGTTGGGTAAGGCCCCATTCCACTGCCCTCACAGGCAGGGCTAGGGGATAAATCCACGCTGTGCATCACCAGACCTGGCTCTCCCAGCCAGGTCCACAACCCCGCCCTCCAACTTGTAAAATGGTGTATTCAGGCGGGGCATGGGATGGTGGGACGGTGCCATATGTTCATCCCTCAAACATAAACCTTATATCGGCACACGGCCTTATTCTGGACATATAGGGGCATGAGATGAGCACGGAATATCGATGCGGGAAGTGCGGGAGCGAGAACCTCAGAGTCTACCAGGATGGGTCCGGATTCTGCCTGAATTGCAACGATGTTTTTGCAGATATAAACGAGAGATTGAGCAATGCCGTTGAGAAAATGCCCACGCCCACCGGATATTTCAGGTATGATTTCGAAATTAGTCTGACCGAGAGGGATGCTGCTTCATTAATCACCCACACGTTTAGAATGCACCCGTTAGTCAAGGGCAACAGATATTTTTTACACGTTCTTTTTTCAGTTCTGTTATTTCTGGCATTTGCATTACCTTCACAGGTTGACAGCCGGATGATTTTATTAATTGCTTCATTATGGATACCAGTTATAATATTCGAGGTGATGGGAGTTACAGGCTTGTTGGGCAGAGTTCGGATGAGGATTAAACCCACACCAACTCTGTTCCTGATGGGCGTGTCTCAGGCGTTGACTATTGATAATGAATTTCTGCACCAAAAAACGCCTATGGGTACATGGAAGGCTCACTGGGCCTTGGTCGAATACATTATCAGCGATAGCGATTATGTTTACCTGTATTTTTATAACAGGGCCTGTCTCCTTATCCCTCACAGACTTTTTGAGAACAGAGAAGAAACCGGCAAGTTCATTCAAAGGGCAATGGATGCCCAGAGAAACGGCAAGGAGAAGTATGATGCATTGGTTCGGGACGGTGTCATCCAAGACGTTCGCAGTTTCAAACGGTTTTTCAATTTCGCGGTCGTCGCCCTTTATTCAACGAGTCTTTTCTTCCTTGTTTCATCTGGGATGTTTCTCGCGCTGATACCGGATTTTCGCATGTTCCAGATTTCGGCAGTCGCA
This sequence comes from Thermoplasmata archaeon, assembly GCA_046485165.1. GTDB lineage: Archaea > Thermoplasmatota > Thermoplasmata > SG8-5 > SG8-5 > UBA147. Next base: position 12,309 of record JAWOHM010000114.1, read on the forward strand.
TCTCTATCGATGACATTGCTAGGGCTGCTCTTTTTGAGAAAGGAAATGGTTTTGTTGAGAATTGTTACCGCGGCCACCTTTTTGCTTGTTCTCTCCCTCTTCGGAGGCATACTGGGAATTTTCCTTTTATCGTATGTGGGCGCCTTACTGGCCATCCCTGCGTTGGTGGCATCAGTATGCGCGTTCACCAGGAGAAAATATGGGTGGGTGATAATGGCCAGCCTATTCAGCATCATTCTCGGGGCCATGCTCAGTCTCATGACTTTCTATTTTCTTTTGATGTCCCTTACAATTCCTTTGCTGCTATATAATACCGAAAGCGATTTCAAGGATTGAAAAAGAAAAAAAATTGCCAACCCTCTCGGAGGCCGGCATTCCCGACACCTACAGCGTCCCAGGAGTAATTTTTGGGTATTTTTAACCGCATTGTCATTGATTGCATTTTAATCTTCATCATGAAATAATAGACACCGAACCCTCCGTCCATTATTGGTGTCCACTCATCCAACCAACTTATGCTTGACGAATGCCCCCATAACAATCTCTTGTTCAATACCAATAAAAAGCTTTCCGACATATCGGTAAATAAGATTATTTAAATACTCTGCCGATATATTACAATATGCCAGAGTTATTTCAAATAATGGGGCGTG
>JAWOHM010000167.1:0-8795 GCA_046485165.1 Thermoplasmata archaeon
CCGGTGCCACATGACTATGACAGTGAGGTTGACCATGACCAGCAGGGATGCCATGAACCCCAGATGCCAGCCGAGGAGGCGCTTCCCCAACATGTAGGTGCCGAGAACCGCCAGGCCCGCCATGAAAGGCCCGAAGAGAAATTCTGCTCCAATCGCCCGGAATGGCAGCATGGCCATCACATGGCCGGGGCCCTTCTCGTTCACCACCACGTACTCGCCCCGGTATTCGACGACGACACTCTGGGTCGGCGGATGGTCCCATTCATCGTAAGGGATGTGATAGGTCCCCTGGCCGTAGTACTCTATCCAGATGTCATTGGTTGTGGCATCCGCCTTGTCGACCGAAGGGTCGTAGGGCACCGAAGCAATCCAAATAGTGAGAACCGTGAACAGGATAACAATGGCCAGGACAGCGTTTCTCTCGGTGGCCAGGCCTAAAATTCCACTGAAAGGAAGCTTCATGTCTGCCAAATTCCCTGATGTTATTAATAGATATCTCCCGATTCTCCCTTGTTACATCTGTTGGCTAGGATTATATACCAAACTGATGTCCCCGCCCCGGAGAGAGAATGGGGAACCAACTGACTCACGGACTTCTGGCCGGCGCATTCATGGCAATCGCCAACCTTCTTCTGGGCATCGAGCCGATATCCTGGAATGTTTTCCTGGCCGCCATCGTTGCCATCTCCATGAACCTGGATTCCGGCGATGCCCGCGTTTCCGAGGGCAGCCCGGTGGCTCATTCACTTGGCTTCGGCCTTTTCATCATCTACATTGCCGGGGTGGGGGCCTACTTCTCCGTTGCTCTTCTGGGCATGCCGGCGGACATGGTCATCGCGTTGCTCATGGCAGTCGGCACTGGGGTGATGGCACACCTTCTCGCGGAAATTGCTGTCGGGGAACGCGTCTTCACTTTTCCGAGGAACCTTCGGCCGGAGAACTGGCTCGTGAAATGCGATTGCCGCTCCCCGTGTTTCTGGCCTGCATGGAGCCGTTTCTCGCTCCCCGGAAGGCATATGAGTGATTCCCACCTGAACGCGTTCTCCCTGGCAGCCATAATAATCGCCATAGGCCTGTTCTGATGCCTTTTAAAATTCCGAAAGATTAATATAATAACAGATATTATAAATCCCCGATGAAGGTCAGTGTCATTGTCATAACCCGGAATGCCGGGGTTTTCATGCGCGACTGCCTGGACAGCCTGGTCCATCAATCCAGGAAACCCGACGAGGTCCTGGTTGTTGATGCCAACAGCACGGACGGCACCCAGGACATCGTGAAAGAGTATTCCGCGAAATTTCCCTTCGTCAGATTGCTGGTGCACCCCGGGACCCGGGGGGAAGGCAGGAACTTCGGCGTCGGGAATTCCAAAGGCGATGTAGTGGCGTTCATTGACGCGGATGCCATCGCCCATGCGCTATGGGTCGATGAATTGGCCAAGGCCATGGAGGGCGCTGATGTCGTTGCCGGCAGGGAGGTCCGCCTGGGATATCACGGGTTCACCTCGCTCAAGCGCGTGGGGATGCTGTTCAACGGCGTTGACATAACCTATCCCAGCGTGAACCTTGCGTACAAGAAGAAGGTCTTCGACGCCATCGAGGGCTTCGACCCCTGGTTCAAGGAAGCCGAGGAGGTGGACCTGAATTACAGGGCGGTTGATGCAGGTTACAAGCTCGTCTACTGCCCCACGGCCATAGTGTACCACAATGCCCGCTCGTCCTTCAGCGGCTTCTTCAGGCAGTCCTTCTGGTATGGCTTCGGAAGGAAGGAGCTCACCCTGCGCCATGGTAACCTCTGGACCTCGTACAGCCCTCTGGAGATGGTGAAGGTTTCGAAACAGGAGAACCTCTGGAAGCTGCTGCGGCTGCTGTTCTCGTTCTTCGGCTACATATTCTGCAAAGTCGTGGGGAAGCGCCAGACCGCCAAGGAGCGGCTGAGAAGGTCGAAAGTATCTGAACGGTAATCTCAGGCCGGAGCTTCAACCTGCTGGCTTCTTTTCCGGAAACAGCTCAGGCCACAATAAAGTATGAGGGATGCTACACCCATTCCCGCCGCGAAGTACATGGGCGCGACCATGCTGTCTGTCATCTGAACGATGAGCCCCCCAATCAGCGCCCCCAGGATGGCAGAGAGTTGCAGGACTGAATTCAGAAATCCAGTCACAGTTGCGCGCTCTTTGTTCCTGGCCATCATGAATTTTATAGCTCCGACGTAGATAAGCGCCCAGGACACTGCCAGCAGGACCTGTGTGGGCATGAGATGCCAGATGCTCCCGCACATGGGGAACATGAGAAAGACTGCGATGGACGCGATTATCCCGCCTGCCAGAAGCGTTCCGCTCCTCCAATGCAGATGCGGCATCACAACGAACTGGGTGAAGGAATTTATCCCATACATTACCCCGACCCAGAGAAAGATGGAATTTCCGACGCCGTCCAGCCCCCTGATGAACATGGGGTACATTACCCATATCGCACAGGCGCCGGTGTGCCTCACCAGCACCGGCGCATAGACCGATATGTTCTTCTTAATCAATTTTACAGGGAAAAGGGGTATGACCATCTTCACGTCGTTCCGGAACGGCATCTTGATGGCAATCGGCACGGCAAGCGCCATCAGCAGCGCGCTGAAAAGGAATGGCGCCCTTATGGTGAACAGCGTGGCCACCACACCTGCGATGACGGTACCGGCGCCCCAGCCCCCCGAGCCCCAGGCCAGGAACATGTTCATGCGCTTCTTTCTCTCGTAGGCGTAGGCGAGCAATGCTGCCGGATAAATCCCGGCGCAGAAGCCCAGCGCCACCCTGGTCACCAGCAGTGAAACGGTATCCCATGCAAGGTACTGGAGAACGCATGCCAGTGCGGACAGCACCAGCCCGGAGATGAGGAACACCCTTCTGCCATGAATGTCGGATAACCGCCCGAACATGTAAGAGGCCAGCAGATTGGCCGCGCTGTATGAGGCCACGATGATGCCAATCTCTGCCGGGCTGGCCCCCAGTCCCTCCGCGAAGAGAGGGACCAGAAGAAGCGACCCAAAGAGGGCGGCATTTGCAAAGAAGTTCAGGGACTCGGATTTCATTGGATGGGGATTGCGATTCTGTATTTAATTGGAATTGTAGATTTTCGATTTGGTAATCTGGTAATTTTCAATCTGATAATTGACGAACTACATTTGAGAAACAACAATTACTAAATCTACAATTAACAAATCGACAATCGCCGCTGGCGGCAACCTTATATATCATCATGCCACATATGCCGCCGAGGCGAACATTATGGCAGACTGGACAGGCCCCCTGAGGAAGCTGGACGATTACCGTTTCGAGATACCCATGAGCTACAAGAAGGGCATGCGCACGTCCGGCGTGATTTTCGCGGACGCGAAGATGATGGAGCAGGTGAAGAAGGACAACGCTCCCGAGCAGGTGGCTAACGTCGCTTTCATACCCGGGATACTGGGGCGGTCCATGGCCATGCCTGACATTCATTGGGGGTACGGGTTTCCCATCGGGGGGGTTGCGGCCACGGATTTCGAGGAGGGGGTCATTTCCCCTGGGGGCGTGGGCTTCGACATCAACTGCGGCGTTCGGCTGGTGAGGACCAACCTCTCGGAGGCGGATGTGAAGGACAAGGTGGCCAAGCTTATCGACTCCATGTTCGAGAATGTTCCCTCGGGCCTGGGCTCCAAGGGCAAGGTGCGCCTTGACCCGGCCCAGCTAAACGACGTTCTGGATACCGGCTCCGAGTGGGCCGTGGAGAACGGCTATGGCTGGGAATCCGACATCGCGCATACCGAGGAGAACGGCCAGATGAAGAACGCCGACAATTCTTTCGTCAGCCACGACGCCAAAAAGAGAGGCGCGCCACAGCTGGGCAGCCTGGGCGCGGGCAATCATTTTCTTGAAGTTCAGAGGGTTGATGAGATATTCGACCCCGTGGCCGCCAAAGCATACGGCATAGGCCATGTGGGCCAGATAATGGTCATGATACACACCGGTTCCAGGGGGGCGGGGCACCAGATAGCCACCGAGTACATCCGTGAGATGGAAACCGCTGTGAAAAAGTACAATATTGATTTACCTGACCGCCAGCTCGCCTGCGCGCCCACTCAGTCAGACGAGGCGCAGCGCTATTTCAAGGCAATGGCCTGCGGCGCCAACTTCGCCTGGGCCAACCGCCAGATGATACTGCACTGGGTTCGCGAGTCGTTCGAGAAGGTAATGGGTCAGACAGCAGAGGACATGGAGATGAAATTGATATACGACGTTTGCCACAATATCGCCAAGCTTGAGGAGCACCAGGTTGATGGCAAGCGGACCAAGGTCATAGTCCATCGGAAAGGCGCCACAAGGGCCTTCGGCCCCGGGCACAGTGATGTTCCGCAGGACTACCGCGATGTTGGCCAGCCGGTCATAATCCCAGGCGACATGGGCACTGCAAGCTACGTTCTGGCAGGAACCGAGAAATCCATGACCGAGACGTTCGGCTCCACCTGCCACGGCGCCGGAAGGATAATGTCCAGGCAATCCGCCATAAGGCAATTCACATCAAGCCAGATAAAGGAAGACCTGAGGCGCGACGGAATATATGTCCGCGCGGCCAGCAATGGCGTCCTAACAGAGGAGGCGCCCCATGCCTACAAGCGCATTGACGATGTTGTCAAGGTGGTCAGCGGCGCCGGGATATCCAAGCTTGTTGCCAGGATGAAGCCGCTCGGCGTGATGAAGGGCTGACGATTTTAGATTTGGTGATTGTAGATTGTAGATTTAACGGTGCTGGCCGTCCAACTACGGCCAGCACATCCCGTCTTGGCAATGTAATGGCATAAATCTAAAATCTAAGATCTAAAATTCGCCAGGCACATCCCGTCGTAGCAATGTAATGGCCTAAATCTAAAATCGAAAATCTACAATCTAAAATCGTCATTGCGGATTCAGGAACAGGAACGCCAAGAATCCCAGGTAGAAGGCGAAGAGCAGGGCCCCCTCCCACTTCTTTATCACCCATCTGGTCCTGATGAACACCAGCACTATGAGGCCCATGAATATCATGAATGGCGCGGAATACCAGACCGTCAGGTTGATTATGCTCAGCGGGAATATCAATCCTGCAATGCCAGCAATCAGCATGATATTTGCGATGTTGGAGCCGATGACATTGCCCACGGCGATGTTGCCGAATCCCTTTTTCGCGGCGGTCACGCTCACAGTCATCTCCGGCAAGGTTGTGCCTATGGAGACAAGGGTGATGCCGATGAAGGTGCCAGATACGCCCAGGAGGTTCGCAAAATAGAGCGCGCCGTTAATGAAGAAATGGGCGCCCAGGACCACGGCGACACCGGACACGGCCAGTATTGCCAGCTCCCTGCCGATGCGTTTCTTTCTTGCCTTTGATTTCCTGGTCTCCTTCTTCGGCGCGGTGCTGTTTGTCATGGTATCCCAAAGAGTGGCCAGATACCCGAATTTAAAGAAATAGATTAAAAACTCCTTGAAATGGTATTTCTTGCCGTCATCCTTATGCTCGCTGCCGAAAAGGAACATGACATACGTGAAATAGAAGACCACCAGTATCAAAGCCTCCCATCTCTGTACCGTGAGGTCGTATGCGAAGACCAGGAACAGGACCATGGCCAGTATCATTATGTACCCGTCTCGCCGGAGCATGTCCTCGTTGGTCCTGATCCTTCTTGCCATGGCAGATAGCCCAAGGACCGCGCCGATGTTCAGTATGCAGGCGCCGACAATGTTTCCGGATACTATCTCATTCTCCCTGATGGCCGATGCCATGACTGCCGTTGCCATCTCCGGTATCGAGGTTCCGATGGCGACCAGCGTAAGGCCGATGAGCAGTTCGGAAACGCCAAGCAGTTTTGCAATGGTAGCTGCCGATTTCACCAGGTAGTCAGATGCTTTTACCAGCATGACCAATCCCAACAGGAACAGCGGAATCTCTATCATCTTTCAATCCAATTCAATATAAGGATTAGATATAATAAATTATCATCAGTCCAAAATCAAGCTGGCGCCAGTTCGGAATATGTATATATCAGTAACCCGATATTGCCTCGGGATAACACATGCTTGAGAGTTTGCAGTTCGGTCCCGACCTTGAGGGCTTTTTGGTTTTCGAGTACACGCTGTGCTGCTTAGCATATATCCTCATTTTTGTTGTCTGGGTTTATATCTGCATCTGGGTATACCGGGATGCCGAGAAGCGCGGCTCCAGCGGCACCCTCTGGGCCATACTCACATTCTTTTTCGGTTTGATACCTCTGATAATATGGCTCATAGTGAGGCCCCCGATAAAATCCAGGCACAGCCGCGCGAGAACGGGCTACATGCCCCCGCCGCCCACGCCGGCGCACCAACCCTGCCCTACCTGCGGCCGGCCCATGAGGGTGATTCCGCAATACAACAGATGGTACTGCGATTACTGCCGTAAATATCCCTGATGCGGAAAATTTTCCGTTGAGTATTCCAATCCACAACCATTATTAAGAACCTATCGATTAGAACCCCGCATGTCAGGTTATGATTACGAGGCTCTTCTGAAAAGGGCTAAGGCCAATCTCCCGGAGCACACCAACGACGGCGAGAGGTTCCAGATATTGGAGCCAGACCTCTTCATCGAGGGCAAGACAACCGTCTTCAGAAACTTTGTGGACATCGCGGAATCATTCCGAAGGGACCCGGAGGCAATACTGGCATACTTGCTCAGGGAACTGGGGACGGCAGGCAACCTGGACGGCCGCAGGGCAATACTCAAGAGCAAGCTGGGCGTGGAGCAGGTCAAGACCCGGCTGAAGTCCTATCTCACTGCTTATGTCCTATGCTCGGAATGCGGAAAACCCGATTCCAAACTGGTCAAGGACGGCAGGACGCTCATTCTTGAATGCGAGGCCTGCGGCGCCCATCGCCCTGTGAAGGTCCCGAGGACTGTGGCGGCCGCCGAGATACCGGCCCTGGTCATCGGCAACACCTATGATGTTCTGATACAGGACCTGGGAAAGAAGGGTGACGGCATTGCCAAACTGGACAAGTACATAATCTTCGTGCCCGGTACCACCAAGGGCACAACCGTGAAGATCAAGATCACCAACATCTCGGGAACATCGGCCTTCGCCCAGGTGGTCTCCGGGTAGGTGATAACATGTCCGGCTGGCGCGAGGAATACCGTTCCGTGGTTTCCATGGGTGTGATTTTCATAGTGACAGTGGCGCTCGGGATGCTGCTGTCGATACCTTTCATGGGCATGGGCTACCAGGCATTCGAGGACCCCAATGACCTCTGGATACCCGTGATGTATGTGATACTGATACTGGTGTTCACGGGCGTGGTGCTCTTCCTGGCAAAGAAGAAGAAGCTGGGGATATTTCAGGGGCTGATTCTCCTGGCATGCGGCATGACGCTGATGTATGTCATTATTATTCCCTACAGCCTCATCCTGGACACGGTATTGCCTCCTTACTACATCTACACCCACCTGGAGGCACTGAGCTACCTGCTCCTGTTCATGAGCATAGGCACGGCTGCGGTGCTCACCTACATTCTTTACAAATATCCAGAATGGTATGTGGTGGACAGCATTGGCGTGGTTGTGGGTGCCGGCATAATCGCCATTCTGGGAATCTCCGTTGGCATCCTGCCGTTGTTCATCCTCATGATAGCCCTCGCGATTTACGATGCCATCTCCGTCTACAAAACCAAGCACATGATAGACCTGGCAGATGCGGTGACCGAGAAGCGGCTTCCTGTGGTCATGGTCGTCCCCAAGACAAAGAATTATTCATTCAGGAAGCAGGGCAGCCTCAAGAAATCCCTCAAGACCAAGGGAAAGAGGGAGGCCATGTTCATGGGGCTCGGGGACATAGTGTTTCCCGGCAGCCTGGTGGTATCCGCCATGACATTCCTCGGAAGTGCGGTGGTGATAAGCGGTCATACATATTGGGAGCCCACCCTGGCAAGCTTCGGCGTCGCGCTCTCGACCCTGATAGGTGCCCTGGTGGGATATTCTGTTCTGATGAGATTCGTTCTGAAGGGACGTCCCCAGGCCGGCCTTCCGCTGCTCAATTCGGGCGCGATACTGGGCTTTGCCGTCGGTTATTTCCTGATATTCCAGGATTTTGGCTTCGGCATCTGGTGATGCGATGGCCAGGATACTGGTTGTGTCAGACATTCACGGTTCCCTGGCCGGATTCCATTCCATTCGGGAAATGATAAGCATCCACTCACCGGAACTGCTGGTGATTTGCGGTGACATCACGAATTTCGGAAGGACCGAGTGGCAAGGCAACATACTGGACAGGTTCGATATTCCGATAATGGCGGTCAACGGGAACTGTGACACCATGGATGTGGCCGGGGCGCTCATCACCGACATGGAGCGCGGGCTGATTAACCGGACAAGGGCATTCGGGGAATTGAACTTTCTGGGCCTTGGCTACCCCATCGAGCGCGATATTGATGCCGGCGGGGGCTTCGACGCCCTCATAACCCATGTCCCGCCGAAGGGGTGCAATGACAGGATACCGGGAGGCAACCGCGGTGACGAATGGCTGAGGAAGTTTGTGATGGAACGCCGCCCCAGGCTCGTGCTCTCGGGCCATATACACGAGTCCCGCGGGATATGCAGGCTGGGCGAGACAGTGTGTGTCAATCCGGGGCCGGCAATGGACGGGCTGGGCGCGATTATCCAGACCAACCATGAAATCCGGGCAGAACTTGTGAATGTCGATATTCCTGCAAAACTTTAATATCACTCGGCATATTGACCCGTCAAAGAGGAGGCAGAAAC
>JAWOHM010000083.1:0-43721 GCA_046485165.1 Thermoplasmata archaeon
GCGAAGCTGTCCAGGGTCAGGTAGTCAACCGTCGGGGTGGGGGCGGCTGTGAAGTCGTTGTCGAATACCATCAGCATGTTCGGCTGCCCGTAGGGGTCGTAGGACGCTTTTCTGTGGCCGAAGACATAGGTGTAGTTGTTGATGTGCTCCAGGTCGAAGACGAATCTGGTCCCGTAGTCATGGTCGCTCATCACCGGCCCGTATGGCCCGTACCCGGTTTCGAACAGGGGATTCGGGCTTGTGGGGTTGTCGCACCATGTCAGGTACAGTTCCCTGTCGCCGTCAGTGTGCGCCCCTTTCAGGTAAGCGCCGTAGGCCCTGTTGCTGTTGACGCCCTCCTCCGAGGTGGTGGTCTGAGGCATCATGAGGTTGTCGGTGGTGTCCCATACAGACCACATCGGGCTCCATGTTCCCGTGTAGTATTGGAAGGTCGCATCCCTGTCCTGGCTGGCATCGCTGCTGTCCCTTTCGTAGTAGAACAGAACCATGTTTCCCAGCCTGTCAATCTCGGTGCTCGGGAAGAAGTAAAACTTGCCCCCGACTGCCGCATCGATGCGGGTCTGCGAGCTCCATGTGGCGCCGCCGTTTGAGGATGATTTTCCGACGCAGGCGATGAGAGTCTGGGTTGCGGTGTTGAGGTCAGTTCCCGAATATCCGAACACTTCCACAGTGATGTAGAACCTGTCCGCGTTCGGGACCCAGTTGACGTTGACCGTCCTGTATGAGTTGCCAGCATCAACACCCTCGCCAAGGGCCCAGGCGTCCTTCTCGGTCCATTCGGTGTATGGCGGGTCTGCGTAGTGCACCTTGATGTAGGAGCATCTAGTGTCTGCCGTGTTATCCATATACCCGCCAGGATTCCATGCGTTGTAGACAATCATCAGCCTGCCCTGGTATGCTCCCGTTGTTGCGCGGGTGATGCCCAGGTAACCCGGGTTCCAGGAGCGTTGGCTGATCGGTATCGGGGGGGACCATTCCCTGCCTCCGTCGGAGGAGAGCGTGAAGTACACCCTGTCGCCGAACTGCTCGTCCTGCCTGTAGGCACAAGCGATGTAATCCTTGCCGCTTGCGGACCATGAGACGAATGTGGGTGCATCTTCATGTGCAGGCGAAGCCGCCACCTCGTACACGGGGGGCGTCTTGCTCGTTACGACATCCACCTGGAACTTGATTTGTGATTGCGCAATCGGAGCCGCGCCGTCGTTGTTGGACTGTGCTTTCAAGGCCAATGTGTATGTTCCGTTGGCGACCGATCCCACGAGTATCCTGGCGTATCCGTGCACCCTGCTGCCTGCGCTGACTGAGACCGGTGATGTCGGTTGATAGCTGTGTAACGTGAAACCGCTCGGCAGTGTCGCGCTCAATGTATAGGCATCATTGGTCGTGCCGCCGTTGTTTATCCAGTATGGCACTACGAAGCTGCCGCTCGGCGCGCACTTGAACACCGCTTCGCCGAAATCGTCGCGCTCGGGCACGATTCTCGGCATGTCCATGTTCATGTTGACCTTGTAATTGGACCCTACGACTCCGTTGTAGGCTGAGTTCACGTCATAGCTCGCGGCCATTCCTCCTGTCACAGCGATGGTGAAAGGCCTTGCGGTGGATGATTTCCACACGACTTGTATGTTCCAAGTGCCTGTCCTGGGTGTCTCGATGCGGACTATCTCCACGTTGTTCTTGTCGTCGCCGCCGTCTTGGGCAGTGTCCCAGTCATAGGCGCCGCCGCCGACCCATGAGGGGAAGGCGCAGGTCGCCCAGTCTCCCGGGAACCCTGCCCGTATCGGTGTGGACCATGATTCTTTGAATGCATTTCCTTCATATCGCGTTCCGTCCGGACCAGTCACAACCAGGTCGAGGTCGTAGGTCAATGCCGGGTCTCCCACAGCATCCCAGTGAACCAGGGTGACCTTCAGCGGCACGGTCCTGTCGATGACGACCGTGTTCAATTGCGTCGAGGCGTCCCACGACCCGCTTCCGATGCCGGAAGCATGGTGGTACCACTGCAACACATTGGGGAAGGCCGGCGCTATGGAGTTCCTGACATTCACGCGGCCCCAGCCCTGGTCAAAGGACGGGTATCCCAATCCCATGTCCTCAGCACCGTGGATGAGGAGTGCCTTCATGAGCGTGGAGTGGGGCGCGGCTATGCCCTTTACGTCAACCAGGTAATCCCTTATCAGGATGGTGTCGCCGGCCGCTGCCGGGCAGGCCATGGAAGTTCCCTGGAGTGACACGTAATCTCCCTTGCCATCGGTGTTTTGGTCGATTAGTTGGTTCTCATTGTAAAGCCCGGGCACTTCCGCCTCGGACATGGCGCTGTTCTTGGTGGAATAAAATGCGGTCCCGATCTCCACGACGTCCGGTTTGAGCCTGCCGTCCGCGGTCGGGCCCCTGCTGCTGAAGGATGCCAGTTGGTTGTAGTCATCCGATGAATCGAAATCAATCGGGCGGAAGTTCTCAACTGCGCCCACCGAGATTCCCAGCTTGCCGTTGCCGCCGCCGCTCACCGTGTTCGTCCTGGGGCCGTCATTGCCGGCCGCGAACATGACCAATGAGTTGGCATTGCTGTTCATGAACGTGTCTGCCGCTGAATCATACCCGTTGGATATCCTGCTGGGCCCCCAGCTGTTGGTGAAAATCCTCGCTCCGGCCGTGTAGCCGAGGCTCCATTCGGTATCCGTCAGTTCTTCTCTGTAATAGAGGGTAGCCTCGGGTGCCCTGCCAGCGAACCCCATCCTGTCCGGCCTGTTCGCATCATTAGAAGTGGCGAGCTCGTTGTAGATGCGGTTCGTTGTGGTCAGGCCAAGGTATTGCTCCATGCTGTAACCGTTGCCTAGCGCACATCCGGCGACATGCGTTCCATGGTATTCACTGGTGCTGCTTGCCTCGGAAAATGTGATTCTGTTGCCAAGGGGTCCCTGGGTGAAGTCCCTGTGCGTATTGTCGAATCCGATGTCCTGGACGTGAAGAATTTGCCCCTGGCCCATGATATTGGCCGGCAGGTTTGAAACGGTGTTCACCCAGACGTCATGGGCTTGCACAATCCTGCCGCCCACGTTGCCGAGAGTCTTCATCTCTGGGAGATTCCATACGAGCTTCACGGATTCCATTCCCGCCACCGTGGGCAGCGCGGTTGAGTCGATGTAGCATTCGGCGCCGCCGAAATTGTTGTCGGTGATATCAAAGGCACCGAGGTTGGCCAGTTCGTCCATGATGCCGGGCACGTCATCCATGCCGTATGCCTCAACAGTTATCTTGACGATGCCGGTCGAGGGAATGTCCTTGTCCACCTTGAAGCCCGGTTCATAGACGCCGACCCACTGGACGTAGTCGAGCTTCTCGACATTAGCCCTCTGGTTCTCGGTCATCTTCACGACTACGAGGTTGTCGCCTATCTCGCGGAGTATCTTCCCGGAGAAGGCCTTAACGCCATCGTTCCAGGCCGTTTCGGTTGGTGCAACGAATTGCACCAGGTACTCATTTGAGTTCGGGTTGCGCCATTCGGCCGCAAGCTCATAGCCAACCAGGCTGTCGAACTGTATTCCCTGCTCTGGCAGGTTGACAACCGTTCTTTCCGGCATGTCACTCATTTCGAAGCGCTGGGAGAGGTAGGTTTTTTGGCTCTCGGTCACTTTGACGTATGCTCCATACTCTCTCAAGCTCACAATGTTGGCTCCAATATCCCTGGCCGCATTTGCGTGTTCCGGTGCGGCGAAGTTCACCCAGGCGTAGGCAGTCGGACCCGCGGCATCCGGTTGGATGCCAGTTGCATCCGTTTCAATGCCTTGTGTCAATGCTATGCCCGGCACAATCATCGCGAGCGCGATGATTATTGTTGCCATTCTCAAAATAGTCTTTCCATATTTGTCATTGCCCATTTTACTATCCTCCTTACCATTCTCAATTTGTGGGAACCGGCCGCATTTGAACAATAACGGCACGAATCCGTTTGTCACTATCGTATATGTTTTTGACCCTATTTAATATTTCTGCAATATTCTCTTTATCGGTATTAAAGGGTTTTGATGCAATGGTATTAATTGTTTTTGCCGATAAATCCGCTCCGCGACAATCGGGGCAAGCGCTCCGGGGGTGCGGCATTCTTTTTTGCCAGCCGAGAGAATTTTTGCCTCGGCGCCGCTTTTTTCAATAAAATTATTGTATTCAAACAATAATAATATGTGGTGTGGATTCAGCAAATTATAAATAAGAAGCTAACATATCCTTTTTTACAAAAATTACTTTATCATAATATAGCATTGATAAAGCAAGACCGGGAGAGGAAGGATATGCCGACCAACAAATCGACAAGCTTTGTTTGCGTGATGATGACTGCCGCTCTGATATGGAGCTCTTTCGGCGTGGGCCTTCTGTCCGCGCCTGCGATGGTGGAGGCGGAAGCCATCGAGTTGAATGATGTGTCCGGCCAGATGTCGGAAGGAACCCCCACAAGCACACAAAAGCCGGGCTTCAACGAAATGGAGGTATCTGGCGACGGTTACCGCTCCAACTCATATGGCGGTTGGAGCTATGACCCCGCATCAGCCCCCGCCAACTGGAGCTTCAGAGACGCCCACAATGTTCCCCAGACAGGTTACACGGGTGAAGGCGTCACCGTGGCAGTTGCGGATACCGGCATTGACTTTGGACTCCTGAACCTAGCCGGCAAGTACATGGTGGACGACGACCCCGAATCGCCGTACCATGGCTGGCCCGTCGCTTTCGATGCATACGGGCTGCCCGAGTTCATTCTCGCCAAGGAGGCCAGGCCAGACATGGGGGGGATTGCCAACACAACGCTGAATGGCACAGGTCCATTCGACATTGAGCATACCATAAAGGTTGATGGCCAGAAGGACTTCACCCGCAACGAGCTGGTCAGCGAGGACAAGATGGACGATGTCAAGACCAGCGGAACCGCATCCGGTTATGAATTTGATTTAACAGAGTTGTGGGCAACCAGGGACGCTGATTTCTGGTATGCTGGACTGAAGACGCGCTACGGGGCAATGAACAGGACATTCGGTTTCGCCCTGGATTTCGACGGCCCGGCGAGCGGCTCGATTGATGACCCCCACGGCAACCTTCTCGACTTCGAAGCGTCTCATTCGGCACCCATCGAGCAGGTGTCATATTCCCCCATAAAGAACCTGGTCGCCTCATGCGCGGCATCGGGCTCAGACATCGCGACAACGAAAAGTTATGAGGTGAATTCCGTAAAAATATGGGATGTGGATGGAGCCCTAGTCCGAGCCCTCCCGAATGAGCAGTACCCGGTATTCTCGGCGATATGGAACCCCAACGGCACGCTCCTGGCATATGAGACCACCATGGAGATCGTGGTTTACGAGACAAACACATGGACAGAGGTCCATCGCGTGGAACACTCCAGTTCACCCACAACATCATATTATCGTGAGGCCATGTCCTTCAGCCCCGACGGCACAGTGCTGGCGGCAGGGTCCATCGAGGCAACCAACCGGATACAGATATTGAATGTGGTGACCGGTGAAACGCTTCGCCCGTTGGTCCCATCCCCCGCCATGTCCGTGGTTTTCAGCCCCGACGGGACAAGCATAGCCCTCGGCCTTTCAAACGGAAAGGTCCAGCTCATCAATTCAACGAATTATCAATACACGGGCCTTCTGGAGAGCTCGGACACCAGCGCCGTAGAGACTCTGGCATGGGACCCGGACATGAAATTCATTGCCACCGGGCGAAATCTCGGGGGCCAGGTAGAGATATGGAACCTGACGAACGGCAACAACAGCTGCCAGTGGGGCGATGGCGCGAGCGTCATTGAAAACATCACGATAATGAACAACACAGGCAACAGGATTAACGAGATAGACAGGTTTTTCTTCCGTGGCATCCCGAACGAGGTTAATGTCAGCGGCATCGAATCCTATCAGATAAGCACCAACTATTCACAGAACCTGCAATATTCGGCCATCATGCCGTCCGGCCAGAACTTCACCTGGGGCATGAGAGTGTGGGTGCGTAACCCTCTTGGAACGGAAGATGAGCTGACTGGCGGTGCCGCGGAGGCAATTGTGTACAGGAATGTCGATGGCAGTGGAATCCAACAAGGCGTTTGGACGCCACCGAACCGGACCCTCTCCGCAACCGATTCCCTGGTGATAAGGATATACCAGGGCAGCGATGTGCCTGTCCCCGACCAGTTGGTGACCGAATTCACAACGCATTTATTCGGCAACATAAATGGAACAATCGCAAGCCTCAATTCCAGCGCCTGGCGTGTCAACTATTTCACGAGGCGGAACATGGCAAGCATTGAGACGGCGATGGCCGGTCACGATGTGAACTCCCCGGTCAACACAATTAAATGGACTGATTCCCAGATAATCTCGGGTTCGGATGATGGCACGGTCATATTCTGGAATCCGGTCACTTTCACAGCGACAAGCACGAAGGAAAGCCGATACAATTCTCCGGTTCTTTCCCTGGATATCAAACCGGGCACCGGCGAGCTGTTCGTCGGAACCCAGGACTGCACCGTGAGGAAGTACCCCGCAACCTGGACGAATGAACCGATTCCATTCGCGGCCCACAAGCCGGATATAATGATTTACATACGTTATGAAAGAGAGTACTATAACCAGAACATGGAGCTCACGGTATTTGATGAGATTGGGGAGCCAGATGTCTACAAATGGAATGGGGCAGAGTGGCTCAAGACAACCATGGACGAGATATTCGGCAAATCATTCTACAAAGGCAATCTTGCCGGGGAATGGACCGAACACGGCTTCATCGAGATAGCGCTGCCGCGCAACTTCACGGCATACCCCGACCAGTATGAGATGTACATCAACGCTTTCATCTGCGGAGATAATGCATCAAGGCCGCAGGACACAGTGCCATCGGACTGCAACGTGCCCTCGGTCAATGTGGACTGGTCCGGCACCAGGATGACCACGCTCAGCGCGTGGGGGAAGGTCGAGATGCAGAAGGTCGCCCTCAACCACTCCGCAATAGCAAGTGTCCGGCCATTGGACAATCGTTCATACCATTTCGGCTACCACCCCAGTGGTGCCCTGACGAATCTGTTCGGCTCGGCACTCCCGATGATAGTCACCGAATCCGCCACAGCCGGAATTTGGGACCGGGTGTATGTCGATATGAATCTCGACTATGTCATAGATTCCAACGATCCTTTCGTGGACAAGGACAACCCATTGCTTACCGTGGATATCTGGGACTATGACCCGGTTTCCCGAACCGCCGTGCCGGGCGAGGATGGCGTGCCGGACATATCGGGCGGGTTGCTGTATTTCATAGCAGACGGTGAGAACCTGATGCCGTACTCTGAGAGAGTTTCAGACATACTGGTAGATGCCGAGAGGGTGTTGATACCATTCGGCACAACAGACAATCCCTGGAACATACCCAGGAATGGCGAGGTCGTGGCCTTCTTCGGGGATTTCGATTACGACAGCAACCAGGACATTGTGTTGTCGAGCGGCACCAAGATGGCATCTGCCATTGCTGGCTCCGGCCTCACGGAGGGGCTGTTTTCCCCGATAGAAGGGGTCAGCCCGAACATAACATTCCTTCCGATATGCAATGCCCATTATGACCTGCCGATGGCCCTGTACTTTGCTGTCGAAGGCTATGATGGCATTCCGAATTCCGGCGACGAGGCTCAGATAGTGTCGGTCGGCCCCTATGTTACAGGTTATGGCAATGGCTTGGATTCAACAACCCAATTCGTGGAATACCAGGTCAGCAGGACAAACAACAGCGCCGTCTTCATATCGCCCGCGGGCAATGATGGCAGCGGATACGGGACTGTTGCGGCGCCTTGCGGAACGAACACGCTCGTCGTCGGCTTTGCCGAGGATAACACATTCATTGCCAGCGGCGGAGATGTCCATCATTTCGGCCAGGTCAGCGAGCTATCTTCCAGGGGCCCGACCGCAGCGGGCCTCGCAAAGCCCGATGTGATTGCGCTCGGAATAGGTGAAGTCGATACGCCATTGGTAATATCCAAGTCATTGCAGAATGCCGTTGGGGGAAAGAGCCAAGAAGTCTGGAAGGGGAGCGAGATGGCCACGGCAGTCACAACGGGCGTCATGGCATTGATATTCGAATCTTACGCAGAGAAACATGGCGGCGCTTATCCCTCTACCCAGGTGGCGATGGACATTATCCGTTCCTCCGCGACAGACCTGGGCTATGATCCTCTGGCCCAGGGCGCGGGATTCGTGGACGCCCTCGCTGCTGTCAGGACAGCCAAAAATGAGGAAGGCCTTGTGATATCTGCCCAGAAGACGTCCTTCGGAAACACATTCGGCTCTTCGTATGATTCGTTCATAAACGTCCTTGCGCCTGGAGAAAACAGCGCATTGCCAATGAACATTCAGAACCCCACAAATTCATCAAAGAATGTCAACTATGGATTTGAGTATATGACCAGAACCAAGGCCGATGAGATGACCCAAATAATCGAATCAAGCTCGTTGGACGGGTTCAAGGGCGACATCTCCGGGATGGTTTCCATAGATGCCGAATTGGTCAAGGTAACCGCCCAGACCGATTATGTCTGGACGGAGCCATGGGTGAACGGCACCGGCGTGGATGTCAAGGACTTCGCATCCGTGAGCGGTTCCTTCTTCATGAAACTCTGGGACTGGGTGGACGCCCAATCTCCCGGGGACCCCAAGCACGGAATAATCGACACAGATGATGATTTAAGTTATCTGACCGGCGTCGATTACGGGCATGTCAATTCGATGATATGCACATTGTCCAACCCCCATCGCAGCCTGGCTGGAAAACTGGTTGTGGAGATAAAGGCCGATATGGCCGCGGGCAGTTCAATTCCGGATCGGCCTTGGAAGATAACGGTCGAGTCATTCGTCACAACATCGATGGACTGGTTTGACACATCCAAGACTGCAGCGAGCATTGCGGGCGGCAACACGGACACAGTCAATCTGAATGTTGACGTCCCTGCAGACGCCCAGTCCGGGACATATTCGGGCGCTTTCGTGGCGTCCTATGGCATAAAAGAAGTAAATTGGACGCAAAACATAACGCCCGCCGCCATCGATGCGGAGTTCCTCACATCATGGAACGCAGCTTCCAAAGGCAATTACTGGGACGGGGACATCACAACGCCGCATCCCATTGATTACGGGAAGTTTGACTACCACCCGCTGGCCACTCCCGCCGATACTTACTCAACGAGCCGCACCCCAATGCCGCCAATTCTGATAGTCGGCAATGCGAATTTCACCGAGGGCAATGGGGTTTTGCGCGGCGACGGTTCCGTCGCGGATCCGTACATAATCGAGAACTATGACATCGGTGGCACTACCCATAAACACGGTATTGAGATCATGGATACGGATGCGCACTTCATAATCCGCAATTGCGCCATACATGGCAGGACGGATACGATGAATGGCATATCAATGAACAATGTCACGAACGGTGTCATCCGCGAGAGCGAAGTATATACAAACACGGGAAGCGGAATCTACATTCTGGATTCCAATGGATTGTTGATAGAAAACAACCGCATAGAAGGGAACGACCAAATGGGAATAGTGATATCGGGTTCAATTGCTGTCTCCTCAGACATCATAGTTCAAGATAACGATATATCACTATCTGTCACAACCATTTTGTTGTCCTATGCCAACAACATCACCATTATCGGAAATGACTTGCACCATTCCGCTCTTGGCATGGAGCTATACACAATAGTCGATAATTTGATTGCTGGCAACAGCTTCCACAATATTTCAATGTATTGCATGTATCTCTATGGGGTGCAACGCAATGAGATATCATCGAATTGGTTCGATGGCTTCAGCGATGTCGTACCATCGCTATGGCTGGACTCGACATCCGATCCGGTCGGCAACGCGACCATCAACAACATAATCTCCGGAAATGATTTCGTGAACTGCGTCGCCACCCATGCCTATGACGATGACCCTGGTGCCACCAACAATTGGACCGGTAATTACTGGGGGGGCAGCTACGGCATCAATGATGGGGGAAGCGGTTCCGGGGTGGCGGACAATGCCCAGGAAACAGGCCCGGTTGCCTCGGCCCGGGATTATTATGTCCCCAGAGTCCCGATAACGATAGAGGCCAATGCCGGTTTCACGCCGGCAAACGGTGTTGTCAGCGGCAACGGAAGCGAGCCCAATCCCTATGTCATAGCCGGATGGGGCTTGAACAACAGCGGCAGCCCCCACGCCATACTCATACAGGACACAACCGCCCACTTCGTGATAATGGACTGCCTGATATATGGCAACGCTACAGGCAGTGGCATCATCCTTTCCAATGTAGCCAACGGCACTGTCAGGTCCAACGAATTCCACACGCTTGCCGATGCGATTCATGTAGAGGAATCGATTGATTTCTCTATTATTATGAACAACATTCACGACTCAGCAACAGCCATTCATGTTCTGGAATCAGAACTCGGAATGATATCATACAATGATATAAGTTCATGCATTCATGGCATATACCTGCAGTCCTCAACGTCATGTGAACTTTCCTGCAACCAGATTGCAGGGAACGCCCTCACCGGCATATTCAACGAATTCTCGGATGAGAGTATAATTAAAGACAATACTATCATTGGAGTAACCAAGGACGGAATTCATCTCAAGGAATCTGGGGATTGCGAGTTAACTTTCAACAACCTCACCTCGAATGGGTATGGCATTCATTTGTCCAATGCCACAGGTATAAATGAGCTGAACAACAACAACTTCTTCGGAAACACGGTCCATGCATGTGACGATTTCACCTACGAGCAGATTGTTTCCCTTGTCAAATTGCCCAACACCCGGGTCACAGATATCAATGTCGAAATCGTGGTGATGAAGCCAGATGGTTCGATTGAGGAACTCGGGCCAGGCAATTACACAATCTACCAGAAGGCCGGAATGATCGAGATGGCCGTCCCGGTTCGGCTGGATCAGTTCAGAATGGATGTGGACAGGGCATTCTACATATGGGCAAATTACACTTACTTCAGCAATACGGGCATAGTGCCAATTACCCTGAACGTGATGGCGTCCACAACCGCCGAGTTCAGTTTCGGCGACATGAACGCCACCGAGACGCCAAACATCATGCCAGTCTGGGGCCTGAGAGCCGGCCAGGGCAATTCCCTGGAGAGTGGCGACCGCAGGTACTTCTATGTCAATGTCCCGAACCAGGGCAGGTTCGGCCCAGGGCAGGCCGAGAATTTCTACCTGTACACGGAATTGATGTGGGGCCTGAATCGCAGTGACATCAACATTGTCGTCTATGGCAAGGGCGGTGCCCCAATATCCGGCCAAGTGGCGCCTTATGTCATGTCAAAGCTCGGCGGCAGCGAGGAGAAGGCGGATTTCAGCCCGACAACCGCAACCGGCGGGCCCAAGGACATATTGGTCACATCATTCAATCATGAGATACTGGCGATTTGCGTCTCATCCAAGACATTTAATGGATCTGGCGATTCGCTGACAAGGTTCGAGGGCAGGGGCGGATGGCTGAAACTCGGCGAGACCAGCCCCAAGACCTGGACGAACAGCCTGGTCGGAAGCATGGATGTTTCAATACAATCCAATTTGGAGCTGTCCTCGGGGATTTATGCGTCCATCGTGGGCCCAGCCCAGGGCGCCAGAACCACCGAAGACATATACCAGGATGACCTATCGCTGTACGACCTAAGCACCATGGAAGGGTGGCTCACAATGAATGCCGTGGCCGGTTTCACCAAGGTGTTCACGGTGGAGAACGCGCTCAGCTGGGATGTGCACATATTTGGCGATGCCACATGCCCGGACCTTGACCTTGCGGTGTTCATGGACGGTTTGAACGGCCAACCGAAAGACGGAATTGCCCAATGGCAGGAGATAATCACCCAGGACGACATGGATTTCGAATCATATGGTCAGACCTATGGGACCGGAAGGTACGCCTACAGCGCCGATGCGGATGCGGACGAGGCAATCAAGTTCATCAGCCCCCCGAATGGCGATTACATCGTGAAGGTGCTGGCCTATACGGTCAACGCAGCACCCGGCCATTTCGACCTCGAGGTCAAGACGATATTTGCAGGTGTCGAGGGTTATAAGCTCCTGAGTGTCAACACGCAGTACACCGACGAGAATGCCACCAGCGGAACTTACCTGAACGCATCCGCGGTGAAGCGTTTCGATGTGAGAACGTTCAATGTGTTGTGGTCCTTCCCTGAGGACACCAAGGACGATGTCTACGGCGGCATATTCGTTCTGGGCATACCGGAAGCCCCACAGCTGTTGGTGTTCTCCATCGACATCGTATTGGACAGGGAAGCCCCCCTCCTCTTCCCCGATTTCACCGGACCAAATTCCATAGTCTCCAATAATAGGCCGACCATCAGCGCCAAGATAGAGGACTTCGAGAGGGGCGAGATAGACCCCAATGGGGCCAAGGTCATTTTCGATGGCGTGGACATTACCAGCATCGCTACGATATCCATACCGCTCACCGAGAACTCCGCGGAACTCGAAGCCTACTGGTCCGGGAATATAATCTACAAGCCGGCCGGGCCATTGTCAGAAGGCGGCCACAACATATTCGTCGAGGTCAAGGACAAGGCCGGGAACGCCCGCTCGATATCCTGGGGCTTCACGGTGGACACGACAAGGCCGTTCATAACAATCAACGGTCCCGTCGAGACAATCAATACCAATTCAAGGGCATATAGGTTGGAAGGGGCCACCGAGGCGAGTTCCACATTGAGCATCGCTGGCGTCACCGGGGCCGTGAGGCAACGCAGCGACAATACGTTCACCATAGACCTGGAACTTGAAGAGGGCGCAAACCTCCTCACCATCAGAAGCACCGACCAGGCAAATAACGTACATGAGGTGTCCAGAACGCTGATACTTGACACCCAGCCATCAACCTTCAAGCGGGTCGTGGCGCTGGACGGCACCACAACCAACAGGAGGACGACCGGCATATACGGCGAGATGAGCGAACCCGGTTCCCTGCAAATCAACGGAATGCCTGTTCGGGTCAACAGCGACGGCACGTTCAGGCATGAGGCTATCTCCCTGATAGAGGGCCGCAACCCGCAGGTTCTGGCATTCACCGACCTTGCCGGAAATGTCGCGTACAACTACATGAACATCACGCTGGACACCGCAGCGCCGGTGCTCACGCTGACGGACATCGATGCAACGGTCTATTCCGAGGCGCTCAACATCACGGGAAAGACCGAAGCCGGTGTTGCCTCGCTCACCATCAACGGGTGGCTGGCAGCCGTGGACTCCGCCGGCAACTTCCAGCAGAGCCTGAGGCTCAGCCCCGGGACCAACACCATCGTCGTGGAGACCAAGGACCGCGCAGGCAATTCCGCCCAGGAGATACTGACAGTGAATTACGTCACTGATACTGGCGGAAGGAACTGGGGCGCGATAGGCCTGATGATAGGCCTGTTGATAATCGGCCTGATACTCGGGATATTGCTGGCTCCCATCGTCCTGGGATTGTTCGGTGACAAGGAACCGGCACCGGAAGCGGAAGTGCCGCCGGAAGGTGAGGATATACTATCGGAATCGGGCATGCCGCCTGAGGAATTCCCCGAAGGCGAGGCCCTGCCCGAAGGTGAGGCAGAGCCCGCCAGCGTCCCGGATGGCGAGGAACAGCCGGCGATGGATGATGCCGAGATAGCCGATGCCGAGACAGAGCCCATTCCCGCCGAGGAGTCAATTCCCGAGGAACTGCCAGCCGAACCCGTGGCAGAGACGGAAGAGCTCCCTCCCGAGCCTGCGCCGGCCGAAGAGGACCCCAGGATAGCAAAGCTCACGCAGGCATACGAGTCCGGGAAGATATCCAAGGAGCTATACGAGAAGAACCTGGCGAAATTCAAGGGCCAGTAATCGAATAATGGGCGGGGAAACCCCGCCCCTTTTCTCTATTTTAGATTTGGTGATTGTAGGGGAACGATTATTGACATAAATCTAAAATCTAAGTTCTAAAATCTACAATATCAATCCCTTAATATCGCATCGAACGCCCTCATGCACCTGACCACCCACACCTCTTCCTTTGTCAGGCCCTTTGTGTCAATGGTCTTCCTGATCTCATCGGAGTTGACCAGCTTGATGGCGAGCGGGTGGCCCTGGGTCATGGCGAACACCCTGTCCCCGTCCTCCGGGTCCATGCCCATGGATGTCATGAGCCTCATAGCGCTATCCCTTTCCAACCCTTTCAAAACCAGCTCGTTGCCCCCATCCATTCCCGGGAATGTCATGAGCGACTCCCTGTCCCTGGTCATGATGATGATGGTGGAATTTTCCATCTTATGCGACTCCTCGCAGACAAGGTGCACGAATTGCATGACCTCCTTTTTCAGGTCGAATATGTTGTCCAGCACCATCACCGTATCGCTGTCCCGGATGTCCCTGAAGAGGGCGGCCGCCCCCTGCCCGACATCCACATCCCTCGTCACCCTCAGGTATTTCCTGAGCTCGTTTCTTCCCAGATGGACAAGGAATTCGGAGATGCGCTCGAGCATGCTGCGCACTGAATCCCACTCGTGGGCCGAGTACCACATGATGTTCTTCCTGCCCTCGAATTCTTTCAGGACCTTCCATCCGAGCGAGGTCTTGCCTATGCCCTTGATGCCGCTTATGACCAGCAATCTCTCCCCGTTCCCTATCCTTTCTCGGAGAAATCCCATCTCCGCGGCACGGCCTATGAAATTGATTGGGATTGGCAGCACATCCAGGTTGGATATGAACCCCCTGCCGGCTTCTCCGGCGAGGGATGCTTCGAGAACGACGCCGTCCCTGAAGTAGGCCATTATCACCGAGGATGGCGTGGCATTCTTCGCATTGAACAGGATGTCCTGGATGGTGAGGCTCTTTTCCGCGCCCTCCAGGTCCCTGAACATGACACTCTGCCCCTTGAGCTTCGAGATGAGGCCCAGGGACATCTCCATGCCTTTGGCGGTTAGGGAGAAAGCCTTCCTCTTCCTCTTGAGGCCACCGATATGGACGAGCGCCTCCTCCACATACCCATCCCCGAGCAGATTGCCCGTCGCCCTCGGAACATGGTTTATCCGTATCCCGATGGCCTCTGCGATGCCTTCCTGTGTCTGGCCGAGGGATGCGCCCTCGTTCACCGGGTCCATGCTGAAGTCCCTGAGATGGATGAGTATGCGCTCGTTCACGCTGAGGTCTTCTATTCGCATCAAATAGGGCATTCGGCACAGCGTATATTAATGTTGGCGAATCTCCGGTGACATCCCGAAGATTTAACTACTTTCATCCTTTATTATGCCATGGTGATAACATGGAACCCCGCGTCAAGCGCATTTATGAGAATCTCGAAAGATTGAATGAGAAATCCCCCGATGTCATAGTCCTCGCCAATGCCACCGAGCCGATGCTGGACATGACGTTCTTCTACGTGACGCGGCTGGAGGTCGGCCGGTACGAGGGCAGCATCGCTTTTCTTTTCCCGGACGGTAAATTGTCCATGGTCACATCCCTGCTGGAGGCCGAGAGCGCCTCGAAGGGTGATTTCGAGCTCCATGTTTTCAAAACGCTCAACGAGCTCGTGGAGATAGTCGAAAAGATGCTGAAGGACGCCAAGAGCATCGGAATAAACTCAGATGAGCTGACCTTCAAATCCTACAATTTCATCAGGGAGCATGCCGGAAAGGGCGCGGAGATATTTGATGTCTCGAAGGCGATAAAGGCCACCAGGCTGGTGAAGGACGAGGCCGAGATAGACACCATGAGGGAGGCATGTCGCATCGCATCCGTGGTCGCGGACAGGATAACCGGCATTGCCAAGGCTGGGATGAAGGAATATGAGGTCGCGGCCGAACTCTCATACATGATGCAGAAGCTGGGTGCTGCAGGCCCGTCGTTCGAGACCATATCCGCCTTCGGAAAGAACAGCGCCGAGCCGCATTACAGCGCCGGCGACGTGGTACTGAAGGATGGCGATTTCATGCTCCTGGACTTCGGTGCGCTTTACAGAAAATACTGCTCGGACATAACAAGGACATACTTCTGCGGCCAGGCATCGAAGAAACAGAGGGAGATGTACGAGACAGTCCTGGAGGCGCAGAGGCGCGCCCTGGATGCGATATCTGTCGGGGAACCATGCAGCAAACCTCACATGGTTGCGGCCGAGTACATAGATTCCACCGAGTACAAGGGCCTTTTCACCCACGGCCTCGGGCACGGCCTTGGCCTCGCGGTCCACGACGGTGGCGGATTGAATCCCAGGGCCGCCGACACCCCGATGGAGGAAGGCATGGTTTTCACGGTCGAGCCAGGTGTCTACGTGCCCGGGTTCGGCGGTGTGCGCATCGAGGATGACATAGTCATCAGGAAGGATGGCCCCGAGTTGCTGACCAGCGCCAAGAAGGAGCTCATCGAGTTCTAGCCCCGCACCGGCCGCATCCCACAAGTTTAATCTCCAATAAGCGCATTTGCAGCCTGCCACGATGATGACATTGCTATTTGTGCTGACAGGTGATGACAGACGGGCGAACTGAGTGGCAGGGCAATCCTCCTTTGGGAGGAATGCCCAGCTGGGTAAGCCATTTGCATAACCGTTTCAAGCGCCCGACTTGAATTTCCCTTGGGACAAAATGGCATGCAAATGGCGGCATATCCGCCGACTATGCGAACAATATGGTGAGCCATATGAGAATAATATCCTGGAACGTGAATGGGATCCGCGCAATCGCCAAGAAAGGCTTTTTGAATTGGGTGGCCGCAGCCCAGCCAGACATCCTCTGCATACAGGAAACGAAGGCATGGCCGGAGCAGGTGCCCCCGGAGATACAAAATCCGGTAGGTTTCCATTCCTACTGGTCCCAACCCTCAAAAAAGGGCTACAGCGGCGTGGTCACGTTCATCCGGGACCGGCCGGGTGCGGTATCGCGTTCAATCGGCGTTGACGAGTTCGATTCCGAGGGCAGGGTGGTGATGGCCGATGCGGGCGAATTCATTTTGTTCAATGTCTATTTTCCGAATGGGAAGGCCAGCCCGGAGAGGCTGCGGTACAAATTGGCCTTCTATGACCGCTTCCTTGAGGCCATCGAGGCGGAACGAAAGCGCGGCAAACCCGTCATCTTCTGCGGGGACCTGAACACCGCTCACAAGGCCATAGACCTGGAGCACCCCAAGGCCAACGAGAATGTGTCTGGCTTCCTGCCCGTGGAAAGGGCATGGATGGACAAGGTAATCGAGCATGGTTATGTAGACACATTCAGGCATTTTGACAAGTCCCCGAAAAAGTACACATGGTGGGATTACAAGACCGGCGCCAGGGAAAGGAACGTCGGTTGGAGGCTGGATTATTTCTTTGTCTCGGATGAGATGCTGCCCCGCCTCGGAAATGCCTTCATAATGTCCGATACCATGGGCTCGGACCACTGCCCGGTGGGCATCGAACTGCGATGAACTCTGTGGAATGCTTAAGAAGTCAAAACCCCCGATTCGGCGGCTGCTGGATGCAGATTTCCAAAACTATATATACCCCATGTGAAAATTATGGATGCTTAATTCAACCTTGAAAGGGGGTAAAACTTTGGCAAAGGAAAAAGAAACCACAGAGAAGGCAGACAAGGCAGACAAGGCAGACAAGACAGACAAGGCAGGCAGGACAGACAAGGCAGGCAGGACAGACAACACGGTGTACATAGGCAAGAAACCGACAATGAGCTACGTATTGGCCGTAGCCACGCAATTCAACAGCGGCTCCGACAGCGTGACCATAAAGGCCAGAGGCAGGTCCATCAGCACGGCAGTGGATGTTGCAGAGATTGTCCGGAACAGATTCGTCCAGGGATTGACCGTGGACAATATTAGGATTTCCACCGAGGTCCTGGAAGGCGAGGAAGGCAAGACATCCAACGTCTCTTCCATCGAGATATTCCTCAAGAAGTGATCCGGAGTTTTGTTTCGGAATCCCTCAAATTTGCCGGACGCATGCGGGGTTTTTTGAATGGAATCAGATTCACTCAGGGAGGAAATGGCCGTTGCGGCCGGGAAACTAAATAAAACGGCGCTTGCCCAGTACCCTCTCTGCGATTCCTGCCTGGGGCGGCTCTTCGCAAAGGTCGGCAGGGGATTCGAGAACAGCGCCCGGGGTGCTTTGGCCAGGCAGTTTCTGTCGCCTGAGGCTGCCGATGGCTATGACGCATGTTTCATCTGCAAGGGCGTGACCTCTAAGAAACCTCTCTACGCAGAACTGGCTATGGTCGCCCTGGGTGACTGGGAGCACTCGACATTTCTCATAGGGACAAAGTTCGAGCCCGAGATTCTGGCGGCAGAAGAGACGGTCTGGTCCGAAACCGGTGCCGACCTCACCGAACCCATAAAGGCTGAGATGAACCGCGAAATTGGCAAGCTGGTCGAAAAAATGAGCGGCAAGCCCGCGGAGTTCCGGAAGCCGGACATCGTTGCCGTGGTGGATACCACTTATGAATCAGTAGACGTGCAGGTCTCATCGCTTTACATCTATGGGAGATACCAGAAATTTTCCAGGGAGATACCGCAGACCCGATGGCCGTGCAGGGAGTGCCGGGGAAAGGGCTGCGAGCGCTGCAATGATACGGGAAAGATGTACTCGGACAGCGTCGAGGAATTCATCGGCCGCCCGGCTCTTGTTCTCACCGGCGGCAAGAACCACAGCTTCCACGGGATGGGGCGCGAAGACATAGACGCCCTGATGCTGGGCAACGGCAGGCCATTCGTCCTGGAGGTCAAGGAGCCGAGGGCCCGCACGATAGATCTTCGGGAGCTCAGGGAAAAGATTAACGCCTCCACCGACAAAGTGCAGGTGTCGGAACTCAGGATGTCCGATGGCGAAGAGGTCGTTCGGATCAAGGATGCCAGACATCAAAAGAGCTATCGCGCCAGAGTGACTTTCAGCACCCCCGTGAATGAGGAAAACCTTAAAGAAGTAGTTGTTTCTCTCGGTGGCACACGCATAGCGCAGCAGACCCCGAAAAGAGTGATGCACCGCCGCTCGGACCTGAACCGCGAAAGGGCGGTTGTGGATATCAAAGCCAGGTTGCTCAACCCGCTGGAGGCGGAGTTCGACATCCTCGCGGAGGCAGGTACATATATAAAGGAGTTCATCCATGGCGATGGAGGCCGCACCGTGCCCAGCATCGCCGAGCGATTGGGCGTGGGCTGCGAGGTCAGGGCGCTGGACGTCCTGAACATAATGGATAACGAATGAGGTGAATACATGGTGAAAAGCTCGAAAGGTATACGAAAGAGAACGCGGAACATACTCAGAAAGAGCCCGCGGCATAGAGGCATGCCGCCAATAACCCATTCGTTCATCACGTACGAGGAAGGGGACAAGGCCGCCGTGGTCATTGACCCCAGCGTCCACAGCGGCCAGCCCCACGTGAGTTTTCAGGGGCATACTGGCACGGTTGTCGGGAAACAGGGAAAGGCATACATCCTGCATCTGAACATCGGGAAGCACGGAAAGGACATCATCGTGGGCCCGGAGCATATGAGAAAGCAGGGTTGATGGGGGAGTTCGAATGGCCGAGCAATATTTGACACTTGCAGAGATAAAGGAGTTACTCTTGAAGGAGCAGTCCACCAGGATTTTGACCCTGGAGCAGAACTACGCCTTGGAGCATGCCACCAAATTCGCCAAGCTGGATGCGAAAGAGTCAAGAAAACTCGTCAAAGAATTGATGAAGATTGAAAACGTGGGCGAACCAGTCGCCTGCAAGATTGTGGACCTCATGCCAGTGCACAGGGACGAGGTGGATTCCATATTCCTCAAGGAGCGGATGACCCTTGACGAAGCTGCATTATCTCAGATACTGGATACGGTGAAGCAGTACCTATAGGTGATTTCTTGGAAGATTATGCGTACATACTTGATTATTTGCCCCAAGGGCGGTCTGACCAGCGCGGGTTCCACAGGGAGCCGATCGCGTATGCCCTGGGCGACATGGAATTCAAGCTGTTCGAGCTCACGCCCAAGGAAAACATCAACCTCAGCATCGGGGAGAGGGTGTACATCGGCAAGGATGTGAAACTGAGGGATGCCATACTCCACGTTAAGAGGCGCGTCAGGTATGAGGATCTCACCAATGCATCCCACAGCGAACTGCCCTTCGTGATACAGGAGATTGTCATTGCCAGGGAGAAGGACTTCGTCAAATTCTTCAACGATGCCAGGGCCATCACCACGCGGTTCCACATGCTTGAGCTCCTGCCCGGCCTGGGCAAGAAATCAATGTGGGCCGTGATTGACGAGAGAAAGAAGAAGCCCTTCGAATCCTTCAAGGATCTGGGAGTGAGGGTCACATCCCTCCACAAGCCGGAGAAGCTCGTCGCCAAGCGCATCGAGGCAGAACTGGCAGAGGCAGAGCAGAAGTATCATATATTCGTTGCAAAATAGGGAGATAATAGAATGAAAACAAAAGGAACTTGCAAAGGCTGTGAACGCAGAAGGATAATCAATATTTTCGGATTGTGCAAGCGTTGCAACAAGGAACCGTCAAGGTTCCTGAGCCAGGCCGAGATCGCTAAGATTCAGGCAGAGGCGGCAGCGGCGGCGGCAGCAGCAAAGGCAATGGAAGCCGAGGAAGCAGCAGCAGAGGCAGCCAAGGCGGCGGCCGCAGCAGCAGAGGCACCGGCGGAAGGCGGCGAGGCAAAGCCCGAGGAAAAGAAGGACGAATAGGCAAGCAGCCGGTTCGAAGCATCGTCGCGGTGCATTGCCAATGCTGAACAGATGCAATGACCAAATCCCTTATATTGCCCCACACCATTTCCAATAGGGAGAATAGATATGCTGGACATAAAACTGGTTCGCGACAGCCCGGACATTGTGAGGCAGAACCTGGGCAAGCGCAACGATAATGCCAAGATGGAGATGCTGGAAGAGCTCATCCAGAAGGACCTGCAATGGCGCCGGAGCCTCGAGAAGGCCAACACCCTGAAGGCCGAGCGCAATGCCCTTTCCAAGAAGATTGCAGAGACGAAGAAGGCAGGCGGGGACGCGGCCGAATTGCTTGCACGCAGCGCCCAGATACCCGAAGACATCGCCGCCCTCGACAAAGAGACCCAGGCCCTGAAATCCCGCGTTGATGAGATACTCATGCGCCTCCCCAATCTTCTCCATGACAGCGTGCCTGTTGGCGCGGACGACTCCAACAACGTGGTCGTGAGGACCTGGGGCAAGCCCCGCGAGGTGGATTTCGAATTGAAGAGCCACGGGGACCTCGCAGAGTCAGCCGGTCTCGCGGACTTCGACAGGGCCACCCGAATAGCGGGTTCAGGATTCAATTATCTCAAAGGCGACCTGGCCCGTTTGGACCTGGCGCTCGTCAACTATGCCGTGAATTTCCTCGTGGAGAAGGAATTCATGGTCATAGAGCCCCCATTCATGATGCGGCGCTCCGCTTACGAGGGCGTCACCGACCTGGGGGACTTCGAGCAGGTCATGTACAAGATAGAGGGCGAGGACCTTTACCTGATAGCCACATCCGAACATCCCATGGCTGCCATGTTCATGGGCGAGATCATCGACGAGGACCTGCTGCCCCTCAAGTTCGTTGGCTTCTCTCCGTGCTTCAGGCGGGAGATCGGCGCCCATGGCGTGGACACGAGAGGCCTTTTCCGCATGCACCAGTTCAACAAGGTGGAGCAGTTCGTGTTCTGCAGGCCCGATGATTCCTGGGCAATGCATGAGGAACTGCAGGCCAACACGGAGGCAATGTTTCAGAATCTTGGTTTGCCCTACCGCGTGGTGAACGTCTGCACCGGCGACATCGGCACCCTGGCCGCCAAGAAGTACGATATCGAGGTCTGGTTCCCCAGGCAGGGCAGGTTCGGCGAGGTCACTTCCTGCTCCAACGATACGGACTATCAAGCCAGGCGCCTGAACATCAGGTGCGGGAAGCACGGTTCCGATAAAAAATCGGTGCCCCACACCCTGAACAACACCGCCATCGCCACATCAAGGACCATGGTCGCCATACTGGAGAACTGCCAGAATGCGGACGGCACTGTGACGGTTCCGAAAGTTCTGAGGCCGTACATGGGTGGAAAGCAGACCATCGGCGCCCCTTGATAACCTGTATGCGCAATCCTTATGTATCCCTAGATTTTCCGAACCCTCATGGCAGAAGATGTGATAACAGTCAAGGACCTCGTCAAGGTCTATGATGATGTTCGTGCAGTGGACGGCATAACATTCTCGGTCGAAAAGGGCGAGGTATTCGCTTTCTTGGGCCCCAACGGCGCCGGGAAGACAACCACCGTGGAGATGATAGAGACCATACGCACCCCCA
This sequence comes from Thermoplasmata archaeon, assembly GCA_046485165.1. Classification (GTDB taxonomy): domain Archaea; phylum Thermoplasmatota; class Thermoplasmata; order SG8-5; family SG8-5; genus UBA147. Next base: position 22,337 of record JAWOHM010000083.1, read on the forward strand.
CATCCGGCGCCATCGGCATTCTGGACAAGGACATCAAGAAGGACCGCATGGAGATTCTGAGGCGCATCGGCGTCCTGCCGCAGGAGTTCAGCTCGTTCGACCGCCTGACCGTGGAGGAGACGTTGAAGTACTATGCCGACCTCTTCGAGGCGAAATGCGATATAGACAGGCTCATCAAGCTGGTGAATCTGGAGGACCAGAGGAAGAAGCTGTACAAAACCTTGTCCGGCGGCCTGAAGCAGAGGGTCGGCATCGCAGTCGCGCTGGTCAATAATCCCGAGATAGTGTTCCTGGACGAGCCGACTACCGGGCTCGACCCGCGCGCCAGGCACGACGTCTGGGAAGTGATAAAGGGCCTGAGGAAGGAGGGAAAGACAATCTTTCTCACCACCCATTACATGGAGGAGGCGGAGGTGCTGGCAGATTATATAGGCATCATATCCAAGGGCAGGATAATCGCCTACGGGACCACGACCGAACTCATTGACAAGCACTTCAAGACAGTCAAGGTGACGATAAAGGGCGGCACCGGGGGCGTGGACGCACTGGCAAGGAAGATGGGCATGCCAATCCAGTCGATGGACAACGGCAACATCACGATTGAGGCAAACGGCAACGACCAGATAGTCGAGTTCCTGAACGCGCTGAAATCAAACAATATCTCTTACCTTGGCATGGATATCAGAAAACCCAACCTGGAGGAGCTGTTCCTGGCATTGACCGGCGAGCAATTGGTCCAGGCGGAAAAGGAGGTGCAGAAATGAATTTCAAGAGAGTGCTGGCCAACCTGACCGTTCATCTCAAGCAATTCTCAAGGGAGAAGAGCACGATTTTCTTCGTGCTGCTGTTCCCCATCCTGCTGATGGTCCTTTTCGGATTCATATTCTCGGACATGGGCAGCAGCATGGGCACCCTTGTTGTCCAGAACATGGACGGAGGAATCCATGGGGACATGCTTGTTTCCACCCTGAATGACACGGGCCTGTTCATTATGGTGGAGGTTGACCCGGCACTCGATTCGGATCAGTACTTCCGTGACAACAAGCTCAATCTCCTGGTGATTATTCCGGCGGGCTATTCTGATGCAATCAATGCCAAACTGATGGATGCCAGCAACCCCCAGTCCAATATCACCATGCTCTATGACCAGGGCAATTCCTACGCCCAGACCAAGATTTCCGTGGTGTCCTCGGTGATAGGCGGGATGAACAAGGGCCTTTCCGGCTCCGTGGATTACATCGGCATCGAGATGGAAGGCACCCAGAACGAGCAATTCGAGTTCATTGACTTCTTCGCCCCCGGCATCATAGCCATGTCCGTCATGACCACCTGCCTCTTCGGCACTGTCGGAATGAACACCGAGCTGCGGCAGAAGGGCATACTGAAGAAGCTTGCCACCACGCCTCTCACCCGTTCGGAATGGTTGATATCCAACATCCTGTACCAGCTGTTCATGTCCCTGATATCCACCGCTTGCATACTTGCGGTCGGCATGGTGGTGTTCGGTTTGCGACCGCACATCAACATCTACATGTTCGTCTTTATCCTGCTCTGCGTCTTCAGCTTCTCCGGCATCGGCATGCTCATCACCCGGTACGTGAAGGAGGCGGAATCCGCCCAGGCCGCGGCAAATGCGGTCATGTTCCCCATGATGTTCCTGTCAGGCACGTTCTTCCAGCTGGAGATGATGCCTGGATTCCTGCAGACCTTCGCAAAGTTCCTTCCACTGTATTACGTCAACGAAGGCCTGCGCGCATCGATGATATCCCTCGATATGAACGTGATACTGGAATCGGCCCTGGTCATAGGCGTGTTCGGGATAGTTGTATTCGTTATGGGCGTGTTCCTGACGGACTGGAAGGAAAACTGAGGAGATGGCAAGGCCCAGTTCATCCTTGCCAGCGTATTCAAACGGCATGCCCCGCCTGTACGAACTTTGTAGTACCCCATTGATGTGCTAACATCAAAGTGAGTGAGACGATAAGTCTCCTGGCTTTTACCCAGGCTTATCGTTGTACGAGGATTGTAGCTCAGAGGCAATTTATGAACATCAATCCGAGCCAGACGAGGCACAGCCTCGTCCTTTCTCAGCCTGAGGGCTTCGAGCAAGCCGAATTGCGCACAATTCGGCGACGAGGGCGGGGTCTGGAAGCATTTTATCAACGAGTGCGAATGTCCAACCATTCTGAGGCATTTTCCAAACCCTATTTTGGGAAGCCCCGCCTGATATTTTCTCTACATTTTATTAGGGCGGGGAGGAAAGGTACTCGCCCCGCGTCTCGAATGCGGGGCGAAACTTGTTGCGCGGATCTGGCATGGGTGCTTTTCTCTCATCCTTCGCGTTGCAGGAGGGCCTGTGGGCGCGAACTGGGCTAATGATTGTTTTGGCCAGTTCGTCGAAGTTTCATTTGATATTGTTTCTGGAAACTTCGGAATGCATGATAAATCGGGTCTGCTTTGAAGTATAGACCAAGCTTTGCTATATTTTATATAATCATATCCAATCGGATATAGCAGTAACAGGGCCTGTGGGCTAGCTTGGTCTATACTTGTTGCTTTGGGAGCAATAGACCCCAGTTCAAACGGCACATTCCAACGGATGTGCCTTGAAAATCTGGGCAGGCCCATTAATTTTTAACAAGTAATGTTAAAAATATTGGGATTGGGGGAACACGCAGGAAAAATCAATAATGACCGGTATCCGTAGAACAGCGAATGAAAACAGAATACTGGCTGAGCTGTTCGCGCCCACGAACCCCGTTACAGCAGCATAACTTTATAATTCGAGTTGTTTTGTAATATGGCGGATACATCGGAGGAATATTAAATGAAATGTCTGTGTGGAAATATACTTAAATGGGTAGTCAAGGACAAATGGATTTGCGATGTGTGTAACAGAGAATATACTACCGCGGAACTAGAGGCTAAGGAAAAAAGTGTTAAGGAACAATAAATGCAAAGCCTAAATACACCGGCGCCATTCTAGTTCCCATGACCTCCGGCTTCATCACCCTCGAAGGCATAGACGGCTGCGGAAAATCGGTGCTGGCCAAGATCATAGTCGGCCGCCTGAGAGGCGCCGGCATGAGGGTCACCCAGACAAGGGAGCCAACCAGGTCCTGGCTGGGCGGAGCGGTGCGCCGCAGCTACCGGGAGGAGATAAGCCCCTACACGGAGGCATTCCTGTTTCTTGCCGACCGCGCGACCCACACCCTCTGGATAAAGGAGCAGATGGCCCTGGGCAAGGTCGTTGTGTGCGACCGGTACTCGGACTCAACGGTCGCCTATCAGGCCGCTTTGCTCCACCAGAAGCTGGGCGGGGACACCGATGAATACATGAGATGGCTGCTGGACATGAGCAGGCCGGCGATAATTCCGCCGGACATCACGTTGCTTCTGGACGTTGATCCGAAAGTATCGCTGAAACGGCTCAAGAGCCGGAAGGAGATGGAGAAGTTCGAGACCCTGGAGAACCTGAGACAGGTCAGGAGAAATTATCTGGAACTGGCCAGGATGGACGGCCGGATAAAAATCATAGACGCCTCGAAATCCATAACCGATGTGAAGGAGCAGGTCTTCACGGTGCTGGGGCAGCACTTCGGCATTGAGTTGTGAAATCAGATCTCAAGATCCTCATCATCGGGCACTGTTGCACAGGTGGAGAATGCGAAGCATTGCCCAAGCGTTTCCTCAGAATCGCCCCTCAGCCCAAGAGTTCATTCATCACGTCTCCCGACATGTGCTTTCCGGATAAAAACCCCCCCGGTGCGCATTGCATCGGAATGTGGCAGAAATTCTTTATACATCCCCACATTATCAGGTTTAACAATTTCACAAGTATTATTCCCGCAAGGGGGGCAATCGCATGGCAAAGAAAAAACAGACACTTGAGGACAAGCTGGCCGCAAAGACAGAATCTTCATGGCTGGCAGTGGATAAGAAGACCGAGAAGGAGATTTATGACTTCGCCGACGGATACATGAAGTTCCTGTCCGAGGCCAAGACAGAGCGCGAAGTGGTCACTTTCATTGAAAAGGCCGCAAAGAAGCACGGATTCAGGCCCATAGAAAGTTACAAATCCCTGAAAGCCGGGGACAAGGTCATAATCACCCAGATGAAGAAGGTCGCAGCCCTCGCAATAATCGGCAAGGAACCCATCGAGAAGGGCATGAAGGTCGTGGGCAGCCACATTGACTCGCCCCGCCTTGACCTCAAGCAGAAGCCGCTCTACGAGGACACGGACGCCGACATGGCCCTGTTCAAGACCCACTACTATGGCGGGATAAAGAAATACCAGTGGGTGAACGTTCCGCTGGCCCTGCACGGCGTCATCGTTCGTGCAGACGGCAAGATAATCGATGTCAACATCGGCGAGGACGAAAACGACCCGATATTCGTCATAGGCGACCTGCTTCCGCACCTGGCCAGGAAGGTCCAGGGCGAGCGCAAGCTGTTCGAGGGCATCACCGGTGAAGAGTTGCGCATAATCATCGGCAGCCGCCCGTCCAAGGACAAGGACACCAAGAACAAGTTCAAGCTCAACGTCCTGGAGATACTCAACAAGAAATACGGCATTGTGGAGGAGGACCTCATAAGCGCCGAGCTGCAGGCGGTTCCGGCCACCAAGTGCCGCGACATAGGTTTCGACCGCAGCCTCATCGGCGGCTACGGGCAGGATGACAGGGTGGACGCCTACGCATCGCTGATGGCCATCTGCAATATCCAGAATCCCAGCAAGACTGCTCTCGCCCTGTTCTTCGACAAGGAGGAGGTCGGCAGCATCGGCGCCACCGGCGCCCAGGGCGGGTTCTTCGAGTACTCGCTCGTCCAGATGATGGAGAGATTGGACCCCAAATTCCGGTTTGCCACTCTGAAGAAGGTGCTGGCCAACTCCCGGGCATTATCGGCCGACGTTGACGCTGGCGTGGATCCGATGTTCAAGACCGTTCACGAACTGGGCAATGCGGCCAAACTGGGGTGCGGCATAGGCATCTGCAAGTTCGGGGGCGCTGGCGGCAAGGGCGGCTCCAACGATGCCAATGCCGAGTTCCTGGGAGAAATCAGGCAACTCCTCAACGACAAGAAAATCCCATGGCAATACACGGAGCTGGGAAAGGTCGACGAGGGCGGCGGCGGAACTGTCGCCCGGTTCCTGTCTCAGCACAACCTCCAGGTCATAGACTGCGGCCCGGCGCTGCTCAGCATGCATGCTCCATTCGAGATATCCAGCAAGGCCGATGTGTATTACACGTATCGTGCCTTCTTGGAGTTCCACAAAGCCAAGTAGAATCGCGGGTTGAACCGACAAGCGCAATCTCCCGTCAGAGGTTCGACCATGGCCCGTGAGCATATGGGTGCTGAATGGAGGGGCCATGAATTCCCAGCATATTATTGCAAAACATATGATTGCAGCATGCCCCGCCTGTGAGGGCGGGGTTTTGAATTATTTTTGTATCAAGTGCGAATGTCCCTTCATTCTGGAGCATTCTGTTGCTCTGTTTTGGAAAACCCCCGCTGTGAGGCGGGGGATGTCGGGTACTCGCCCCGCATCTCGCGAGCGGGGCGAAACTCATTACGCGGATCTGGCACTGTTGCTATTCTCTCTAACTTTTGTGGAAGCACGGGCATCTAGCCGGTGTCGGGGCCGAGAACCGGGTTTAACGTCGAAGCCTGCTCGAAAATCGAAATGGTTGACCGGTGCCAGGACCAAGAACCGGGTTGAACATCGATTTAAACACCTCCCCGCCCTCACAGGCGAGGCTTCCTAAGGATGAGCTCAATTGTCACCAACCGGGTTCCGGAAACCCGGTCACAACCCCGCGCTTACACGCGGGGCATGATTAAGTTGAACGGGTGCCGGACCCATGGACCGGGAAGGGGAGGTGTGGCGCTGACAGGTCCGCCTAGACCGGATATGCATGTATTTTCATGACACCGAAGGTTTTAACTACTTGTTTAAACATACGGTATTCACAGGGAACATGAATGTTCAATCTGAGGTACGAGGGCAAGCTGTGCGTTCCCAGCCATGACGCGCTCAAGGATATGGCCAGGCACGATGTTCCACCCCGGTTGGTGGAAGTCATGATACTGGATGGCCAGGACTATGAGGACAGGATGATGGCCAAGGGCGAGATCGGGCGGATGGTAAGAAAGGACGGCTTCATAATATTCGCGAAGCTCGTGCCCAGTTGCTCCCGCTGGGATGGCGAGGAGGTATGGCTGATCAAACACATAGGAAAAAGGAGGTGCAAGAGATGACCAAGAAAAGATTGGAGGAAAAATCGCTAGTATGCCCCGAATGCGGCGGGGACGCGAAGCCCATGATGATAAACGTGAGTGGCCTGGGCGTCACCGGTTGGAGATGCCGATGCGGCTACGAAATGCTGCATCCCGAAGAGCTGGAGAAGGCCTATATGTATCTCCAGGCGCAGAAGCGGGAGAAGGTCAAGATATCAAAGCGCGGCAACTCCTACATGATAACCATACCCAAAGCCATAGCGGATGCCATTGGCGCTGACGAACTGGACTTTGCCGAGGTGTTTCTGAAGGACAGGAAGACGATTGTGGTGGAGGTTTGAATTCGGTATCTTATAAAAGATCCTCGAACTCCTTCACCAGCTCCGGATGCTTCTCCTTGATGGCCTTCAGTATGTTGATGACCGAGATGTTATTCATGCCGACTTCCGTCAGCAGGCCGATGAGCTTGTCGAATGTCTCATCTGAAAGCGTGACGCATTTCTCCTTCGCCATCCAGTTCCGGAACAGCTTCTCCTCGATCTCCGCCCTCCAGGCTTTCTCGTACTTCTGGAAGAACTCCTTGGAGCAATCCCCGATTTTGATTGCTTCGGCAGCCACTTTGCCCGCCTCTCTGCCGGAAATGCAGGCATGGGCTATCCCGCCCCCCGTCATGGGGTCTATCATTCTGGCAGCATCGCCAACGAGCATCATGTTGTCGCAGACCACGCTGTCAAGCGGGGCGTTTATGGAGCACCCGCCGGCGACCATGTCCAGTTGCACCGCGTTCTTCATGCCCGGCTGCTTGGCAATCCACCGGTCCAGGCACTCCTTGGGCTGGCCTCCGTGCTTGACCATATGCGCACCCATGCCTATTCCGACATTTGCGGTATTGTTGTTCTTGGGGAACACCCAGATGTACCCGCCGGGCGCGTCGCTGCCCGCGTAGAATTCCGTGTATTTCGGGTCAATCTTGATATTTGTGAGCCTGTACTGGACGCATGTCATGATGTCGCTCAGTGCCAAGTTGGTGTCTATGCCAGCCCATCTGCCGACCTGCGATTCGTAACCATCCGCTCCGATGATTATCTTGCACCTGACCTCTTTCGGCTCGCCTTTCTGGATGAGCTTCAGCCCGACAATCTTGCCGTTCTCTTTTATGATCCCGGTGGCGGAAGTCTTGACCTCTATTTGCGCACCAGCCTGGCCGGCCAGTGCGGCAAGCGCCCTGTCGAACATGTCCCTTTCTATGACATAGCCCACTTCATTGCCCGCCCTGGCCTCGTCTACCTCGAAGGTTTTTCCCCCGGGCGATATTATCCTGGCGCCGTCCATCTCGGCCGCAATCCATTTTCTGTCGACGGGTATCTCAGCTTGCTTGAGCAATTCCCTGGCCAGTCCTTCGCCGCATCTCACATGCGTGCCTATCTCCTGGCGCTTCTCGATGAGCAGGGTCTTAGCCCCGCCCATCGCCGCGAACCTGGCGGCCGTGCTTCCGCCGGGCCCGGCCCCGACAACAACCACATCGTATTCAGCGTCCATCTCACTTCCTCCCCGGCGTCAGTGCCCCCACGGGGCATATCCTGGAGCACAGGCCGCATTCAACGCAATCCTCGTTGAACTCCAGCCTCACCTCGTTCAGGAATATCGCATTCTTCGGGCATGAGCCCACGCACAATCCGCAGTGCAGGCATTTGTTGACGTTCTCCGTGGGCACGTCTATCCCTCCACTTCACCTTCCGGGTGCGAGTTGGGTCCGTACCTCTTCCTGTATTCGTCGAATGTCATGGAGAATTTCTTCTCCACCTGCTTCCTGTATTCAGGCCCGGTGTTGTAGGCGCAGAACGGTATGAGCCTTCCATCTGGTACCACATAATGGATGACACACCGCCTGACCCTTTCAATGTCGTAATTGTAGAGGTCCTGGAAGTGCATCCCGCCGACCATTATGAGACCCCAAGATATATCTGCTGTAGCCTTCTTGTCAGTGGTCGAGAACACCCCCTCCAGCTGCCTCAGGAACTTGTTGACGCTCAAGCCCTTCGGGGCAAATTCCTTCTTGAAATGTTTTCTTATCAGCCCGTAGGCCTTTATCAGCGCAGCGGACTTGATGGTCTTATCCTCTGTCTCGGCTGCCAATTTCTTAAGGTCCCTGAACAGCCCTTCCGCGTCAAGGAACCTGGTTATGGGTATTGCAACGCCATCCTCTCCAACATAAAGGTAGGTGGCCAGGCCACAGTGCGGGTGCGAGGTGAATGCGATTTGAGGAACGCCCTTCAGAACCGAGAGAAACTCGGATATCGGCGTGACGACCGGCACAGGGAACCAATCCTCTCTCTTGATGTAATTCGTCTGCTCATCGAGATATTTGACCATGTCCGGAAGCGTGAACCTCCCCCTTTCCCTTTCTTCATTATCGATACGGCCGGAGAAGGACACTGGCTGGAAGTTCACGCCGCGCACCGCATCGCGGTTCTCGATGGCGAATTGCATTATCTCGCCCATCTGGTCCTCGTTCATCCCCTTCATCATTGTTGGCACAAGGACGACTGAGAGTTTGGGTTTGCAATCCTTGCAGGACTGTATCGCCTTCTTCTTGATATCCAGCATCGGGCGGCCCCTGGCTTGTATGTAATTCTCTTCCCTCAGCCCATCGAACTGCAGGTAAACAGTGTGGAGGCCCGCATCCACCATCCTCTGGGTGAATGTCGGGTCGGTGGCCATCTTTATTCCATTGGTTGCCACCTGTATCTGGGCGAATCCCAATTCTTTTGCTTTGGCTATGGCCTCGAAGAATTGCGGGTATATCGTCGGCTCGCCGCCCGCGAACTGGACGACGGTGCATGCCACGGGGCGCTCAGCTCTGAGGGTCTCCAGCATCTTGGTGACCTCCTCGAAAGTTGGCTCATAAACATATCCCGCATCATTGGCATTGGCAAAGCAGATGGGGCATCTCAGATTGCACCTGTTCGTGAGGTCTAGATTGGCCAGTGAGGTTCCGCTCAGATGGGCTTTGCACAGCCCGCAGTCATCCGGGCAGCCATTTTTGACTGGAACGGCCGGATTGTCCACCCCTATTCCGTCCACGGCCCATGTCTCGGCCATTTTATAGAGCCCGACATCGGACCAGTAGATGTCCTTGAAGTCGCCATGTTCCTTGCAGGTCTTTTTGATCATGACCTTGCCGTCCTCCTCATAAATATCCGCCTGGATTCTGGCCTTGCACTCCGGGCACAAGCTTCCTGTCTTCTTCGGCAATTCCAGTTTCAGGGCGGTTTCCTTGATGACCATCGACATAATATCACTGAACACGCGCATGCATGACAAAGACTTAAATGTTTTGTAGTTATACCCACTACAAAAGGTGATGCATTTGGAAATAGAGGAACTAGCTGGAATGGACATGGGGACGTTGCTTGAGAGATACAAGAAGGTTCGAGATGACCTTGCTCTGCTGGATTTTTCGGAATATGAGACGAGGGCTTACATCGCGCTGGTGGCGCTTCAGCTGAGCGACGCCGAGACCATCGCCATGACCGCACAGGTGCCCAGGACCTCCATGTACAAAGTCCTCGAGGGCCTGGTGAAGAAGGGCTATGTCACCGAGACCCAGGGCCGCCCGAGGCAGTACGCGCCGGAACCCCCGTTGGTGCTCAAGGAAAGGCTGTTCTCCAGATTGGGCGAGACCTTTGAGGACCTAGAGTCCATTCATGGTATATTGCGGGAGAAAGGCATGCCGCAGATTATCTACACTATCACGGGAAAGGAGAAGGTGCTGAACAAGATGAGCGAATTCTTGGGCATGGCCAAGCAGAGGATAATGATATCCACGTCCAACGCCGGATTGCTGAGGGACCACCTTGAGAAGAGATTCTTGGATGCCAGGAACCGGGGGGTCGAGATATCCGTCATCGCCCTCCCGGGCCAGAAGTTCATTCCCGGCATCAGCATCATGCGGCGCTCAGGGCTCATAGCCACCGACATGGTGGTGGACAGCAGGAATGCCCTCATCGCAGGGGCCAACCTCGACGTCTGCGGGTTCACGGACAATGTCGTTCTGGCGCAGCACCTGGAAGGGTTCCTTGCAATGATGATGCAAACTTAATAACCCGGAGGGCAATCTCATGCGCATGGAGATAATTTATCCGGGGTGCTGATGATGGCCGGGGAATATTGCGGCGTCATCGCCGCGGCCGGCGGCGAGGTGAACCTCATACTCTACAATGGTCTCTGGATAATCCAGCATCGCGGCCAGGAATCCGCAGGCATCGCCACTTTCACTGACCGCCTCCTTCTCAAGAAGGGCTCGGGCCTTATTCATGAGGCAATATCGCCCCGGGATGTCGAAGCGCTCTCGGCCACCAGAGGCATCGGCCATGTGCGATACTCGACCCTTGGCGGCCAGGACAGGGAATGCCAGCAGCCCATGACGGTTCGTGCGAGGTTCGGTGAGATGGCCCTCGCTCACAACGGCGAGATAGTGAACTCCTCCATGCTGAGGGAGGGGCTCTTCTCCGGCGGCTGGGGTTTCGTCACCGACTCCGATTCCGAGGTCATACTTCGCCTTTTATCGGTCAAAATGGCATCCACGGGGGACATAGTATCCGGCATCCGGGAGGCCATGAAGGAACTCGTGGGCTCATACTCGTTGGCCCTGATGGTCGGCCCCAGGGTATTCGCCGTCAGGGACCCGCTGGCCATACGCCCGTTGTGCCTCGGGCGTGTCGGCGATGTGCACTGTGCGGCTTCTGAGAGCGTCGCCTTCGACTCCCTGGGGGGCGAGTTCATCCGGGACCTGCTCCCGGGCGAGATAGTCGAGCTCACGGACAAGGGCTTCGTGACCCATTCCCAGATATGCGAACCCCCAACCGCGCACTGCATGTTCGAGTGGGTTTATTTCTCAAGGCCAGACAGTTACGTGGATGGAAAACTGGTGTACGATGTACGCAGGAAGATGGGGATAAGGCTAGCCCAGGAATCGCCCGTGGAAGCAGATTTTGTCGTCCCGATTCCGGACTCCGGCAGGGCGCTGGCCATCGGATACAGCGAGGCATCCGGCATCCCGCATGCCGAAGGCTTGATAAAGAACAGATATGTGCAGCGCACCTTCATCATGCCCGACCAGAAGGACCGCATCAGCAGCATGGCACTGAAACTCAACCCGCTGAAGCCAGTCGTCGATGGAAAACGCATAATCCTGGTGGACGATAGCATAGTCAGGGGGACCACCATGAAGCAGATAATCAAGATTGTCAGGAAAGCCGGTGCCAGGGAGGTCCATCTCAGGATCGGCTGCCCGCCGATAGTATCCCCCTGCTACCTGGGCGTGGACATGAAGGAGAAGAAGGATTTCGTCGCACATGGCCGCGACATCGGGGCCATCCGCGAATATCTGGGTGCCGACTCCCTCGCCTACGCATCCATGGACAATCTGCTGGCATCGATTGGAAAAAACAGAAACGAGCTATGTCTGGGGTGCATCACCGGGGAATACCCGCTGCCGGTTCCTGATGGGGAATAGGGACTCGGGATGCGGGAAAAGGAAAACGTACGAAATGGATGTTTCTCCATCCATTGAATCCGTCGCCGCTTCCCGATACTTCAACAATCAATCAAATTCCCGCTTCCCTCCGTACGAATCCCGCTTCCCGCAATTACAATAGCCAAACAGATTCCCGCTTCCCCCATAAAGCAGATGACAACAAGATATTTCTACTAATTCCATTATGGGCAGGATAAGGTGACACCATGAAGCGCGACATGATATCCATACTGGACTTCGAGAACGAGATCGACGAGACGTTGGACCTGGCCATGAAGCTTAAGTCCCACATCAAGTCGGGAAAGACATTCCGGCCCCTGGAGGGAAAGCACATGGGCATGATATTCGAGAAGCCCAGCCTGCGCACCAGAATAAGTTTCGAGATTGGTTTCTCACACCTGGGCGGCGACGCGCTTTACATCTCCCCCAGCGAGATCCAGATAGGAAAGCGCGAGAGCGTCCACGATGTCGCGAAGGTGATTTCCAGGTACGCCGATATAATCATGTACCGCGCCTTCAGCAACAAGATAATGCGGGAGTTGGCCCTGAACGCCGACGTCCCGGTGATAAACGCGCTAGACGACCTGGAGCATCCATGCCAGATAATGGCGGACTTCCAAACCATAAAGGAGCAGAAGGGCAAACTGAAAGGCCTGAAACTGGTGTACATTGGCGACGGAAACAATGTGTGCAATTCCCTCCTACTGGGGGCAGCTGCAACCGGCATGAACATGACTGTGTGCTGCCCACTCGGCTACGAGCCGAACAATGAGGTATTCACCAGGGCGCAGAAGCTGGGCGAGAAGAACGGCGTGAAGATCGAGATTGTTCGCGAGCCGGACATCGCAGCCAAGAATGCCGATGTCATATACACAGACACCTGGACCTCCATGGGCCAGGAAGCGGAGAAGGAGAAGCGCCTCCAGGTATTTCCCCCATACCAAGTCAACAAGAAACTTGTCTCGAATGCGAATCCGGATTACATATTCCTGCACTGCCTGCCTGCGCACCGGAATGAGGAAGTTACCGATGAGATAATTGACTCCCCGAATTCAAAGGTGTTCGACGAGGCTGAGAATCGGATGTGGGCGCAGATGGCCATAATCTTGAAGCTGTTGGCACCAGATTCGGTTAAGAATCTGTAATAAACCCCACCTACGTTCAAGAGTTGAATGCAACAATAATCAATGAATAGCAACGCATTCAACCATGGCGCGGAAACAAAGAATGACTAAATCCAGCGCCATGTGACTCACTTTATTTTGCAAACAAATGGTGAATGCGATAGCTAAATCCAAACCAAAAATAGCATTCGCCTTGAATCGGCATTATGAAAACAATGAGATTCACAGCGTTTTCCGGTAATCGGCAATCTGCAAACGATGAGATTACCGCTCCGAAACCCTAATATCCCGGACAGCCATTCCATCATCATGAACAAGAAGGAGTTGCTGAAGACCCTGAACGCCCACCAGCAGGCGTACGTGAATCTTGATTTGCCGAACCCCGCCAACGGGGAATACATGCTTGCCGTATTCTCGATGAAGCCCGGCGGCAAGCTGAACATGCTTCAAGCGGCATGCGAGGTCGCGGCGGAATCATCCACCGGCACTAATTTTCTGGTGAACACGGAGACCCCATTTTCCAGGGAGATGAATGCCCTTGTCTACGACATAGATTCGGAGCATGTCTGGATTGCATTCCCCACACGTCTGTTCGACCGGGGGGGCAACATCCAGAATATACTCACATATGTCGTCGGGAACGTTCTCGGCATGAAAGAGGTGAATGCCCTCAGGCTCGAGGATGTATGGTTCCCGCCCGCAATGCTGGAGCAATACGACGGCCCCAGTTACACAATAGATGATATGAGGAGATACCTGGATGTGCATGACAGACCAATTCTGGGCACCATAGTCAAGCCCAAGATGGGCTTGACATCCGCAGAGTACGCCGAGGTATGCTACGACTTCTGGGTCGGGGGAGGCGATTTCGTGAAGAACGATGAGCCGCAGGCCAACCAGGATTTCTGCCCGTATGACAAGATGGTGCGCCATGTAAAAATGGCAATGGACAAGGCGGTGAAAGAGACCGGCCGGAAAAAGGTCCATTCGTTCAATGTATCCGCTGCGGATTACGATACAATGCTCCAACGCTGCGAGCTCATAAGGAGCGCGGGATTCGAGCCGGGCAGCTATGCATTTCTCATAGATGGAATCACCGCTGGATGGATGGCGGTGCAGACCCTGAGGCGCATGTACCCAGACGTTTTCATACATTACCACAGGGCATCCCACGGCGCCTACACCAGGCCCGAGAATGCATTCGGGTTCTCCGTGCTCGTGCTCTCGAAGTTCGCACGCCTGGCAGGCGCCTCTGGCATACACACAGGGACCGCAGGTGTCGGAAAGATGAAGGGCACTCCCGAGGAGGACATCACCGCGGCCAATGCCATATTAAGGATGAAAAGCAAGGGTCATTTCTTCGAGCAATCTTGGGCCACAGTCGGCGAGGGAGACAGCGACATTGCAGTTCTTATCAAGCAGGACGCCAGGGGCAAGGAGGTACTGAAGGATGATGACTGGCGAGGAATGAAAAAATGCTGCCCGATAATTTCCGGCGGCCTCAATCCCACACTTCTCAAACCGTTCATTGATGTGATGGGCCACACGGAGTTCATCACCACCATGGGCGCGGGTTGCCATGCACATCCCCGCGGGACCAAGGCCGGCGCGGCCGCATTGGTGCAGGCCTGCGACGCATATTTAAAGGGTGTGGATATCCACAAATACGCAAAGAACCGCAAGGAACTGGCCGAAGCGATTACTTTCTTCGGGAAGGTCAAGAAATAACTGCCTTCCGCAACAAATTTATCGCAGATACGGATACTGCAGTCCATGAATATCATCCCACTGGCCGCCGAGAGCCTCGGCGTCCGCAGCATGGCGGTTTTCGTTGAGACGCCGGGCCTGAAACTCCTCATCGACCCCGGGGTCAGCCTCGCCCCGAAAAGGTTCGGCCTGGGGCCCAGCAAGATGGAATTGGCGAGGGAGAAGGCGCTGTGGAAGAAGGTCATGTCCTGTGCAAGAAAGGCCGATGCGCTCACAATCTCTCATTATCATTTCGACCATTACAATCCGGATAGGCCAGATATGTTCAGTGGCAAACAACTCTTCATAAAGCACCCGGCCGATAACATCAACCAGAGTCAGAAGGGGCGGGCCGAGATTTTTTTCAAAGCCATCGAAGGCATTCCGAACAGCGTGGAATTTGCTGACGGCGCGGAATTCGAGTTCGGCAATACCGCAGTCAAATTCTCGAAAGCCGTGCCCCATGGGACGAACACGCGCCTGGGTTATGTCATCCAGACAGGAATCGAATGCAAGAGAGACATTTTCCTTCATACCTCCGATGTGGAGGGGCCAAGCCTTGACAGCCAGCTTGATTTCATCCTGGAAATGCAGCCGACCGTGGTCGCCTGCGACGGCCCCATGACCTACCTGATGTACAAGTATGGGAACAAAGCCATGGAGCGCAGCCTGGCCAATCTTGAGAGGATAATGCGGGAGACCCCCTGCAAGACCCTGATGCTGGACCATCACCTGCCACGGGACCCGAATTGGCGTGGCAAACTCCAACCTGTGTTCCAGGCCGGTCGAGAATGTGGCTGCAATGTCACCACATTCGCCGGATCTTTGGGTAAGGAAGATGACCTTTTGGAGGCTAGGAGAAGGGAAATAGTCACCGGCGGGCGTGACAAATGATTATATAGTTGGGCATTTTTCGGAGGATTGCCCTGGCTAGGCCCGGGCCCAAGGTGAAATCATGGTTTCAAAGACCAGAAGCGTGCTCGAGAAGAATCTGAATGTCCGTGAACTGAAAAAGCTGGACAAGATAGGCAATCCAGAAGTCCATGAGACAATAGCCAAGTACATCGATATCTGCCAGCCTTCGGGCGTTTTCGTTGTCACCGATGACCCGGCCGACTGGAATTATGTCAGGCAATCAGCAATGCGCCATCACGAGGAGGCGCCATTGAAGTTCAAGAACCACACGGTTCACTTCGACGCCTATGACGACCAGGGTAGGGACAAGAAGAACACTGCATACCTGTTCGATGACCCGAACTACCTGGAGCCGGAGCTCAACCAGAAGAACAGGAAGGAAGGGCTTGCCGAGATTCACGAGATAATGAAAGGCATCATGAAAGGAAAGGAGTTGTACATCTGTTTCTTCAGCCTCGGGCCGGTGCTTTCTGAGTTTGCCATACCTTGCCTCCAGCTCACCGACTCTGCTTATGTTGCGCACAGCGAGGGTCTGCTCTACAGGACAGGGTACAAGCTCTTCACCACGGTCAACGGCGGTTACAAGAGATTCTTCAAGCTAATCCATTCCCAGGGCGAGAATGCAGAATCAAGCCTCGGGCTCAGGGTCAGCAAGAACCTGGACAAGCGCAGGATATACATCGACGTGAAAGAGGAGATTGTGTACAGTGTGAACACCCAGTACGGCGGAAATACAATCGGCTTGAAGAAGCTGGCTATGCGCCTGGCCATAAACCGTGCCTGCAGCGAGGACTGGCTCACAGAGCACATGTTCATTATGAGGGTCACGGCGCGCAACGGCCGACGCGTGTATATGACAGGCGCCTTCCCATCAATGTGCGGCAAGACATCCACCGCGATGGTCCCGGACGAGGCCATACTCGGGGACGACATTGCGTTCCTCAGGATAGTGGGCGACAACGTGCGGGCCGTGAATGTCGAGAAAGGGATGTTCGGGGTCATACACGGCATCAACTCCAGGGACGACCCGCAGCTCTGGAATGTTCTGAAGAACCCGGAGAACGAGATCATCTTCTCCAACATCCTGGTCAAGCCGTACGGAGGCATATATTGGCAGGGAATGGACGGCGCCTGCCCGGAGATGGGTTTCAACCACTCGGGGGAATGGAGGAAAGGGAAGGTCGATGCGGCCGGGAAGGAGATACCCCCATCACACAAGAATGCAAGGTTCTGCCTGTCCCTGAACTGCCTTGACAACGTGGAGCCGAGGCTGGAGGATCCGGAGGGCGTGAGGATTCGCGCCATAATCTACGGCGGCAGGGATTCGGATACCTGGGTGCCGGTCGAAGAGGCATTCGATTGGCAGCATGGCATCATAACCAAGGGCGCCAGCCTTGAGTCCGAGACCACCGCGGCAACCCTGGGCCAGACCGGAGTAACTGTTTTCAACCCGATGTCCAACCTTGATTTTCTCTCGGTACCGGTGGGCACATATGTGAAGAAGAACCTGGAATTCGGCGCCAGATGTGAAAATCCGCCCAGGATATTCAGCACCAACTATTTCATAAAGGACTCGAAGACTGACAAATACCTCAACGACATAGCCGACAAGAGGGTGTGGCTGAAATGGGTGGCAAACAGGGTGCATGACGACGCGGACGCCATACGCACACCGACAGGCATGATTCCGACCTATGATGACCTCCGCGATATATTCAGGGACGTTTTGGAGAAGGAATACTCCAAGGAGGCGTATGTCAAGCAGTTCGCGCTCTGGTGCTCCTCCCACCTGACCAAGATCGACAGGTTGATGGTCCTCTACAGGGACAGGGTGAAAAACGCGCCCCCCGAGGTATTCGAGGTCATGATGGAGCAGAGAGCCAGGATAGAGAAGCTGCAGAAGGAGAAGGGCGACATGGTGTCGCCGTTCGACATGTGAGTTATTGCATCAAGCAATAAATTAATAAGTGCGGTTGGCCGGATTTGAACCAGCGACAACCTGATCTTCAGTCAGGCACTCTCCCAGCTGAGTTACAACCGCACCCGGGACATTGGCGCAATGGGTGAATGCATATTAACCTTTTTGTCGTCTCAGTCCAGGAACTCCACGCTGCCATCCTCTAGATGATAAACCGCGCCTTTCAGGGTTGTTTCCCCCGATTCCACTGCTTTGGATATTGCTTGGCTTTTCTCGAGCAGGTGCCCCATCTGCATCCGGATATTGGCCTTGACGTGGTCCTTCTCCCTCAGGAAGCAGCACCTTATCTCATCCACTATCTCGCCGACATTGGAATCATCGCCCGGTCCCTGTTCGGCCGCGTGCAGGGCGCCGCATCTGGTATGCCCCATCACAACGACAAGGGGGACATGGAGATGCTCAACGGCATATTCCAGGGAGCCGATTGCCGAGGCGTCCATGGCGATATTCCCCGCGTCCCGGACCACGAATATCTCGCCTATGCCAACATCAAAAATCAATTCGGGCGGAACTCTTGAATCCGAGCATGTCAGTATGGCTGCAAATGGCTTCTGGCCGTCGAGATGTTTCTGGATGATACCATCGTTCTTGGAGACGAACTTCCTGTTGCCTGTCAGTAGGCGCTCGATGTGTTCTCCGGCTGACATCTCATCACCTGCAATATCCAAAACATCATGGGCGCCTGGATGACCGGGCTGCGTATCTGGTCGCCCTCAGCGCGGCTCTGTACATCCGCCTCATTTCCATTATGAACGGGCTGGGCTTTCTGGCCCTCCTGACCGTCTTGCTTGCGGCTGCTGCCTCAGGCTTGTAAAGGAATGCCAGCCCTGCAGCGATGAAGCAGAGCAATGCAGCGGGCAGGAATGCATATGTGAATGCCAATCCCGCATCCTGGACAGCGCCTGCAATGAAGGGGCCGGCTATGCCGCCGATTCCGTATGAGGTGAAGACATATCCATAATTGATTCCCACGGTGTCCGAGCCGAAAGAATCTGCGGTCGCTGCCGGGAAGAGGGCAAAATTGCCTCCGAAGTTGAAGCCGATAAGGGCTGCGACGATGTAGAATAAATATTCGCTGCCGGTCGTGTAGAAGAAGAAGGCCATCATCGCGCCCTGGAACAGGAACATGGCGATGAGAGCATTTTTGCGGCCTATCTTGTCAGAAACCTGGCCCCATACGATTCTGCCTGCACCGTTGAATATGGGCAAGCATATGGCCGCGCCGAGCACTGCGAAATCTGCGGCCTGCTGGGCTGTGAATCCATGGCCCTCGAAACCATCTGTAGCGTGCTTGGCGAAGTTCTGAACGTTGCCTATGACCATGAGGCCGGCCAAGGCTCCGAATATGAACATTGTCCAGAGCATCCAGAACTGGGGGCTCCTCATCATCTCCTTGGGTGAGAATCCTTTGAACGCGGCCTTTCCGGGCGTCGGGGCAGGGGGGTTCCACCCAGCTGGCTTCCAGCCATCCGGGGGGTTGACCATGACGAGCGATCCCAGCACAACGAGGGCCAGGAACAGAACTCCGTAAATCATGAAAACCATGTCCACATTGGCCACAGTGTAAACGAAGGGGTGAGCCGCATCTACAATTGTCTTGGTTATCAAGCCGCTGAATCCCAGGACGCTGGGCGGGTTGGCAAGCAATATCCAGATGAATGCACCGAACCCGAATCCCGCGACCGCGATACCGCTGACCAGGCCCTTCTTGTCCGGGAACCACTTGACGCCGGTTGCAATCGGAACCACATACGCCAGACCTATCCCGGCACCGCCGATTATTCCGATTGTGGCGAGTTTCCCTATGAAACTTGCGCCGACGAGGCCGCCGAGGATGTAACCAAGACCGAGAACTATGCCGCCCATGAGAGCCATTGTCCGCGGCCCGTATTTTTTCATCATGCGGCCGCCGATTATGGTCATGATAGCGAAGGCAGCAAGCCCTGCGCTGAATATCAGCTGGGTTTCCAACTTTGTGAAACCGTACTCGCTGGTTGCTCCGGAGAGTGGGGTTGTGAAAGCCGACCACGCATAGATGGCCCCGAGGGCCAGCTGTATAAGAATGGCCCCTATCACCACCAACCAGCGGCTCATAACTTTCTTTGGCTGTTCTGCCATCGCGTTCAGTTGCGCAGCGTTCTCTGGAGCCGGGATTCCGGCACTATTGTCGTCTGACATGCTCGCGGTCACCTATGCGCCCGCAAGTACCATTTACTAATATAACTTTCTCAATATGTAATTTACAAATTCCAGTGCTTCGAATGTACATTCTGGGCTTCAGATATCCATTTGGAGCCGTTGAGTTCCGCGTCCGCGACATCGTCGAAGCAGGTGGTGGCCTGCTCCCCCCCGGCCATGGCCATCGCATTGCCGACCACATCAGCCAGGGCGTGGATGTTGTATCCGCCCTCCAGGAACACGGCCCATCTGTTCTCGCAGATGTCCTCCGCAAGCTTCGCCATCCTTTCCATCATTTTCAAGTATCCCTTGCTGGACAGTGTCAGTGATGATAGCGGGTCCATGTAATGCGCGTCAACGCCCAAACTGACGAGCAGGGCATCCGGCTTGAACTGTTCCAGTATGGGGATTATCAGCCTGTCCCTGGCCGCTTCAAATGTCGCATCGCCACAATGGGCGCCCATTGGTATGTTCACGGTATATCCCTCACCTTCGCGCACCCCGGTCTCTGAAGTCGGGCCGGTTCCGGGGTAGATTCCCCACTGGTGGGTGGAAATGTAAAGGATGTCGCTCCGGTCCAGGAAGGCATCATTGGTGCCGTTGCCATGGTGCACGTCTATGTCCACGATAGCGACCCTATCCAATTTTTTCCTGAGCCAGTTCGCTGCAACTGCGACATTGTTGATGTAACAGAACCCCATGCCCTGGTTGGTTGTGGCATGGTGGCCGGGCGGCCTGACCAGCGCGAATGTCGGTTCCCTGTGGTCCAGCATGTTGGCGGCCGCTGCAATGCCGCCCCCCGCCGCCAGCATTGCCATGTCATAGGTGTAAGGATAGACCGCGGTATCCGCATCCAGCCGTCCCCTGCCGAAATGTTTCAGCAGGTTCAGATAATCTTCCGAATGGACCGGGGTGATGTCCTTCAGGTCAGCCGGTTCGGGGGTGATGATGCCGGGATGGAGTTCATGCTCGTCCATGTGGGCCATGATCGAGGACAGGCGCTCCGGGCACTCGGGATGGCTGGCGGCCTGGGTCTGCTTCAGGAAATCCTCATGATAGACAATCTTCATTGTATCAGTCCGCATTTCTCGCACTGGAGCTTCTCGTCCGGCAACAACATCAGCTTGCCGCCGCATTCCTGGCAGGCATCTTTGCTGTCATCATTTTCTTTCTTTTCGCCTTCGGAAACGGTCTTCAGCGCGTTCTCATATCTCTCCGTCTCGCTGAAATGGACAACCTTGGTACCTGCAAGCCTGTCGAACATCTTCTGCCTGGGGTCGCCCCTCGTCGCCATGCCGGCTGCGAAGTCCAGGGGCGGAAGCGCGAACCAGAAGAATCTCGGGATGTTGCGCAGGCAAGCCTTTCCCGCGAGGCTATCTCCCGTTGTTGGATAGACCCTGAGCCCCATCACACGCTTTCCCGCGGACGCGCCCGTCAGGGACTCCGGAACAGATGACAATAGATAGAAAACCACACTGTTCACCAACCCAACCAGGATGATTTCTTCTATGTTCAGGAAATAGAGAATGAGCGAGGTCGGGACGAATGCGATGACAGCGTCTATGATGAATGCTGCAAATCGCACCCTCCAGTGCCTGCGCAGTGAAGGGTCATGACCCCAGATGTCGAAGCCGGTTACCATGTTCCCACGGGTATATGCTTATT
>JAWOHM010000084.1:0-9927 GCA_046485165.1 Thermoplasmata archaeon
ATACTTTCGCCCAGCATATTGACGTCCATCGGCATACTCGAAACAAAGATACTGGGAGAGAAGGCCATGAGCCTGGACCTGAACGAGACCCTTGTGGCCCTGAGCATAAGCGCAGCCCACAATCCCGCAGCCCAGTATGCAATGGAGAGGCTGAGCGACCTCCGGGATTGCGAGGTACACCTGACCCACATCCCATCGCCGGGCGACGAGACCGGCCTCAGAAGGCTGGGTGTGAACCTGACCACCGATCCGGAATTTCTTTCAAAGAGCCTGCACGAGAATTGACGATTGTAGCCGGGTGGGAATGCTTCGCTGGTGGTTGTTGAAAATCGCATTTTATGCTTGCCTGGCGTCAGGTCAGGCAAGTCCAGTCCCTTATCACTATTCCCTAGACCCTAAGAATCAATAACCAAGCTAGACCCTTGGAATCAATAAAGAAGCCAGACCCTATACCATATATCCTCAAATATTATATGGGCAAATTCAAATCATAAGTTCAGCGAAACCTTTTATTAGATGAAGCAGATGGCCTACGCCCGTGGTACAATGAAGTTCATAATTGTCACGGGCGGCGTTTTGTCAGGTTTGGGTAAAGGGATAACCGCATCTTCCATTGGGAGATTGTTGAAGGGCCGCGGTTTGAAGGTCACTGCGGTCAAGATAGACCCGTACCTGAATTGCGATGCAGGCACCATGAATCCCTACCAGCATGGCGAGGTATATGTCCTGGATGATGGCGCGGAAGCCGACCTGGACCTTGGGAATTACGAGCGCTTTCTTGACATCGGGCTTTCCAGTGACCATAACATCACCACCGGGAAAGTTTACAAATCCGTGATAGAGAAGGAGAGGCGCGGCGATTACCTTGGCAAGACAGTCCAGATAATACCGCACATCACCAATGAGATAAAAGAGAGGATAAAGAAGGTGGGAGAAGCCTCCGGCGCCGACATCGTCCTGGTGGAGCTGGGCGGGACCGTGGGAGACATCGAGTCCATGCCGTTCCTCGAGGCGGTGCGCCAGTTGTACAGGGAGTCCGGCGGCGAGGAGAACTGCATTTTCGTGCACACCACCCTGGTCCCCATCATGGGCAGCGTCGGGGAGCAGAAGACAAAGCCCACCCAGCATTCGGTAAAGGAGCTGAGGGCAATCGGGATAATCCCGCACGTGATAGTTGCCAGGGGCGAGAAGATGCTGGATTACGATATAAAAAGAAAAATATCCCTCTTCTGCGATGTTCCCTTGGAAGCGGTGGTCAGCGCCCCGGACGCGGAATCGATATACCAGGTCCCTGAGATACTGGAACGGCAAGGCCTGACAAATTTCCTGCTCAGGAAGATGAGACTCGAGCTTCCCAAGGGCAATATGAGGAAATGGGATGCCTTCGTGAGGAACCTGCTCAACCCGTCCGGGACCGTGGAAATAGCCGTTGTCGGCAAGTACACCCATCTGAAGGACTCTTACATAAGCCATATCGAGGCGTTCCATCATGCATCGGCAGAGGCCGGGGTGAAGGTAAACCTGAGATGGCTCGAGGGCGAGGACCTCGAAAAGAAGGGAGCTGCTTCAATGCTCAAGGGCGTGGATGGCATACTGATACCGGGCGGCTTCGGGGACCGGGGCGTGGAGGGAAAGATTGATGCCATACATTATGCCAGGGAGAAGGGAATTCCCATGTTGGGCGTGTGCCTTGGATTCCAATTGATGGTCGTTGAATATTGTCGAAATGTGATGAAATGGAAGGGCGCCAACAGTTCCGAGTTCGATCCCAGGTCGAGATACCCTGTCATAGACATACTTCCGGAACAGGAAGGCGTGACAGACATGGGCGGCACCATGAGGCTTGGCGCTCATGAGATAAGGCTGGCCAAGGGAAGCAATGCCTGCGAGCTTTACCGCCAAAAAACGAAGATATCCGAGAGGCACAGGCACAGGTATGAGGTGAATCCCGCGTTCATCGGCAAGATGGAGGCCGGCGGATTGAGGTTCACGGGGCGCTCGAAGGACGGCGTGCGCATGGAGGTTGCTGAACTGCCGGGTCACCCGTTCTACCTGGCCACACAGTTCCACCCGGAGTTCAAGTCAAGGCCGGAGAATCCTTCCAGGACGCATCTCGGCCTGGTCATGGCTGCCAAGCGATATGCATCACAAAAGAAGAAATAGCGCTTTGGCTGGATAATATATTTGAATTATATCTCAGGCCATGTGCTCACAATCAGGATTTCATTATTGCGAGAAGGAACATCCCGACCGCCGCAAGGCCGCCGAGTATCGCAGCGCCCAAGAAGACTAGGCCAGGGAATATCACAGTGTCCCAGAGGAACATGTCAGACGGGATGATCATGTTCATGTAATCCATCAGGAACACCAGCAGGGCGATCACTATGCCGCCGACAAGCAGTCCCGCGCCAATGCCGCGGCTCTTTCCGCTGCCGAAGTACACCGTGAATATGCCTGCGATGAGCAGCCCCAGTCCGAGAATCATCATGAACACTAGCAGGAAGATATATATCACGTCTGCGTTGATGTTTATTATCATCTTTCTCACCTCAGAATTTCATGCCTGTAAGCGTTTTCGTGTCAATGACACCCGGTATTGACCTGACCTTGTCCACGACTACCTGTCCCAGGACATTGAAGTCGTCTGCTTCTATTTTTGCGATGAGGTCATATTCCCCGAAGAGCGGGTGAAGTTCCACTATCTCCTTCACCTTCAGGAGTTCATTGTACACCTCATGCTCCTTTGCTGGCGCGGTTGAAATCAATACAAATCCTACAGCCATGTGTTCACCTATCCCCAATATTCCCTACTCACTATTAAAACTTTCTACTCAACACGGGGAAAAATAATACTATATGACCAATCCCGCGAAATGCAGGTATTCGTGCACCAGGGTCATGGCCACGAGAGGGACTATCAGCATCAGGAAATCGTCATCCACCGGCCATTTCGGCTTCTCGATGGCGATGGCGGTCATGCTTCCCGCGAATGCCAGGAGGAAAATCGGAATCCATTTGATATCTGAGAAAAACATCAAGCAAATTGACACTATCAGAAAGTAGATGATGAGAGGAAGCGTTGGGTAGAGGAGCATTCTCTTCCTCTTCCGCATCTCGCCTATCAGCGGGTCGGCCCAGCAAACCCCCACGATGGCGCAGATGACGAATGGCATCGGAAAGAGCAGCAGCGCGATTGCCACGCCGATGCCCCCCCATGCATAGGCTGATATCTGGCCGCTCTCGTACTCCCGCAACCCGAAGAACACACGGCCGGTGTAAAGCCTGATGGCCTCCAGTATCAGCAATCCGGTGAGCCCAAGCAACACCCACCCATTTTTTGATATCCACAGGAATGGGTCTGGCGACACGTAATACAGCAGCACCAATGGCCCGCTGAGATGGAAAATCCTGCGGAAGATGTGGCCGTGGTCCATGAGGGTGTGCATTGCTATGCTGGTTTTAATAATTATCTGGGGAGTTATGTTGCGAAAATGCAATGCGAAGGATGAAAGAATCGCTCCAATGCAAAAGCCGGCAAACAGACTTTGGTGTTGTTTGCTGGGTGTCGCTAGTTTGCCGGTCCTGTCGAATTCTTTTGAACATAAATGAACCGATTCAGAATTCGACGGACTTTTTATTTTTCGCTTTTTATTTGACGTGAGACAAATAAAAAGCGCCGTCGACAGGATTTGAACCTGTGGCCTGCTGATTAACAGTCAGCCGCTCCACCAGGCTGAGCTACGACGGCGCGATGAACAGGTTTCAATGAACCTGTTTCCATCTTTGCGTTTGCATCCTGGCCATGTTGTATCCTTTTTTTTGCCAGGATGGGGGTTGAACACGCATCCGTATTTTAATGTTTCTGGAATTTGGTCGACCCAAAATAATGAAAATGAGCCAGGTGGTTTCCCGCCTGGCATTGTTTGCTCAGTAGGTATAGCCCTCAGGCAAGTCTTTCACCGGCCAGTCCGCAGGCACCCACAGCATGTCGGTTATGATGTAGTCCGGGTTCTTGGTCTTGAATATTGGAACTACCCTCATGCCTATCTTCGTCTCTCCGCGTATCAGGGCGCCCATGAGTATGGTGCAGACGCCATCGAACTCCACGTTGACGAATTTAATCGGGGTCGGCAGGGTGTTGAAGGCTCCGGTCCTCTCGGTTATCATGAACGAATGGACTATGGCATTCTTCTTGGCACGCTCAGTGATATCAACGACGGTGTTCTTCATCAGGCAGTCGGGGCAGTGTATCCTGAACGGCATGAATACGGAGCCTTTGGACTCGCAGTCCCCGTTGTCGCATCTGCTGGCCATGAGCTTTCCCTTGCCGAGGCTCTCGAAGAATATGGCCTCTCCGCCGTAGGAGTGGATGTACGTCATGTCCCTGGGGTTGGTGATGCCCATGAGCTTTCCGGTTGACTCATCGAATATTGGGGAGTTAGGCGAGATGAAGTGGAAGAGTCCGGTTGGCTTGTACCTTCCATCCTTGACCTTCACGGTCCCGCGCCTTGCATCCTCATCTTTCGATGCCAGATGTTCCTTTTTCATGGTTAATCCCTCCTCTCAAGAACGTGGTCAGGATGCTGCAGTATCGTGCAGGTGACGTGGGAACCCACGCCGGCGTGGCTGATTGCCAACCCGCGCTTTGCGCCATTGACCTGCAGGTTCTTCCAGTCCTTCGGCTTTTCGCGCCCGAACCTTTCCCATTTTGCATCGTCGCCGTGCATCTCGCCCCAGCGGTTCCACAAATGCTGCGCAACTTCGACAATCTGCATCAGGCCGGTGGCGCCCACCGCGTGCATGTTGCCGATGAGTCCGCCGCTCAGATTGGCAGGAAGCTTGCCCGGCTCTCCGGTCTTCGGGTTCGTGTGGTAGCAGTCACCGGATTCAACGTATGTCCGCCCTTCGCCGTATGGCCTTATGCCGATGTCCTCGTAAGTCTGGATGTCGCTGATTGTGAACGCATCGTGCAGTTCTACAAGGTCCAGGTCCTTCGTGGGGTCTTCAAGCCCGACCATGTTGTACGCGTAGTAAGCGGCCATCCTGGCAGCCAGGAATCCGGAGAAGCCGGGATACCTCTCGCCGCCCGGGAACCTCTGCCCCAGGTCTGCGTATTGGTCCTTGGTCTCGTTGGGCAGAAGCGGGATCTCCATGTGGCGCCTGTCGGCAACTCTCAAAGTGTGGCTTCCGGCCCCGATGTCAATCCGGAGGGGGTTTTCTGTCATCTCGTATGCTGTCTTCTCGTCCGCAACTATCCCGCATGCTGCGCCGACGCTCATCAGGCAGCAGTCCAGCGCCCTGAGCGGATGAGCAACAATGGGCGAGTTCAGAACATCTTCCACAGTGATATCCATCGGACCCTGGGCGTGGGGGTTCATTCGTGCATATCCCCGGTTTTTCACTGCAATCTCCGCCATGGTCTTCCTGAAGGACTCTTCCTCCTTGCCGAATACCTGCCAGTACTTCTGGGCCATGACCGCGTAGTAACCGGTGTAGATATGCCCCATCGGGGTCTCCCAGTCCTTGTCCGCCGCGCAGGAAATCAGGTTGTTTCCTTCATCGGTCGGAACCTCGTCCATGCGCTCCCAGCCCATGGCCAGGGCACAGTCCGAATACCCAGATGCGACCGCTTTGATGGCCTCCCAGATAGTGGAGCCGCCAGTGGCGCCGCCGGTCTTGACTCCGATGTTGCCCAGCGGGTCCAGCCCCAACCGGTCATGTATCACGGATTCGCCGAGAAGCTGGTCGCCGAAATGGTCGGCGAAGTGCCCATAGTAGCATGTGTGGATGTACTTCTTCAGCTGGGCGGGCGTCATGTTTATGAAATTTGCCGCCTCCGTCAATGCGTCGATGCATATCTCTTCCGTCCTCTTGTCAGGGAATGCCCTTGCGAATTTGGACATCCCGCCAGTGACAAGATAGACCGGTTTGGTCATTTTCGGTATCTTTAGCTGTTTCTCACTGAACGTTATCATTCAAGTTCCTCCTCGGGGTTGCCTTCAGAACAGGTCAACGAACCCCCCTTCTGCTGATGGTGATATGTTGATTTGTATTATACTTTTTTATTACGAGCCCATCATTTTGCCCATTTCACCCATTATTTTTGATATTAGTTTCAAGGGCAGGCCTACCGCATTGTCATAATCTCCCGCGATGGAACGGACAAACTCACCCCCGATGTCCTGGATGCCATAACCCCCTGCTTTGTCCAGGCAGGTCCCGGCCGCAACATATCCCTTGATTGCCTCTTCAGACAAATCCCGGAATGTGACCTCAGTGCTCTCGGAGCCAGTGCGCTCGATGCCCCTTCCAGCATGCACGATTGCCACGCCGGTTATCACCTGATGGGTTCTGCCGGAAAGTGATTTCAAAATTCTCATGGCTTTCTCGGGACAATCCGGCTTTCCAATGATGGTGCCGTCCAGGGCAACCACTGTGTCCGCCCCGATGACCAGGGCATCGGAATTGCTTGAGGACACTATTCTGGCCTTTTCCAGCGCATTGCGGATGGCCACTTCCGTAGGCATGGCATCCTTTTTCATGCATTCATCAATGTTGCTGCTGACGACTTCGAAATCATCCACAATTCTGGCAAGAAGCTCCTTCCGCCTGGGAGAACCAGAGGCTAATATTACACGGCTTCTCATTGCTTTTGCCCAAGGCGCATCCTCTAATAAATGTTTCACCAAGGTATTACAAACCCTTTTTAATGTAAACTACTTCCAAGGCACATTCGGAGGCAAATGAATGACACACCCAGTGATAGGCATAAGGCGCGAGGACAAAAATGAATGGGAACGAAGGGTTCCCTTGGCACCCAGGCACGTGAAGGACCTGGTCGGAAAGGGCTTTGAGGTCCACATCCAGCCATCTGACATCCGCATTTTCAAGGATTCCGAATATGTCGAGGTGGGCGCAAGCGTCCAGGAGGACCTATCCGATGCCAAGATAGTGTTCGGCGTCAAGGAATTTCCCATCGAGTTCATAAAGCCAAACCAGGCCGGAATGTTCTTCGCCCATGTCATCAAGGGCCAGAAGTACAACATGCCCATGTTGAAGGAGATACTTGACCGGCGATTCACGCTGATAGATTACGAGAAAGTGACCAATGACCGCAACCAGCGCCTCATATTCTTTGGCAATTATGCCGGGCTCGCCGGCATGCTGGAAACGCTTTACACATACGGAAAGCGCCTGGAAAGCGAGGGCTATGACACTCCGTTCCTGGCTTTGAAGAGGCCCCTGGAATACGGCAGCCTGGACGAGGCAAAGGCCGCGCTCTACGTCATTGGCCGCTGGATATCCATCATGGGCCTCCCCAAGGGAATGGGGCCAATGGTGGTGGGCTTTGCTGGCTATGGAAATGTCTCCAAGGGCGCCCAATCCATCCTGGACATACTGCCGGTGGAGGAAGTTGCCCCGTCCGAGCTGGAGGAGATGTTCGAGAAGGATGATTTCTCACCGCATCTGATATACAAGGTAGTGTTCTATGAGAAGGACATGGTCGAGCCAAAAGACCCGGAAGGCCATTTCGAGCTCCAGGACTATTTCAAGCATCCCGAGAAGTACAATGGCGTCTTCGAGCAATACCTTGGCCGCCTCAGCATTCTGGTGAATTGCATCTACTGGGACGATAGATATCCCCGGCTGGTCACGAAGAGATGGGTGAAGGAAAAATGGATCAGGCAATCCATGCTCAAGGTCATCGGCGACATAACCTGTGACATCGAAGGCTCGATAGAATGCACCCTGAAGGCCACCGAACCCGGCAATCCGGTTTATGTTTACAATGCTGAAAAGGACGCCAAGGAATGGGGCTGGGAGGGGAACGGACCGGTCATCATGTCCGTGGATACCCTGCCATCCGAACTGCCCAGGGAAGCCTCGATATTCTTCGGCGGCCAACTCATGCCCTTTGCGCAATCCATCGGCAAGGCGGATTTCAACGCTGAATTCTCAGAGCTGGACCTTCCCCCGGAGATAAAGAAGGCAGTGATAACCCACAAGGGCCAGTTCACTCCAAATTATGAATATCTGAATAAGCATTTGGAGGGCTAACCCTTATCTAAATGGAGCAATATGGCGGTTCGGTCCTGCCGCAGTCAAGGGGCCAGGTGTGTGAGAAAAATGAAAAAGGTATTGGTGCTCGGCGCGGGACTGGTCGCAAGGCCCATGGTGGCCTATCTTCTGGAACACGGGTTCCAGGTGACGGTGGCCAGCCGCACGGTAAGCAAGGCGGAGGCATTGATTGGCGGCCACAAGAACGGCAAGGCTGTGGCCCTGGACGCGGAGAAGGAGGATGACATTCCGAAGTTGGACAAACTGGTCATGGAGCATGACCTTTCAGTCAGTTTGCTGCCGTATCTGCACCACCCGAAGGTGGCAGAATTCTGCCTCAAGCATAAGAAGCATCTAGTCACAACTTCCTATGTCAGCGATAAAATGAGGGCATTCGACGATGCTGCAAAGAAAGCCAAGCTGGTATTCCTGAACGAGTCCGGCCTCGATCCGGGCATCGACCACATGTCTGCCATGAGGATAATACATGATGTCGAGAAGCGCGGCGGCAAGGTCACCAGTTTCAGGTCCACTACCGGCGCCCTCCAGGCCTTCGAGGCGAACAACAATCCTTTCGGCTACAAGTTCTCCTGGGCTCCCAGGGGTGTGCTCCTGGCATCCAAGAATCCTTCAAAGTGGCTGGAGAACGGCAAGATCCGGGAATACCCGGGCGAGCAGCTGTTCGAGAATTACAGGATTGAGAATGTCCCTGGCATTGGCGCCTTCGAGAATTATCCGAACAGGAATTCTGTTCCATACAAGGACATTTATGGCCTGAAGGATGCCAAGACCGTTTACAGGGGCACGTTCCGCATGACCGGTTGGTGCGAGACCATGCGCAACGTTGTGGCACTTGGCCTGCTGGAGGAAACCCCCATCGAGGCGCTCAAGGGAAAGACTTACGCAGACCTCATGCGCCACCTGGTCAAGGCCAAGCCGAAGGAAGACCTGGCAGCAGCCACTGCCAAATTCCTGGGCCTGAAACCCTACGCCACCGTAATCAAGAGGCTGGAATGGCTGGGCCTGTTCTCCGATAAGCCGCTGCCCAAGGACAAGGACAACCCCCTGGACTGGATGAACGTCCTCACCCTTGAAAAGATGTCTCTTGGAAAAGACGAGAGGGACATGATAGTCATGCACCACGAGTTCATTGCCGAGTTCCAGGGAAAGAAGGAGCTCATCACCTCCACATTGCTGGACTTCGGGGAGATTGGCAAGGACACCTCCATAGCCAGAACGGTCAGCCTTCCCGCGGCCATCGCGGTGCGGATGATACTTGAGGGCAAGATAACGGAAGCTGGTGTCAACATTCCGGTATCGCCCGGGATATACGAGCCGATACTGGACGAGCTGGCGAACATCGGCATACATTTCAAAGAGGAAACAAAGATTCTTTTAATGTGAATGCTGCCAGTTCGTCCCGGCAGCATCTTTTCATTGAACATGTCCGCCTTCTAACCTAATGCGTTCTATATGCTGATGGCATTAGGTATCTGGTGAATGATTGGAATAATTTGCAATAGAAACATTCACCATGATACCGCAATTTTTAAATTTGCGGATGAAAGGCGGAATGGTTCAATTAAGGGCTCCTCACGGTCACAACCGAGAGGAACGCTCCCCCAGCAATCCTGTAATTTCATCAATATGGACTCAACCTGAATGAGTTCTTAACAATATGAAATCACGAAATTCAAGGCTCAAAAAGAGGGCCAGCAAGAACCCCAACCCGGCCCCCAGGGACAGCATCAGGCTCTCGATCATGTTGTATTCGTTATCCGCCAGAATGAGCGGCACGGCGATGACGATGCAATTGGCGATCACCAGCACCAGGTACACCCCGAAGGCCTTGAACAGGGCCGGGTTGAC